>JAJUGK010000060.1 GCA_029268205.1 Nocardioidaceae bacterium
GGCGCAGACGCGGCGCGACCAGCGCCGCGAGCAGCACGACGGCCAGGACGCCGAGGACGAGGATCAGCCAGATGTACTCGGAGAAGGTGTCAGCCACGTCGGCCATCCAAGCAGAGGCGCCACAACGTCACCGGGGGCCGGTCGCCCCGCCTGGACCTCGGGCGGGTCGGAGGGTCAGCGGGAGCCGGCGGTGACGTCCTCGCGCTCGGCCTGGTTGTCCAGCGTCGGCAGCGACGCCACCCCGCGGCGGAGGACATCGCCCAGCCACGGCGCTTGCGGGACCTCGGCCCCCCGGTGCGGGTAGGCGACGTAGAGCACGACCGTCCCGGCCAGGGCGAGGATGCCGAGCATCAGCACGATCATGAGGGTCATGACCCCAGGGTGCCACGCGCGGGCAACGCCCAATCGTCGCCGAGCCCGCGGATCTGGTCACATCCCAGCCCCCGCTCCCGACCCCCCAGCCCCCGCTCTCGACCCCGGCGCCCGGCGGCGCCCGGAACTTCGTACACGTTCTGTGACGACACGCCGCCGGGAACGTGTACACAGTGCGAGTTTCACTACATATGTAGTGAAACTCGACCTCACCTCACCAGCGGTGCGACGGCGGTACGGATGACGTCGGGGATGGGCCGGACGGGGCGGTTGCCGGGGCCGTGGGAGTTGTCGACGTAGACGTGGACGAAGCGGCCCTCGGCGGCGGCGCGGTCGTCGTCGCCCTGGAAGAGCCCGATGCGGTAGATCACCGAGGAGTTGCCGAGCCGCTCGACGGCCAGGCCCATGTCGATCGGGGCGGGGAAGCCGATCTCGCGGAAATAGCGGCACGAGGTCTCCGCGACCACCCCGATCTCGGGCAGGGCGCGGATGTCGACGCCGGTGGTCTCGATCAGGTGGGCGTTGACGGCGGTGTCGAACAGCTCGTAGTAGCGCGCGTTGTTGAGGTGGCCGTAGACGTCGTCGTCGGCCCACCGGGTGGTGGCCCGCCGCCACACGACGTAGTCGTCCCGGTGGGGGCGCTCCGGCCGCCCGTCGGGCGTCGCGGCGCTCATGCCGGCTCCGTCTCGCGCAACCGCTGGCTGATGACGGTCGAGACGCCGTCGCCGCGCATGGTGACGCCGTAGAGGGCGTCGCCGACCTCCATGGTCCGCTTCTGGTGGGTGATCACCAGCAGCTGGCTGGTCTCGCGCAACTCCTCGTAGATCTCCAGCAGCCGCCCCAGGTTGGTGTCGTCGAGCGCGGCCTCGACCTCGTCGAGGATGTAGAACGGCGACGGCCGGGCCTTGAACAGCGCGACCAGGAAGGCCACCGCGACCAGCGAGCGCTCGCCGCCGGAGAGCAGCGAGAGCCGCTTGACCTTCTTGCCGGGCGGCCGCGCCTCGACCTCGACGCCGGTAGTCAGCATCGACGAGGGGTCGGTGAGCACGAGCTTGCCCTCACCGCCGGGGAAGAGCCGGGAGAAGACGTGGTCGAAGGCGACCCGGACGTCGTTCCAGGCCTCGGTGAACACCTGCTCGACCCGCTCGTCGACCTCCCGCACGATGTCGAGCAGGTCCTTGCGGGTCTGCTTGAGGTCCTCCAGTTGCTCGGTGAGGAACTTGTGCCGCTCCTCCATCGCCGAGAACTCCTCGAGCGCCAGCGGGTTGACCCGCCCGAGCATCGCCAGGGCCCGCTCGGCCTTCTTCAGCCGCTTCTCCTGCTCCTCGCGGACGAACGGCACCCCCGCGGGTACGGCAGCCTCCTCGGCCTCCTCGGCCGACTCCGTCACCCCGTCGCCCGTCACGACGCTGTCGGTGTCCGCGCCGCGCGTCTCCTCCTCGCGCGGCTCGCCGATCTCAACGCGGTCCTCCCCCGCCGCTGCGGGCGCGGGGCCGGGTGCGTCGACCGGGGGCACGAGCTGGTCGGGCCCGTAGTCGGCGACCAGTGCCTCCGGGTCGAGCCCGAGCTCCTCCAGCGCCCGCTCCTCGAGCTGCTCGATGCGCATGCGCTGCTGCGCGCGAGCCATCTCGTCGCGGTGGACGGAGTCGACCAACTTGTCGTGCTCCCGACCGAGGTCGCGCAGGTCCTCGCGCACCTCACGCAGCTGCTGCTCGCGACCGGCGCGGGAGCGCTCGACCGCGGCGCGCTCGTCGGCGGCCCGGTCGATGGAGAACTCCAGGAACCGCAGCACCTGGGTCGCCCCCGCGACCACGGCGCGCGCGGCCTCCCCCTCGCGGATGAGCCGTTCGCGGCGCTCGCGGGCCCGCTCGCGGGCGGCCTCCTCCTCCGTGGCGCTCCGCTCGAGCGCATCCGCCCGGCCGTGCAGCGCCCGTCCGCGCTCCTCGGCCGTCCGCAGGGCCAGGCGGGCGTCCATCTCGGACTGCCGCGCGGCGCGGGCCTGCTCGGCGAGCTGCTCGCGCACGGCGGTGTCGGGGTCCTCGTCCTCGGTCTCCTGGGCCGCGGTGAGGCGTTGCTCGAGCTCCTCCAGGCCGGCGACGTCGGCGTCGCGGGCCTCCTCGGCCTTCGCGATGGCCTGCTCGAGCCGCTCGGCCTCGCCGCGTGCGGAGCGGACCTGGGAGGCGTGCTGGCCGAGCTCCTCGGCGACGGCCGCGAGGGTGGCGTCGGACTCGTGCAGCTGGGCGAGCGCCACGTCGACGCGCCGCTGGGCGTCGGCCCGCTCGTTCTCCAACCGGGTCTGCTCGAAGCCCAGCCGCTCCTCGGTGTGGGCAGCCGCCTCGAGCTGCGCGGTGGCCTCGTCGACGGCCGCCTGGACCTCCAACAGGCTCGGGGCGCTGCTGGACCCGCCGGCGACGACCAGCGCGCCCAGCACGTCGCCATCGGCGGTCACCGCAGTGAGGTCGGGGCGCGCGGCGACCACCGCGCGCGCGGCCGCGAGGTCGTCGACGAGCACGGTGTCGGCCAACAGCCGCCCGAGCGCCGGGCGCAACGGCGCCGGGCACTCGACGACGTCGAGGGCCGCGGTGGCGCCCGCCGGGAGGTCGCGCGGGGGCTGGGCATCCCCGCGGTCGGACCCGACCAGGATCCCCGCCCGCCCCAGATCCTCGGTCTTGAGCCGGTCGAGGGCGTCGACGGCGTCGTCGATGCCGCCGACGACCACCGCGTCGGCGGCCGAACCGAGGGCCGCGGCAATGGCGGTCTCGTGCCCGGAGCGGACGCTGACGAGCGCCGCGACGGACCCGAGCAGACCCGAGACCCGGTCGCTGGCCGCCAGCAGGGCGGCCGCGCCGTCCTTGCGCTGGAGCCCGAGCTCGAGCGCCTCCTTGCGGGCGGCGAGCGCCGCCCGGTCGCGGTGGGCCTGCTGGACCTGCTCGCGCACCGCGGCGAGCCGTTCGTCGATCTCGGCCAGCGCGGCGGCGGCCTCCTCGTGCTCGGCGTCCAGGCCCTCCTCCCCCGCGTCGAGCCCGGCGATCCGGGTCTCCAGCGCGGTGAAGTCGCGCTGCGCCCGGTCGGCGCGCGCGAGCGCCTCGGCGCGGGCCGCGGTGAGGCGTTCGATCTCCGCCTCGGCCGCGGCCGCCCGGCTGCGGACGGCGTTGACCTTGCCCTGGAGCCGGGCCAGGCCCTCGCGCCGGTCGGCGGCGGCGCGCTGGAGTGCGGTGATCCGCTGGTCCTCGGCCTGGTGCGCGGCCTCGGCCTCCTGGCGGGCGGCCACCGCGGTGTCGAGGGCCTCGCGGTGCGCGGTGATCTCGGCGGTGATCTGCTCCTCCCGCTCGCGCATCCGAGCAGCCTCCGCCCGCAGCTCGTCGGGGTCACGACCGGAGCCGGTCTCGCCGGCCGATGAGGCGTCGGCGGCGTTGCGGACCCGCTCCTCGGCGAGCCCGACCGTGCCGCGCAACCGCTCGCGCAGCGCGGTCAGCCCGAACCACACCTCCTGGGCGCGGGACAGCGCCGGCAGGTCCTCGCGCAGCGCCGCCTCGAGCTCGGCCTCGCGGGAGCGGGCGGCGGTCACGGCCTGCTCGACCTCGGCGCGCCGGGCCTGCAGCGCGGACTCGTCGGCCATCTCCTGCTCGAGGGCGGTGCGGGCGGTGACGAGGTCGTCGGCCAGCAGCCGGGCGCGGGCGTCCCGCGCCTCGGCCTGGACGACGGCGGCCTGACGGGCGACCTCGGCCTGCTTGCCCAGCGGCTTGAGCTGACGCCGGATCTCGGTGAGCAGGTCCTGCAACCGCGTCAGGTTGCCCTCGGTGGAGTCGAGCTTCCGGAGCGCCTTCTCCTTGCGCTTGCGGTGCTTGAGGACGCCGGCGGCCTCCTCGATGAACCCCCGTCGGTCCTCGGGGGTCGCGTGCAGGATCGAGTCGAGCTGCCCCTGCCCCACGATGACGTGCATCTCGCGCCCGATGCCGGAGTCGGAGAGCAGCTCCTGCACGTCGAGCAGCCGGCAGCCCTGCCCGTTGATCGCGTACTCCGAACCGCCGTTGCGGAACATGGTGCGCGAGATGGTGACCTCGGAGTACTCGATCGGCAGCGCACCGTCGGAGTTGTCGATGGTCAGCTGCACCTCGGCGCGGCCCAGCGGCGGGCGACCGGAGGTGCCGGCGAAGATGACGTCCTCCATCTTGCCGCCGCGCAGCGACTTGGCGCCCTGCTCGCCCATCACCCAGGCCAGGGCGTCGACGACGTTGGACTTGCCCGACCCGTTCGGGCCGACGATGCAGGTGATCCCCGGCTCGAGCTGGAGCGTCGTCGAGGAGGCGAACGACTTGAAGCCCCGGAGCGTCAGGGACTTGAGGTACACGGTGCGGACTCCTCACGAGCGGCGGGCGGGCGCTGACGGCGCATCTTGCCAAAGACGCCCCGCGGGGAAGCAGCGCCCACAGCGTACGACGCGGGGGCGCCGCGGCCCGGGAACCACCCCGGGCGGCTCGGACCGGTGCGGCCGGGCACGGCGGCGGCCGAGTCCGTGCTCAGGGAGCCGGTGCGTGCGCCCCCGGGTCCGACGCCGTCGGCGTGGCGCCCGGATCGAGGACCGAGCCGGCCCCGATGGTCGTCACCAGGGCCCCGAGCTCCAGCACCTGGTCGGGGTCGAGGCAGATGCCGAGCACGCCCAGCGCGAGGCCGGACCCGTGCCGACCGGTCACCGTGGCGGCGACCCCGACCTCACCGCCGCCCGGGAGGGCCGGAGCGCCCACGGTCACCCGGCTGCCCGCGCTGCCCAGCGCCGCCGCGAGCGGCGCGATGGCCTCGGGCAGGCGCGGCACGAAGGAGGTCAGCACGCCGACGCCCCACCCCATCCGGCTGGGGAAGCTCTCCACATGGGCGCGCGTGGTGTCGAGGCGCTGCCCGACCGCCCGGCTGAACAGCACACCGACGTCGAGCTCCTCGGGAGCGGGCACCTCGAGCGCGGCCGCCAGCACGTGCCAGTGCACCGGGACGGGGCTGTGCTCGCCGGCCGGGACCGCGACGACGCCGTGCAGGAGGACGTGGGCGGCCTGCAGTTGCGCACGCCAGCGCATCATCCCCTCGACCGCGGAGGCGAGGTGGGGGTCCGGCATCGCCGGCAGCAACCGGCGCAGCAGGGTGTCGACCTCGACGCGCGCCTGGATGGGGTCCTCGGGCTGCAGGAGGTCGTGGAAGTCGGGCGGGAGCAGCAGATCGACCCGAGCATCGGCGGCGAGCGGTCGGGCCGGGCCGGGCCCGCGCACGGGACTCATCGCACCACCACCGGGTCGGCGGTCCAGCGCCGCGAGGCGAGCTGGTCGGGGGTCAGGGTCGCGGCGAACCCGGTCTTGTCGCCGGCGCCGAGGATCGTCTCGCCGAGACTCCAGTAGGCCCCGCGCAGGTTGACCGTGCGCCACACGAGCTCGGCGGCCTCCATGGAGGTGACCTTGCCCGACAGCATCGAGAAGAAGCCGTACGGCACCTCGCGGGTGCCACCGATGAGCAGTTGCGGCACCATCCGGGTGTTGCCGCTCAGGCGCGCAGCCGCGGTCAGCTGGTTGCCGACGTAGAGGCCGCCGACGCCGATCGCCAGCGACGCCGCGCCGACCCAGAACTCGGCGGTGGTCATCGGCTCCAACCAGCTCCCGGTCGCCCCCGCGTCGGCGAGGTAGTTCATCAGGAACGAGATTCCGCCCAGCACGAGCGCCGGCACCCCGAGCCAGTTGAGTCCGGGGATGAGCGCGAGCAGGCCGAGGACGGTCGCGACCAGGCCGGTGAGCTCGCCGAGGAACTCCAGCAGCGGCGCGATCTGCTGCAGGACGTCGAGCACCGCGTCGCTCAGGTCGGCGATCAGGTCACCGAGCGCGCTGAGCGCGTCACCGATGGCGTCGATCGCCCGGTCGAACCAGCCCGGCTCCGCCGGCGCGGCGTCGACGGCGGCGGCGAGCATCCCGGCGATCTCCCGCGCGCGGTCCTCGTACTCCTCCTGCAGGCCCTCGGCGTCGGTGCGGGCGCGCTCGAGCCGACCGGCCGCCTCGGTCAGCGCCGAACCCTGCGTACGCCGGGTCTCGGCGTCCTGCTCCTGACGGGCCTGCTCCGCCGGGTCGGACGGGGGCGGCGTGCCCGGGGGCGGCTCCGGCGGCAGCCCGTCGAGCACCTGCTGGGCGGCGTCGACGTCGACCTGCGCGCGGCGCGCCCGCTCCTCCAGCAGCCGCGCCCGGTGCTGGTAGGTCGCCAGGTCATCGGCCCAGGTGTCAAGGGCGCGGAAGGCGTCGCCGAAGGCGAGCTCCGCCGCGTCGATCTTGGGCCGCAGATCGTCGGCGAGCAGATCGCGGAAGGCGATCGCGGCGTGGCCGCGCCACTCGCCGTCGTCAGCGCCGTGCAGGACGCTGCGGATCTCGGTGAGCGCGTGGGCGGTGGTGCGCAACGACCGCACCACCTCGTTGACCTGCCAGACGTCGCCCGGCGTCGGGTCGAAGCCCAGATGGGGATAGTCGGCTGCGGAGGTCGGCGCCATCAATCGACCCCGTTGGCGTCGTTGAGTGCGGACGCCAGATCGGTGTCGGCCCGCGCGAAGGCCTCCTCGATGGAGTTGAGGGCGTCGACGGCGGAGGCGGTGAACTCCCCCAGCTGCTGGATCCCGTAGGCCCACTCGTCGGCGAACTCGTTGACCCGGGCACGCAGTCGGGCCGGCCCCAGCTCGCTGCCGTCGAGCGCCTTCATGTCGCTCGCCGGGCGCTCCAGGAGCGTCTCGATCCGCCCCAGGTTGGTGCGGACCCGGCGCAGCACGGCGCCGTCGATGTAGAGGTCGTCACCCACGTCAGTCATCCCCCGTTCCGGCTGGCGTGCGTGCGTCGCATCCTAGCGACCCGACGGCCGGAACGGACCGCAGGCGCGTGGTGGCGGACCTCCGCCGCAGCGGCGGGGTCAGGCCGGCTGCATCGAGGGGTCGTCGAGCGTCAGCAGCGGCTGACCGGCGACCTCCGCGGCGAGCTTGTCGTTCTCGGCCTGCAGACGCAGCACGTGCGCCTCCAGGTCAGCGACCCGCTGGCGCAGTCGCCGGTTCTCGGCGGCCAACTGGGCGGTGACGCGGGGGTCGCCGGTGCTCATGTGACCGAGCAGGGCCTTGGCCATGGGGTTCCTTCCACCGGGGCGGGCTCACCGGGCGCGGGGCGAGCGGTGTCGGGTGCCGGAGCGTGTGGTCCGAGGGGCCGGGACCGGCCACCGTGCAGACGACTCCCAAGAATCTCACCGTTGGCGCGTCGGGTCAATCCGACCCGGCGCGGCGCTCGGGCGCCGGGGCGCGCGGGGCGGGCGCTGGCACGCCGGGCAGAAGTACGACGAGCGGTTCATGAACGCCACCCGGCGGATCGGCGTGCCACACCGCGCGCACGGCCGCCCCTCCTGCCCGTAGGCATGCAGGGCCCGATCGAAGTAGCCGCTCTCGCCGTTGACGTTGACATAGAGCGCGTCGAAGGACGTGCCACCCTCGGCCAGCGCCGCCTCCATGACCGCGCGCGCGTGGCCGATGAGCTCGAGGGCCTCGGCCTGTCGGAGCCGGGCCCCGGGCCGGTCGCCGTGCTGACGCGAGCGCCACAGCGCCTCATCGGCGTAGATGTTGCCCACACCGCTGACCAGGGTCTGGTCGAGCAGCTGGCGCTTCAGACCGACCTCCCGGCGCCGGAGGCGCCGCGCGAAGGCGACGTCGTCGAACAGCGGGTCGAGGGGGTCGCGGGCGATGTGCGCGATCTGCGGCGGCAACTCCGCGCCGTCGTCGGCGACGAGCAGCCCGCCGAACATCCGCTGGTCGACGAAGCGCAGCTCCTGGCTGTCGTCGAGGGTGAACCGCACGCGCAGGTGCCGCTCGTCACCCGCCGATGCCGGTTGCACCAGCATCTGACCGCTCATCCCCAGATGTCCGAGGATCGCCGCGCCGTCGTCGAGGGCGAGCCAGAAGTACTTGCCCCGGCGGCGGACGGCCAGCACCGTCCTGCCGGTCGTCCGCGCGGCGAAATCGTCGGGCCCACCGGGGTGGCGCCGGACCGGACGCGGGTGCAGCACGTCGACCGCCGCCAGGCGCCGGCCGACCACGTGTCGCTCCAGACCCCGGCGGACGACCTCGACCTCGGGCAGTTCGGGCACCGGCGCGTCAGTCCTGGGTGCCCTGTCCGGCGGCCGGGTCCTGGGTCGCCGGGGCGGCGCCGCCGGCCTGCTGCGACAACGCCGTGTAGGCGGTCTCGGCGGCCTGCTGCTCGGCCTCCTTCTTCGACCTGCCCGTGCCGTGCCCGTAGAGCCGGTCGCCGACCCGGACGCGCGCGGTGAAGGTCTTCTCGTGATCGGGCCCGGAGTCCTCGATCACGTACTCGGGCACGCCGAGCCCGTGCTCGGCGGCCAGCTCCTGGAGGCTGGTCTTCCAGTCGAGGCCGGCACCGAGGGCGGCCGCGGCATCCATGAGCGGGTCGAAGAGCCGGTGCACCACCTCGGTCGCGACGGCGAACCCGCCGCTGAGGTAGACCGCACCGATGACGGCCTCGACGGTGTCGGACAGGATCGAGGCCTTGTCACGGCCGCCCGTGGACTCCTCGCCGCGGCCGAGCTTGATGTGCTCGCCCAGCCCGATCGTGCGCGCAACCTGTGCGAGGGCGCGGGCGTTGACCACCGCGGCCCGCAGCTTGGCCAACCGACCCTCGGAGAGGTCGGGGTGGGTGCGATAGAGCGTCTCGGTGACGACGACGCCGAGCACGGAGTCGCCGAGGAACTCCAGGCGCTCGTTGGTCGGCAGGCCGCCGTTCTCGTAGGCGTAGGAGCGGTGGGTCAGCGCATGCTCGAGCAGCTCGGGATCCAGGACCGGATCACCGAGCTGCTTGCGCAGGTCGTCGTACGCGTCGGCCGCGGACGCCTCGCTCACGCCGAGGTCGCTGGTCAGAGGACCTGACGACGCTCGTTGCGCGCGCCGTACTGGCCGCACTCGCCGCACGCCCGGTGCGGGAGGTGCTTGGCGTTGCAGGCGGGGTTGGCGCAGTCGACCAGGGACGGCGCCACGGCCTTCCACTGCGAACGACGGTGACGCGTGTTGCTGCGCGACATCTTCCGCTTCGGGACTGCCACTTCACTCACTCCTCTTCGGCTCGGGCCCTCGCGGCCCGGCTTCGCCTGTTGCAGAACGGTCGGATGGACCGTCGGACTCTTCCACCAGCGCCGCGAGCCCGGCCCATCGGGGGTCGATGGGCTCCTCGTGCTGGTGTCCCGGGTCATCCGCCAGGCGCGCACCGCACTCGATGCACAACCCCGGACAGTCGTCCCGGCACAGCGGCTGGAAGGGCAGTGAGAGCACTATCCCGTCCCGCAGCAGTGGCTCGAGGTCGAGCAGGTCACCGTCGAGACGGAAGACCCCCTCCTCGTCGTCGTCCTCGATGTCGCTGTCGTCATAGACGAACAACTCCTGCAGCGCGACCTCCGTGGGTTCGGAGATCGGCTCCAGGCACCGGACGCACTCACCCTCCAGGCCGGCCGTGGCCGTCCCGGTGACGAGCACCCCCTCCATGACCGCCTCGAGGCGGAGCGAGAGCTCCACCGGCGACCCTTCGGGAACGCTGAGTACCTCTATGCCGAGTTCTGCTGGCGCCTCCACGGAGCGGGTGACCTGTCGTTGGGACCCCGGGCGTCGGCCGAGCTCGCGGGTGTCGAGCACGAGCGGCGCTCTCGGGTCGAGACTGGTCACGGATCCACTTCGTCGCAGGCACAACAGAACATCGGGAGTTTACCGATGCAGGCGCCGGGTGCGAAATCGCCGGGTCGATCGGCCGCTGGCACGCCCGTCGTCAGCGATCGCCCTCGAGGTGCTCGGGCAGCCGGATCGCGTCGACGTCGTCGCCGCCGAGTTGGTCGAGTACGGAGCGCCCCGCCAGCCGGGTGCGGCCGCGGCGGACGGCCTCGAGGGTGCGTTCGAGGGTGATCTCGAAGTTCGCCAGGGAGGAGTCGACGTAGTCGTCGGTCTCCTTGCGCAGCTCGCTGGCCTCGGTCTGGGCGTCGATGACCAGGGCCTCGCCCTTGCGCTTGGCGACGGTGTAGACCTCGGTGTCGGAGACGAGCCGGTCGCGCTCGAAGTGGGCGTCCTTGATGATCTGGTCGGCCTCCGCCCGCGCCTCGGCCAGCAGGGCATCGCGCTGGGCGAGCAGCCGCGCGGATTCCGCGGCCGCACCCTGGACCGCCGCCTCGAGGTCGTCGAGCAGCTCGAGCACCTCCGCCCGGTTGACGACCACCGATGTCGACATCGGCATCGCTCGAGCACGGGTGATCAGGGCCCGCAGCGCGGCCAGCCGATCGTTGACGTCCACGGTTTCGTTGTCTCCCTCCGGCCCCGGTCCCGGGGCGCGCCTAGTCTTCCCTGTTCCCCGTCCGGTCATGCGTCGAGGCGCTCGCGGAGCCGCGCCAGCACCCGGGGCGGGAGGAACGGGCTGACGTCGCCGCCGAAGCTCGCCACCTCCTTGACCAGGCTCGAGGACACGAAGGCGAACTCCGGGCGCGTCGGCACGAAGACCGTCTCGACCCCGGTCAGCCGGTCGTTCATCTGGGCCATCTGGAGCTCGTAGCCGAAGTCCTCGGCGCTGCGCAGTCCCTTCACGATGGCGTGGATATCCCGCTCACGACAGAAGTCCGTCAACAGCCCGGTGAATCCGGCGACGCTCACGTTGGGCAGATGGGCGGTCGTCTCCTCGAGCATCGCGATGCGCTCATCGGCCGTGAAGAGCCGCTTCTTCGAGGGGTTGGTGCCGATCGCGATGACGACCTCGTCGAAGAGGGCCGCGGCCCGGGTGAAGATGTCGAGGTGCCCCAGGGTCACCGGGTCGAAGGTTCCCGGACATACAGCCCTGCCCACGCGTACCTCCCAGTCGGCGATGACCAGACGCGCGGGTCACGCGTCGGCGCGACCGTACCAAAGCGTCGCTTCGCCGTAGGAGCGTGTGCGGTCGACCACGACGGGCGGGGCGAACCGCAACTCCTCCCCGCGCCGACCGCGCTCGACCACCACCAGGGCCTCGGTGGCGAGCCAGCCGTGGGCGACGAGCGCGGCGACCACCGCGTCGACCTCGCCCGAGGCCAGTGGATAGGGCGGGTCGGCGAAGACGACGTCGAAGCCCCCCGGCGCCCCGCTGCCCCCGGCCCCCGGCGCCGGCGGGTGCGCGACCACCCGCTCGACCGGCCCGGCGAGCACCTGCGCACCGGGCAACCCCAGGGTCGCCACGTTGGCCCGGAGCACCCCGAGCGCCCGGCGGTCCTGCTCGACGAGGGTGGCCGCGGCGGCGCCGCGGGAGAGCGCCTCGAGACCGACGGCACCACTGCCGGCGTACAGGTCGAGGAACCGGATGCCGTCCCATCCGCCGAGCTCCGCCTCGAGTGAGGAGAACAGCGCCTCCCGGACCCGGTCGGCGGTGGGACGGGTGGTGTCGCCCGGCGGGGTGCGCAGTCGGCGCCCGCGGGCGCTGCCGGCGATGATCCGGGTCATCCGCGCTCCAGGTAGTCGCCCCGGCCGCTGGTCTCGAGATCGGCGATCGCCGCCATCAGGTCGGGCGCCGCGTCGAGGGCCGGGTCCTCGGCGAGGTAGTCGGCCGCGGCGCCGCGGGCCCGCACGATGACCTCCTCGTCGGCGACGACCGACAGGTGGCGGAAGCCCGACGCCGACCCGGCCTGGGAGGCGCCGAGCACGTCGCCCTCCCGCCGGGTGA
Organism: Nocardioidaceae bacterium; assembly: GCA_029268205.1. Taxonomy (GTDB): domain Bacteria; phylum Actinomycetota; class Actinomycetes; order Propionibacteriales; family Nocardioidaceae; genus Nocardioides_A. The sequence continues at coordinate 12,093 of JAJUGK010000060.1, forward strand.
CGAGGTCGAGCTGGGCCACCGCGAACCCGTCGGAGGTCGCGCTCATGGCGGTCAGCCGTTCGAAAGCGGGCGACGCCTGCGGCGCGCGCGTCACGAGCAGACACAGGCCGGGCGCCGAGCCGCGGCCGACGCGGCCGCGGATCTGGTGCAGCTGGGACAGGCCGAACCGGTCGGCGTCGAGGATCACCATGACCGTCGCGTTGGGGACGTCGACACCGACCTCGACCACCGTGGTGCACACCAGCACGTCGATGTCGCCGTCGGCGAAGCCGCGCATCACCCGGTCCTTCACCTCCGGCGACTGTCGCCCGTGCAGGCGGTCGACCCGGAGCCCGGACAACGGTCCCTGCGCGAGCAGGTCGGCGACGGACTCCACTGCTGCGCCGGCGGGGTCGTCGGGGTCGGCCTCGATCTTGGGGCAGAGGACGAAGGCCTGGTGTCCGGCGGCGACCTCCTCGGTGATGCGCTCCCAGGCACGGTCGAGCCAGCCGGGGCGCTCGCTGATCGGCACGACGGTGGTCTGCACGCCCGCCCGGCCGCGGGGCACCTCGGTGAGCAGGGAGGTCTCGAGGTCGCCGAAGACGGTCATCGCCACGGTGCGCGGGATCGGCGTGGCCGTCATGACCAGCAGGTGCGGGGGCCGGTCGGACTTGGCGGTGAGCTCGGCGCGCTGCTCGACCCCGAAGCGGTGCTGCTCATCGACCACGACGAGTCCGAGGTCGGCGAAGTCGACGTTGTCCTGGAGCAGGGCGTGGGTGCCCACGACGATGCCGGCGGCACCGGACGCGATGTCGAGCAGCGCCTCGCGGCGCGCGGCGGTCGGGAGCGAGCCGGTCAGCAGGGTGACCCGGGTCGCGTGATCCGACCCGCCGAGCATTCCCGCCTCCGCGAGCGGGCCGAGCATCGCCCGCAGCGATCGGGCGTGCTGCTGGGCCAGCACCTCGGTCGGCGCGAGGAGGGCGGCCTGCCCGCCCCCGTCGACCGTACGCAGCATCGCCCGCAGCGCCACCACGGTCTTGCCGGACCCGACCTCGCCCTGGAGCAGACGCTGCATCGGGTGCGTCTGGGCGAGGTCGTCGAGGATCTGCTCGCCGACCTCTCTCTGGCCCTGGGTGAGCTCGAACGGGAGCTGGTCGTCGAAGGCCTCCAGGAGCCCGCCCGCACGCGGGAGCCGCGCGGTGCTCGCGACCGAGCGCAGCGCCACCCGGCGGCGGGCCAGCAACGTCTGGGCGGTGAACGCCTCGGCGAACTTGAAGTACTCCGCCGCCCGCTCGACCTGGGTGCGGTCGGCGGGACGGTGGATCCACTCCACCGCCTGTCGTCCCGTCACCAGCCCGTGTGCGCGGCGGACCGAGCGCGGGACCACCTCGGGCCAGTCGTCGAGCAGCTCGAGCGCGAGCTTGACCAGGTCGCGCAGCTGCCAGGTCTGGACCTTCGCCGAGGCCGGGTAGACCGGGGTGAGGTCGGGCTGCAGCTCGAACTCCATGGCGGCGTCGCCCTCGGTGCCGAACAGCGTCGCGTCGGGGTGGGTGAGCTGGAGGCGCCCGCGGAACTCGCCGAGCTTGCCGGAGAAGATCCCGACGGTCCCGGGCTGGAAGCGATCGATCCGCCAGTCGGCGATGTGCTTGCGCCGGTCGAAGAAGGTCAGCAGCAGGCGCTCCCCCTCGACCGCGACCACGAGCTCGACGCGCCAGGCCTGCTGTCGGGTGCGCCGGTCCTGGTAGGGGTGGACCTCGGCGCGCACCACGCGTCCGACCACGCTGACGTGGGTGTCGGGCTCGACGTCGGCCAGGGTGCTCAGCTCGCCCTTGGCGATGTAGCGGCGCGGGTGGTGGTGGAGCAGGTCGCCGACGGTGTGCAGACCGAGCTTCGCCAGCGCCTCCTGGCTGCCCTTCTTGCCGCCGGCGAGCTGGTCGAGCCGGGTGTGCGGGAGGACGCGCAGCACGCTCACTCCACCGCCACGAGCAGGGGGTAGCGCTCCTGCCCGCCCTCGTAGACCACGACGTCGACGGTGGGGTGGACGCTCTCGATGTGCTCGGCGCACCGCGCCGCGAGCTCGGAGCCGTCGGCCCCGGCCACGATCGTCACCAGCTCGCCACCGCCGCCGAGCAACCGCTCGAGCACGGTCGTCGCGACGGCGAAGAGGTCGGCGCCCACCTCGACGAAGTCGCCCTCGATCACCCCGAGGACGTCGCCGGGCGAGCAGGGACCGGCGGTGGTCATCGCCTCCTTCACCGCGACGGTGACCGCGCCGTGCCGCGCGTGCCGGGCGGCAGCGGTCATCTGGACCAGGTCGTGCTCGAACGCGCGGCCGGGCTCGTGCACCGCCAGTGCCGCCAGGCCCTGCACCTGGGCGATCGTGGGGACCACCGCGACCCGGACGTCGGCGTCGGCCTCCGCCGTGCGCGCCGCCGCCTCCGCGACCCGCAACGAGTCGGCGTCGTTGGGTAGGAGCACCACCTCGGCGGCGCCGCAGTCGAGGACCGCCTGCAGCAGGTCGCCGGTGGAGGGCCGTCGTCCCGGACCGCCGCGGACGACCACGGCCCCGGAGTCCGCGAACAGCTCCGCCAGGCCGGGCCCGGCCGCCACGATGACGACCTTGCGTCCGCTGCGGGCGGGGGTGCGGGCCGGCGCGTGCTCTGCCCCCTGCGCGGAGCGCCCCACCTGCTCGGCGAAGTGGGTCACCTTCACCCGCCGGGGTCTCCCCGCCACCAGCCCCGCCTCGATCGCGGCGCCGACGTCGTCGACGTGCACGTGCACGTTCCACAGCCCGTCGCCGCCGACGACCACCAGCGAGTCGCCCAGCGCGGCCAGGGTGCGCCGCAACTGCGGGATCGTGGCGTCCTCGGCGTCGAGGAGATACATGACCTCATACGCCGGGCCGCCGGCGGTGAGGTCGCCGGTGGGCAGCGGCACGGGGATCCGGCGCTGCTCGCCGAGCCGCACCGGCGCACCGACCGGCCGCTTGCCGGTGATGGCGGACTCCGCGGCGTCGAGGATCACGCACAGGCCGCGGCCGCCGGCGTCGACCACCCCGGCGTCGCGCAGGACCAGCAACTGCTCGGGGGTGTGGACCAGCGCCTCCCGGGCGGCGGTCGCCGCCGCCCGCACGACGTGGCCCAGCCGCGTGGTCGGCACCGCGGCGGTGGCCCGCGCGGCGTCGCTCGCGGCGCGCGCGAC
>JAJUGK010000061.1 GCA_029268205.1 Nocardioidaceae bacterium
GAAGGTCTCGGAGACGACGGTGTCGGACTGCGGCATGCCCGGCAGGCTATCGAGGCCGGCGCGCGGGGAAGGATCCAGGCATGGCACTCACCGGAACCTATGAGCCCAGCCCCGTCGCGTTCGTCCGCGACCAGGTCGAGACCTACGAGCGCACCGACGGGCGCGAGGGCAACCAGATGCAGGGGCGTCCCGTGATCATCCTGACCACGGTCGGGGCGCGGAGCGGCAAGCTGCGCAAGACCCCGCTGATGCGGGTCGAGCACGAGGGCGAGTACGCCGTCGTGGCCTCCCAGGGCGGTGCGCCCACGCACCCGCAGTGGTACCCGAACCTCCTCGCCAACCCCACCGTCGAGCTCCAGGACGGTCCGGTGCGCACCACCTACACCGCGCGCGAGGTGACCGGCGCGGAGCGCGAGGTCTGGTGGGAGCGTGCCGTGGCGGCCTTCCCGCCGTACGCGGACTATGAGCAGAAGACCGAGCGCACGATCCCGGTCGTCGTCCTCACCCCGACGCCCTGACCCCCGGCCGCGCGCGGGGCGAGGGTCAGCGGGTCCCGCCGATGGAGTCGGCGAGCGCGGCCAGGTGTCCCAGCCGGGCGATCTCGGAGTCCAGCACCTCCGGACCGCCGCGCCGCCCGAAGACCACGATGTCGTCGGCCGAGCACAACGGCGCGCCGGCGACCACCGTGGAAGTCCAGCGCTCCCACCCCTCGGGTACGGGCAACCGCTGCGCCCGCTCGAGCGGGAACCAGGCGTCGGCCGCGCCGTCGGCGGCCTCGGGAGCGGCCGAGGTGCGGTGCACGTGCTCGACCCCGTCGCCGGTGCGCCGTACGCGCATCCCCCAGTCGGCCCGGAAGGTCAGCGGCAGCAGGTCGACCAGCGTGTCGAGGGCGGCGGCGGGGTCGGTGGTGAGCTGCTCGACCGCCTCGAGGTCGAGGAAGAGATTGCCACCGGCGGCGTACCGCGAGATCCACATGACCGTGACCCCGTCGAGGCTGCCGCACGCCGAGACCACCGAGTCGGGCATCTGCCCGGGCGCGAGGTCGAGCAGTACGTCGTCGACGGCGAACCCGTCGCGGCGCTCGACGATCTCGATCGCCCCGATGTCGCCACCGGCCTCACCGATCGCAGACGCCACCCGGCCCAGGGAACCGGGGACGTCGGGCAGCTCCACACGGAGTAGGTAGGTCACGGTGCCTCCCGCGGCACGTCGGCTGCTTGCGACCCGACCCTATCTTCCGGGACCCCCGTCGGGTGGGCCCAACCGAGCACGCGCCACCTCCGCGTACCGCGGACGCCCGCGCGGCCCCTCGCCGAGGTGGGAGGAGACCACCACGACCTCCTCGACCTGCCACCACGGGCCGCGGTAGGTGTCGAGTACGCGCACCCAGTCGACCACGTCGCGTGGGCGGGCGAGCCGGCCCAGCGTGAGGTGCGGACGGAACCGGCCGCCCCCGGGATCGGCCCCCGCGTGGGCGGCGCCGGCGCGGACCCCGCGGGCGAGCCGGTCGAGCTCGGTCCGCCCCTCCTCGTCGGTCTCGGCGCCCGCCCAGACCACCTTCGCGTCGGCGACCCCCGGGAACGCCCCGCCGCCGGCGATCCGCATCGCGAACGGCGTACGCCGCTGCGCCGCGGCCGCGACCGCCTCGACCAGGTCCTCGACCACCCGGTCGGGCACCGCGGGCATGAACGCCAGCGTGAAGTGCCACTGGTCGGGGTCGCTCCACCGCAGACCGCTCCCCGCCCGGGTCGCCGTACGCCGGGGCTCCCAGAACTCCGCGAGGTCCTCGACCGCCGCGAGCGACGGCTGGACGGCCACGAACATCCGCATGCCGCCAGCGTGGCAGACCGGTCGTCGGTGGGGACCTCAGGTCGCGCGGTCGAAGCGGTAGCCGATCCCGCGCACCGTACGGATCCACTCCGTCGCGGGCGCGTGCTGGCGCAGCTTGCGCCGCAGGTTCGCCACGTGCACGTCGACCAGGTGGCCCGGCTCGGCCTCGCCGTCCCACAGCTCCCGGACCAGGGTGGCACGGTCCTGCACGACGCCGCCGTGCCGCACCAGCCAGTGCAGCAGGTCGAACTCGGTGCGGGTCAGGGCGACCACCCGACCGTCGACCAGGGCGTCGCGCCGGGTGCCGTTGACCAGCAGTCCCGCGCCGCCGTCGAGGACGCCGTCGCCGTCGTCGCCGGGACGGTCCCAACCCGAGAGCACCGCCGGCCGGCGGTAGAGGGCCGACACCCGCGCGCGCAGCTCGCGGGTCGAGAACGGCTTGGTCAGGTAGTCGTCGGCGCCGACCTCCAGCCCGATCAGCCGGTCGGCCTCCTCGGCGCGGGCGGTGAGCATGATCAGGTACGCGCTGCTGGTGCGCCGGATCCGGCGGCACAGCTCGATCCCGTCGACGCCGGGGAGGTTGAGGTCGAGCGTGATCAACTCGGGCTCGTCGGCGGCGAAGGCACGCAGCGCGGCCTCGCCGTCACCGGCGATCCGTACGTCGAAGCCGACCTGGCTCAGCACGTTGCCGACCAGCTCGCCGACGTCGGCGTCGTCCTCCACCACCAGCGCCGTGCGCTGCTCCATCCCAGTCCCTCCCGCCACCTCGCAGCACGCCCGGGCCCGGTCGGGTCGAGGCGGAGCACGGGTGCGGTCGCCCTCCACGACCGCACCCGCGCGCTTCGGGGACTCCGGTCCGCAACGGTGTCAGCTAGAGGATCGGCAGGGCAGGGGCCCCGGACAAGGATTCCGGCAGGAACTTGTGTGAACCTTGCGGCACCGGCGGCCACCACGGCTCGCCTCCGCCCGGGTCCGCCCCATCCGCCCGCCCGTCGGTCCATACACCGGCGTACTCGATGCGTTCGCGTATCCTGCGTCCGTGCCGACGTCCACCCGCCCCAGCACGCGCAGCCGGGTCAACACCCGCCAGCGGCTCCTCGAAGCCGCCGCCGCCGTCTTCGCCGAGAAGGGCGCGAACGGGGTCACCGTGGACGAGCTGACGACCGCGGCCGGGTTCAGCCGGGGCGCCTTCTACTCCAACTTCTCCAGCATCGAGGAACTGTTCCACGCCGTCGTCGAGCTGCAGGCCCACCAGCTGCTCGACGGTGCCCGCGCCCTGATGCAACACCTCGACGAGGACTGGTCGGCCGAATCGCTGGGCGAGCTGCTGCGCGGGCTGATGCCGGAGGACCGGTCGTGGTTCCTGCTTCAGCAGGAGTTCACCGTCCAGGCGATGCGCTCCGAGCGCACCCGGGCGGCGTACGCCGAGATGCATGCGGGGCTGCGCGGGGAGATCGATGAGATCGTCGGCTCCGCACTGGCCCGGCTCGGTCGCCGGCCGCTGATCCCGATCAGTCATCTCTCGGAGACCGTCGTCGCGCTGTTCCTCCACGGGATGGGCAACGACCACCACGGTGCGGGGGTGCTCAGCGCCGACACCGCCGCGAGCGAGGTGCTGCCGCACCTGCTGGTCGGGCTCTCCGCGCCCGCCTGATCAAAGAGCCGTCGCCGGCCCGAAGGTCATCGCCAGGTTGGCGATGGTGGTGCTGAACAGCGCCCGCTTGGGCAGCCCCAACCCGGCCAGGTCGCGGGCGATCGGGTGGTGCCCCAGGCGCAGCGTGGCGCCCCCGGGGCGGCTGCGCACGCCGGTGGGGTCCATCTCCCAGGTCGTGGCGCGGGTGACCCCGTCGAGGTGGGAGTAGGCCGTCAGCGCCAACCCCAGGCCGGGGGCGGGCAGCGGCAGGCCCCGACGTACGCCGAACTCGCAGACCAGCTGGTCGTCGAGGACCAGGCGGGTCCGCTTGTCGGCGCCGAGGTCGGTGTCGAAGGTGCCGACCTGCTTGGGGAAGCCCCAGATCTCGCGGCCGGCCGCGCAGGTGAACTCCCCGTCGACCGGGAGCTCGTGGATCAGTACGCCCGCCCCACCCGAGCGCAGCGCCCGGCCGACCGCGGCGGGTCCGGCGGTCGGCGGCAGCGGGGCGTCGTGCCGCCCGACCAGGACGGCGACCCCGAGCTCGTCGTAGGGCCCGAGGTCGTTGTCGACGTAGCGCACGAACACCAGGCCCACCAGTGCGCGTCCCGGCAGGGCCGGGAGCGCCCGGAGCCCGGAGCGGTCGATCAGGCGTTGCGCGGCGGCGTGCGGGACGGCGTACATCGCGGTGAAGGCCTCGGCCCGGCGCACCCGGACCGGCAGGTCCACGGTGCGGCCGAGGACCTCGACCGCGGGCGGAGGGAGGGTGGTCACGGCGCCAGTGTGCCGCGGGTCACCCGGGGCCGCCAGCATCCGGGGCTAATCCCTGCGCCACGCGTCCCGATGGACGACGATGTGGGCATGATGCGCGACCTGACGGGCTGGCGGCGAGCAGCGATCGCCCCCGCCGTCGCGCTGGGGGTCTTCGCCCTCGCCCTGATCGCGGTGCGCCTGACGCCCGATGCAGCGGTCTCCGCGTGGTGGCCGGCGAGCGGGCTGGGGGTCCTCGGGCTGATCGTCCTGCGCCGCGGACCCGCGCTCGGGGCGTGCCTGCTGCTGATCGGCATCGCGGTGGCAGCGGCCAACGTCGCCGGCGGTCGCGCGGTCGACACCTCCGTCGGTTTCGGCGTCGCCGCGGTGGTCGAGGCCGGCATCGTGCTCACCGCCCTGCGCTGGCGCCGCGCCGGAGGCCCACTGAGCCTCGCCCGCTCCGCCGACCTCGTCCGGCTGATGCGCGGCGCGGTGCTGGGCGTGGCGATCAGCTTCGTCGTGGTCGCGGCCACCGTGGTGACCACCCAGGGCGGTCGCTGGTGGGACGCCGCGCCGTACCTGCTGACCCACTCCTCGGGCATCCTGCTCGTCGCGCCGCTGGGCTTCCTCCACGGGCTGGAGCCGGTCCGCTGGCGCAGCCGCGAGACGATCGCGCAGTGGGCGCTCACGATCGGTCTGACCGCCGCGGTGTTCGCCCCGGATCAGCCGCGGTCGCTGGCCTTCGTCCTCTTCCCGTTCCTGGTGTGGGGGGCGCTGCGCGTGGGCGTGCGCTCGATGGCCTACCAGCAGCTGGCGGTCGCCAGCCTGGCCACCGGGCTCGTCCGCATCGACGTGGTGGTCCTCGACAACCTCGCCGATCTGCGCGCCCACCTGGTGGAGATCCAGGCGTTCCTCATCGCCGCCGCGGTCATCGTGCTGCCGCTGGCCGTGCTGGTCGACCAGCGGCACGAGCTCCACCGCCGGATCCGGCAGAGCGAGGAGCTGTTCCGGCGGTCGTTCCGCGAGTCGCTGACCGGCATGCTGATGATGCGCCGCGACCCGACCGCCAACGGCCGTACGCCGCTGGTGATCCTGGAGCTCAACCGCACCGCGGCCGCGATCCTCGGCCGGTCGGAGGAGGAGCTGGTCGGGCAGGACTGGTCGGCGATGGTCGACGCCGCATCCGTGCTGCCGCAGGCGGTCGCGGAGATGGAGATCGGCCTGCGGTCCGGTTGGACCCAGGAGGTCGACCTGCTCGTGGGGCCGCGCCGGCGGGTGCAGGTCGCCCTCTCGATGCTGGCCGGTGGGGCCTCCGACGGTGTCGTCGTGGCGCAGATGGTCGACGTGACCGACGCCTACGAGGCCGCCCTCGACCTCCGCACCGAGCGCGACTTCTCCCATGCGGTGCTCGAGACCACCGCGAGCCTGATCCTGGTGGTCGACACCGACGGCACCGTGGTCGGCATCAACCGCGCGGCCGCGACGGCCACCGGAGTCACCGAGGACGAGGTCGTGGGTCGGCCACTGTGGACCGCGCTGGTGCCGCCCGACGAGCAGGAGACCGTCCGGGCCTGGTTCACCACCGGCTCCGGAGTGCCGGCCTCGCACGAGGGCACCCTGGCCACCGCCTCCGGCTCGCGCCGCCAGGTCGTGTGGTCGTGCTCCTACCTCTACGACGACCTGGGCCGCCCCTCGCACGCGGTGCTCACCGGTCTCGACGTCACCGGCGAGCGCACCACTCGGCAGTTGATCTCCCACCTGCTCGAGGCGGCCTCCGCCACCTGCATCATCGGCACCGACCTGGACGCGTCGATCACGGTGTTCAACAAGGGCGCCGAGGAACTGTTGGGGATCGGGGCCGCGGAGGTGCTCGGCTCGGCCACCCCGGCCCGGTTCCTCGACCCCGCCGAACTGCGCGCCCGCGGCGCCGAGCCCGGCCGTACCGCCGCCTGGTTGCGCCGGCTCTCCGAGGACCTCGGCTCCTACTCCGACTGGACCTTCGTGACCCGGTCGGGCGAGCGCCGAACGGTATCGCTGGCGGTCAACCAGGTGCGCGACACCTTCGGGGAGCAGATCGGCTACCTGCTCGTCGGCCGCGACGTCACCGAGCTGCGCCGGCAGAACGCGCTGCTGGAGAGCGCGCTGCGCATGGAGCGGCAGGTGGTCGAGGACATGCGCCTGCTCGACCGGGCCAAGGACGACTTCATCTCCACCGTCAGCCACGAGCTGCGTACGCCGCTGACCTCGATCGTGGGCTACACCGAGATGATGCAGGAGGGCATCGGCGGAGACGTGTCGGCCGAGCAGGACCGGCTGCTGGAGATCGTGCGGCGCAACGCCGAGCGCCTCACCACGCTGGTCGAGGACCTGCTCACACTCTCGCGGATGGAGGCCGGCTCGTTCGCCCTCGAGCGCACGACCCTCGACCTGCGCGAGGTGGTGACGGCGGCCCAGGACAGCCTGCGACCGCTCATCGACAGTCGCGACGTCGCGGTGGACTTCCGCCTGCCGGAGGATGCCGTACCCGTCACCGGTGACCGGTTGCAGCTCGAGCGGGTCGTGCTCAACCTGGTCAACAACGCCATCAAGTTCACCGAGGACGGTGGCCGGGTGCGATGCAGCCTGACGGTCCGCAGCTCCGACGGGGTCGCCGAGCTCGCGGTCGCCGACAGCGGCATCGGCATCCCGGCCGCAGACCTCGACCAGCTGTTCACCCGGTTCTTCCGCAGCGCCAACGCCCAGGCGCGTGCCATCCAGGGGACGGGCCTGGGGCTGTCGATCGTGCGGCGGATCGTGGAGGCGCACGACGGCGCGATCGAGGTCGAGTCCGAGCCGGAGGTCGGGACGACGTTCCGCGTACGCGTGCCGCTGGTGGCCGCGAGCGGATCGGCCGACCGGTCACCACTGGCCGACGCGACCGAAGCCTGATCCGGGCTGGGGCCTCAGCGGGAGGCGCGGACCGCGCCGAGCAGGTCGAGCAGGACCTGGACGTCGACGGGCTCCTCGGAGAACAGCGCGGCGTGTCCGGCCACCCGACCGACCCGCTCGCGCGCCTGGTCGACGGGCAGGCGGACACCGAGCTCGATGCGGTAGACGGTCTCCGTGCACGCCGGGTCGAGGTCCCGGTCGGCGACCACCCCGGACCAGTGGTCATCGGAGTCGGGATCGTGGACGACGACCCGCTCGCCGGGCTCGAGTGCCCGGTGGAGACCCGCCTCGTGGTGGCGCACCACCAGCGACCGGTTCCGCCGCGTGAGGGGCGGGACGACGGTCTCGACGAGCTCCATCAGTGACCTCCGGATCGCTGGACTCAGGTGCCTTCGCGGGACCAACGAGGCGTCGCGGCCGGAGGTCACGGGGCGGGCGACGCGAGCGTCGTCACGCCCGAGGGAGGTTTGAGGGGAAAAAGAAGCGGTCCGCGCCGACGGGGGAGGCGACGCGGACCGCGATGTCGGTGGAGTCTCGGGTCTCCGCCGGCAAGGAAAATCATGCCACGGGTGAACCCGCACGGACCAGCCCGAACGGAAACCTTGCAACTACGTTGCAGAAGCGCCGAGGAATCACCACGGGTGGGCGCGCGCTCAGGCGCACAATCCGTCCGGGGTGGCCTCGAGCCGGCCGTCGGCGTCCCGGCCGGGCCCATCGGTGCCCGGATCACCGTCGGGACCATCGTCGGGACTGTTCGACGGACGGTTCCCGGGGCCGGTGCCCCCGCTACCGGGCTGGTCCGCGGCGCGGATGGCGTCCTCGGCGTACGGCCCGAGGGGGCGGTCGGCCCGCATCCGCTCCCAGAGCCCCTCGGCGTCCTCGGTCCACTCCAGCCGCCCGGGACGGGTGGTGGACTCGACGAACGGGACGGTGACGAACTCGATGTTGTCGAGCCCGATCCCGGCGAACTGCCGGGCGAGCTGGGTGAGGTCCCAGACGCCGCCGAGGCCGGGGTCGATGGTCAGCGAGGCGGTGGCGGCGTCGAGGAACCGCAGCAACCGGTGCGGCTGCAGCAGCATGTCGGCCGAGACCACCTGCGCGGCCATCGAGGCGACGAACGCCTGCTGGCGCCGCATCCGGCCGATGTCGCCGGTGCGGGAGAGGTTCTGCCGCTCCCGGACGTAGTCGAGGGACTGGTCGCCGTCGAGCTTCTGCACACCGGCGTCGAGGAAGATGCCCTTGTCGGGATCGTTGACCGCGAACGGGATGCACACCTCGACCCCACCGATGGCGTCGACCATCCGGCGGAACCCGTCGAAGTCGATCTCGACGTGGTGCTCGATGCGGACGCCGGTGAGCTGCTCGACGGTCTGGATCAGGCAGGCCGCGCCGCCGACCTCGTAGGCCTCGTTGAACATCACCTGCTTCTCCCCGGGCACGACCGTGCCGTCGGCCAGCGTGCAGTCGGGCCGGTCGACCAGGGCGTCGCGCGGCAGGGAGACGCCGTACGCCCGGCGGCGGTCGGCCGAGAGGTGCATGAGGATGGTGACGTCGGCCCGCTCGGAGTCGGCGGCCTCGTCGTCGATCGCGTTGTCGCCCTCGCGGCTGTCGGAGCCCATCACCAGGATGTCCAGCGGCAGCCGGGGGCCGTCGTCGACCTCGTTGGAGGGACGGTCGGTGAGCTGGTCGCGGTAGTCGGCCCGGGTGAGGTTGCCGTCGAGATGGCGCACGAGGAGGTAGCCGCCCAGGCCGGTGACCAGCAGCAGGGCGACGAAGATCCCCAGCGTGACCTGCCAACGCCGACGCCGCCACCACACGGGCGGCCGGTCGGGGACCTCCCCTCCGGAGGCGCCTTCGGTCACCGGACCACCCTACGCGCGGACCGTGCCGACGACGGTGGGCTCGCTGCGTCCGCGCAGCGTCACCGCATCGCCGCGCCGCCAGTGCGCGGCCTCCTCCGCGCCGGCCGCCTCCACCGCGCTCCAGGCCACCAGGACCCGGCCGTCGACGTCCTTGGCGAGGTCGGTCAACCGGGCGGCGGAGTTCACCGCATCGCCGATCACCGTGTATTCGAACCGCTCGCGGTGCCCGACGTTGCCAGCCACCACCTCGCCCGTCGCCACCCCGATGCCTGCCTCGATCTCGGGCACCTCCACCGCGAGCCGGGCGGCGATCGCCCGGGCCGCCGCCAGCGCCGCCCGGGCGTGATCGTCGCGCTCGACCGGCGCGCCGAAGATCGCCAGCACCGCGTCGCCGATGAACTTGTTGACCAGCCCGCCGTGGACGGCGATCTCGTCGACGACGACGCCGAAGAACCGGTTGAGCATCGCCACGACCTCGGTCGGGGACCGCTCGTGGGTGAACCCGGTCGAGCCGGCGATGTCGACGAACAGCACCGACGCGACGCGTGACTCCCCACCGAGCTCGACCTCGCCGGCCGTCGCCGCGGCGGCGACCTCGCGGCCGACGTGCCGGCCGAAGATGTCGCGCAGGTGCTCACGTTCACGCAGCCCGCCGACCATCCGGTTGAACCCCGCCTGCAGCAACCCGAGCTCCGTGCCGTCGTAGACCTGCACGGTGGTGTCGAGATTGCCCTGCTCGACCTCCTGGAGGGCCCGCCGCACCGACGTCACGGGGGCGACGACGGCGCGGGCGTTGAGGACGGTCACGAAGAGCCCGAAGACCAGCACCACCGCCGACACGACCATGACCACGATCGCCAGCCGGGTCAGGGTGTAGTCGTCCTGCACCAGGGCGAGCAGGCCGGCCAGCCACAGCCCGACGACCGGGGCGGCGGTGCCCAGCAGCCAGAACAGCACCATCCGCCCGCCGATGCCCGCGCCGCGGATCCGCCGGCGGACCGCCTCGCCCTCCAGGGCGCGCGCGGCGACCGGCCGCAGGGCGAACTCGGCGAACAGGTAGCCGATCGCGCACACCACGAGCCCGGAGATCGAGAGCGTGATCGCCGTCGACAGCGCCCGCTCCGGCTGCGCGATCAACGCGAGCACCGTGAACACGACCAGGCCCCCGAGCCACAGGATGCCCTGCCCCAGGGTCAGGCCCGCGGGGATCATCAGGGTGCGGCGGCGCTCCTCCTCGCTGGGCCGTCGGTCCTCGACGATCCACGCGGTCGCCCGCAGGGCCAGGCCGCTGAGACCGACGGCGCCGAGGACGACCGCCAGGCCGACGTACGCCGGCACCCCGATCGCCAGCGTGAGCACGGTGGCGCGGTTGGCCGCGGGGGTCGGCACCACGAAGCTGGTGATGACGACCACCAGTCCCGCGCCGATCAGGTGGGTGCCGATGAGCAGCACGGTCAGCAGCAGCTGGACCCGGATGCGCAGCACCCGTGCCGGTTGGTCGGGCGGACCGAGGATCCGCGCGCCGAACGCCGCAGCGCGGTTGGGGCGACGCAGGGAGCGGCGGAGGGCGGTCACGCCGTGACGGTAGCGCTCCGTACGCCCTCCCGGGACCGCGCCGCGTAGCCTGCCGGCGTGGAGAGTCGAGACCTGCACCACCTCGAGCGCTGCCTGGACCTGGCAGCAGAGGCCCTCACCGACGGCGACGAACCGTTCGGCTCCGTCCTGGTCGACGCCGCCGGCACCGAGCTGTTCGCCGACCGCAACCGGGTCAAGGACGGGGACCACACCCGGCATCCGGAGTTCGCGATCGCCCGCTGGGCCGCGGCGAACCTGAGCCCGGCCGACCGCGCCGCGGCCACGGTCTACACCTCCGGCGAGCACTGCCCGATGTGTGCGGCCGCGCACGGGTGGGTCGGCCTCGGACGCATCGTGTATGCCGCCTCCTCCGCCCAGCTGGCCGGCTGGCTGGCCGAGTGGGGGGTCCCGCCGGCGCCGGTGGCGGCCCTGCCCATCGGGCAGGTCGCGCCCGGCGTACCCGTTGAGGGACCGGTGCCCGAACTGGCCGAGCGGGTGCGCCGGCTGCACGCCGCCAGGTTCGACCGGGCCTGACGCCTGCTCAGCTCAGGACCGCACCAGCCGGGCGATGGCGGCGACCGCCTCCTGCAGCTTCGCCTCCGCCTCTTCGCCGCCGGCCTTCGCCGCGTCGGCGACGCAGTGCCGCAGGTGGTCCTCCAACAGGCCCACCGCGACGCCCTCGAGGGCCCGGGTCGCGGCGGAGACCTGGGTGAGGATGTCGATGCAGTACTTGTCCTCCTCGACCATCCGGTGCAGGCCGCGCACCTGACCCTCGATCCGGCGCAGTCGAGCCAGGTAGCGCGCCTTGTCGTCGGTGTAGCCGTGCGGCGGGGCCGGCTCGGCGCCGGTCACGGGCGTCGTGTCGGTCATCGGTCCTCCTCGGTGGCGGCGTCGGCGAGGTCGATGCCCCTGAACCGACGCAGGCGCAGGCTGTTGCTCACCACGAACGCGCTCGAGACCGCCATCGCGGCGCCGGCGAGCATCGGGTTCAGCAGGCCGAGTGCGGCGAGCGGGATCGCGGCGGTGTTGTAGGCGAAGGCCCAGAACAGGTTGGACCTGATCGTCGCGAGCGTGCGCCGTGAGAGGCGTACGGCGTCGACGACCGCGGCCAGGTCGGCGCGGACGAGGGTGATGTCGGCGGCCTCGATCGCCACGTCGGTGCCGGTGCCCATCGCCAGGCCGAGGTCGGCCTGCACGAGCGCTGGCGCGTCGTTGACCCCGTCGCCCACCATCGCCACCACGGAGCCGCTGTCCTGCAACGAGCGGACCACCGCGACCTTGTCGGCCGGGAGCACCTCGGCGCGCACCTGGTCGATGCCGACCTCCGCCGCGACCTGGTGGGCGACCCCGGCCTGGTCGCCGGTGAGCAACACCGGGGTGAGTCCGAGGTCGCGGAGCCGGCGCACGGCCGCACGGCTCGTGGGCTTGACCTGGTCGGCCACCACGAGGACGCCGCGGGCGGCGCTGTCCCAGCCGACCGCGATCGCCGTACGGCCCCGCTCCCCGGCGGCGGCGACCAGGACGTCGAGCTCGCCCGGGACGGTCCAGCCGCGCTCGGCCAGGTGGGCGGGGCGGCCCACCACGACGCGACGCCCCTCCACGGTGCCCTCGACGCCGAGCCCCTCCGTGCTGACGAAGTCGGTGACCGGCGGAAGGGCGCCGAGCCGCTCCCGCGCGCCGGCGACGATCGCCCGGGCGATCGGGTGCTCGGAGGCATCCTCGAGGGCGCCGGCGAGGCGGAGCAGCTCGTCGGCATCGGTGCCGGTGAGCGGTTCGACGTCGACCAGTGCCATCCGGCCGGTGGTGACGGTGCCGGTCTTGTCGAGCACGACCACGTCGATGCGGCGGGTCGACTCCAGCACCTCGGGCCCCTTGATCAGGACGCCGAGCTGGGCCCCCCGCCCGGTGCCCACGAGCAGCGCCGTGGGCGTCGCGAGCCCGAGCGCACAAGGGCAGGCGATGATCAGCACCGCCACCGCAGCGGTGAACGCGGCACTGGCCGGGAACCCCGCACCGAGCCAGGCGCCGGCGGTGGCGACGGCGATCGCGATGGCGACCGGCACGAACACCCCGGAGATCCGGTCGGCGAGCCGCTGCACCTCCGCCTTGCCCGACTGGGCGTCCTCGACCAGACGCGCCATCTGCGCGAGCTGGGTGTCGGCGCCGATGCGGGTGGCACGCACGACCAGCCGGCCGCCGGCGTTGACGGTGGCACCGACGACGCTCGACCCCTCGCCGACCTCGACGGGGACCGACTCGCCGGTCAGCATGCTCTCGTCGACCGCGGAGCGGCCGTCGACGACGACCCCGTCGGTGGCGACCTTCTCCCCCGGGCGGACGACGAACTCGTCGCCCACCCGCAGATCGGCGATGGCGACGGTCTCCTCGACCGGGCCGTCGGGACCGGGCCGCAGCACCGCGACGTCCTTCGCGCCGAGGTCGAGCAGGGAACGCAGAGCGGCCCCGGCGCGTCGCTTCGAGCGCTTCTCGAACCACCGGCCGGCGAGGACGAACGCGATCACCCCGGCGGCGACCTCCAGATAGATCGCCGAGGCGCCGTCGGTCGGTTCGACGGTGAGCTCGAAGGCGTGCCGCATGCCGATCTCGCCGGCCGTGCCGAACACCAGCGCATAGAACGACCACGACAGCGCCGCGAGGGTGCCGACCGAGATCAGCGTGTCCATCGTGGCGGCGGCGTGCCTGAGGTTGACCCAGGCGGCTCGGTGGAACGGCCAGCCGGCCCAGAGCACGACCGGGAGCGCGAGGACCAGGGAGACCCACTGCCAGCCGGGGAACTGCAGCACCGGCACCATCGCCAGCGCGATGATCGGGAACGCGAACGCCGCGGCCAGCACCAGCCGGTGGGTGAGGGTGGCGAGCTCGGCGTCCGCGCGGGCGTCGGCGTCCTCCTCGGGCGCGGGCAGCGCGGCCGTGTAGCCGGTCTGCTCGACGACGGCGATCAGCGCTGCGGGGTCCAGCGGGCCGGCCCCGGTGACATGGGCCTTCTCGGTGGCGTAGTTGACGCTCGCGGTGACGCCGTCGAGCCGGTTGAGCTTCTTCTCCACGCGCGCCGCGCAGGAGGCGCAGGTCATGCCCCCGATCTCCAACTCGAGGCTGGCCGGAGCCCCGTGCTCGGTCGTGGGGTGGTCGATCTCAGTCATGCTCGCCCTCCGACATCGGCTCGACCGGCTCGACGCGCTCCTGCCACCGGTCGACCACGTCGTCCGGGACCACGGCGCCGGCCACGGCGTAGGAGACGCCGAAGAGGGCGACCAGCGCGGCGAGGAAGGTCGCCAGCCGCGCGCGGGCGGTCATGACCGGCGTACGGCGGCGTACCCGGCCTCGTCGACCGCGGCCACGACGGCGGCGTCGTCGAGCGGGGCGTCGCTCGTGATCGTCAGGAGCCCGGTCTCCGCACTGACCTCGACGGCGGTGACGCCGGGCAGGGCCGAGACCTCCTCGCGTACGGCGGACTCGCAGTGCCCGCAGGTCATGCCGGTCACGTCGTAGGCCGTGCTGGTGTCGCTCATCTGATCGTCCTCCCGCAGTCGATGGGTCCCGGCGCGGAACCTGGTCCCAGGATACCCCCAAGGGGTATAGGCGCCCAAGTGCGCCTTGACCGAATCTGGCGGGAAACCAGCAGATCTGCTCCGGCATTCCGCGGTGGACCCTCAAGCCGGGCGGGCAGGCTGTGTGCATGTTCGATGCCTCCGTGACCTCGGGGTCCTCCGGCCGGACCCGCCCGATGCGGGTGTTGGTGGTCGAGGACGACCGGGACATCGCACACCTGCTGCACACGCTGTTCGCCGCCCGCGGCTACCAGACCGAGGTCGTGCACGACGGTGGTGAGGCGATCCCCGCCTTCGCAGCCCTCTCCCCCGACCTCGTGACGCTCGACGTCGGCGTGCCGACGGTCGACGGCGAGGAGCTGTGCCGCCGCTTCCGGGCGGCCAGCGACGCCTACCTGATGATGCTCTCGGCCCGGACCGACCAGGACCTGATCGAGCGGTGCCTGGCCCACGGCGCGGACGCCTACCTGCCCAAGCCGTTCAGCACGCGTCAGCTCCACGAGCGGATCGCCGAGATCACCACCCGGCGGCGCCGGATCGCCTGACCCTCCGGTCCCGCTTCGCCCGCCTCCTACCCTCGAGGCATGGGTTCGCGACGCTCCCTGTCAGGCGTCCTCCCGGTCCCCGCGACGATCCTCGCCCTGGCGTTGGTCGTCGGCGGCTGCACGCAGGACGACCAGCCCGACAGCACCACCTCCCCCACCGCCCCTCCCGCCACGGCCGGGTC
>JAJUGK010000062.1 GCA_029268205.1 Nocardioidaceae bacterium
GCTGGCTGCGGTCTTCCGCGAACGCCGGGCGCTGTCGGCGGGCGGGACCTCGCTGATCGGCGCGGTGTTCCTGGGGTTCGCCCTCAAGCTGGTGACCGCCACGGCCTGACCCGGCGGCGCATCGAGCCTGAGTAGGCTCGGCGCCGTGACCACTCCCGACCGTCCCGTCGTCCTCATCGCCGAGGAGCTCAGCCCCGCCACGATCGAGGCGCTGGGACCGGACTTCGAGGTCCGCTACTGCGACGGCGCCGACCGCGGCTCGCTGCTTGCCGCGCTGCCCGGGGCCCACGCGCTGCTGGTGCGCAGCGCCACCGAGGTCGACGCCGAGGCGCTCGCCGCGGCGACCGCGCTGCGGGTGGTCGCCCGGGCGGGCGTGGGACTGGACAACGTCGACGTCCGGGCCGCGACGCAGCACGGCGTGATGGTCGTCAACGCCCCGACCTCCAACATCGTCTCCGCCGCTGAGCTGGCGGTCGCCCTGCTGCTCGCCGCCGCGCGGCACGTCTCCCCGGCACACGCCGCACTGCGGCGCGGGGAGTGGCAGCGCTCCCGGTTCACGGGGATCGAACTGTTCGAGAAGACCCTGGGCATCGTCGGGCTGGGCCGCATCGGCGTGCTGGTCGCGCAGCGGCTGGCGGCGTTCGGCATGAGGGTGATCGCCTACGACCCCTACGTCCAGGCGGGACGGGCCGCGCAGACCGGCGTACGGCTGGTCGACCTGCCCACGCTGCTGGCCGAGGCCGACTTCGTCTCGGTCCATCTGCCCCGCACCCCCGAGACCGTCGGCCTGATCGGCGCCGCCGAGCTCGCCGGCGCGAAACCCGGGATGGTCCTGATCAACGCCGCCCGCGGTGGCATCGTCGACGAGGCGGCGTTGTACGCCGCCCTCAAGGAGGGCCGGCTCGCCGCTGCCGGACTCGACGTCTTCGAGACCGAGCCGTGCACCGACTCCCCGCTGTTGGAGCTCGACAACGTCGTCGCGACGCCGCACCTGGGTGCCTCCACCCACGAGGCGCAGGAGAAGGCCGGGCTCGCCGTGGCGCGGTCGGTGCGGCTCGCGCTCTCCGGGGAGCTCGTCCCCGACGCCGTCAACGTCCAGGGTGGGGTGATCGCCGAGGTGGTGCGCCCCGGCATCGGCCTCACCGAGAAGCTGGGCCGGATCTTCACCGGTCTGGCCGGGGAGGTCGCCAGCGCCCTCGACGTCGAGGTACGCGGGGAGATCACCGCCCACGACGTGACCGTCCTCGAGCTCGCCGCCCTCAAGGGCGTCTTCGCCGACGTGGTCGAGGATCAGGTCTCCTACGTCAACGCGCCGCTCGTCGCCGCGGAGCGCGGCATGGAGGTGCGGCTGGTGACCGAGGCGACGAGTCCCGACCACCGCAACCTCGTCACCCTCCGCGGCGTGCTCGCCGACGGCAGTGAGGTCTCGGTGTCGGGCACCCTGGTCGGGATCGCCCAGCGCGAACGGCTGGTGGAGGTCAACGGCTTCTCGGTCGACATCGAGCCCACCGACCACCTGGCGCTGTTGCGCTACGAGGACCGGCCGGGAGTGGTCGGGGTGATCGGCCACATCCTCGGCGAGGCGCAGGTCAACATCGCCGGGATGCAGGTCTCCCGCGACCGACAGGGTGGGCAGGCACTGGTGATGCTCTCGGTGGACTCCGCGATCAGCGCCGAGGTGCTCGCCGAGATCGAGCAGGCCGTGGGTGCCGACCTGGTCCGCGGCATCGACCTCACCCCGTCGGCCTGAGCGGTGGCCGCCGTCGACGACGCCACCGGCGCGACCGGGGCCGGCCCGCGGACCCTGGCCGACCTCGGCCCGATCGCGCAGCTGCGCGCCGGTCGCCTGCCCCGGCGGCTCGTGCAGCTCTACATCGGGCTCGTGCTGTACGGCGTCTCGCTGGCGATGATGCTGCTCAGCACGCTCGGCCTGGCGCCGTGGGACGTCCTGCACTCCGGCATCATCGAGTACGTCCCCCTCACCATCGGTCAGGCCGTGGTGGTGATGAGCTTCGTCGTGCTGGTGCTGTGGATCCCGCTGCGCGAGAAGCCCGGGGTGGGGACCATCTCCAACGCCATCGTGGTTGGGCTCAGCGCCGACGCCACCCTCGCGGTCGTCCCCGAGCCCTCGGGGATCCCCGTGCAGGTGGCGCTGCTGCTCGGTGGAGTGTTCCTCAACGGGGTGGCCACTGGGATGTATATCGGCTCCCAACTCGGCCGCGGCCCGCGCGACGGGCTGATGACCGGTCTGGCCCGGCGGACCGGTTGGTCGCTGCGGTTGGTCCGGACCGGGCTGGAGATCACCGTGGTGGCGATCGGATGGCTGCTGGGCGGCGTCGTCGGTGTCGGGACGGTGCTCTACGCATTGGCGATCGGTCCGGTGGCGCAGTGGGCGCTGCCGCTTTTCATCGTGCCGGTGGCGGCCCCGGCGGGCACCGCCGGTCCCGGCCGCCCGGGGGACCCGGGCGACCCGCCCACCGGCTGAGCCGGGACGCGGTCAGCGCTTGGTCGCCAGCAGCACCGCGGTGTCGGAGGCGACCATCACCTCGACGGCGGTGAACCGCTCGTCGGTCAGCCAGGCCTCGCGGACGCCGTCGACCCGGCCGGCGTACAACGGCGGCCAGGACTCGCACGGCACCAGGTCGTCGATGACGACGATGCCGCCCTCCTCCATCAGGTCGATGACGGTGTCGGCGCCGCTGTGCTCGGGCTCGCGGGCATCGAGGAACAGCAGCGAGAACGGCGCCCGGTCGCTCAGGGTGGACCAGTCGGCGGCGACCACCTCGACCTGGTCATCGCCCTCGAAGAGCTTGGTGGCGGCGTCGGCCAGGGTCGCGTCCAGCTCGGCCGAGAGGATGCGGGCCCCGGGTCGGATCCCGGAGCGCAGCCAGGCGGTGCCCACGCCGGTGCCGGTGCCGAACTCGGCCAGCGTGCCGGTGCGGGTGGCCGCGAGCGCGGCCAGCAGTCGCCCGGTCTCGTTGCGGCAGAACGAGGCGTAGCCGTGCCGGAGCGAGACCTCGAACGCGGCAGAGACCACGGGAGGGAGTTCGAGGGGTGCGCTCATGTCGGGGAGTCTGACAAATCGCCCGCCCCTGCTCGGCCGCGGTCCGGGCAGTGGGACCGGCCCGTGCTCCCGGAGTCCAGTGCTCCCGGAATGTGGACAGAACCGCTGACAAACGCCGATCGCCGGGCGTAGCATCGTCCTCATCATGCGGAGCGTCTTCGTACTCATCGACCGCCGTGGCGGGGCCTGCTAAGTAGGGCCACCTCGCCGCGGGGTTCGGCGACGTCTCGGCTCTACGACTCCATCCGCTGTGATCGCGGTCCGCACGGACGCCTCTCGGGCGCCGGCCCGCGATCCGGCCCCCGACTCGAAGAGGCTCCGCGATGTACCAGATGTACCCCGACTGGGGACCCGCCCAGCACCACCCGGAGAACCACCCCGACCACCCGCTGGCCGGAGGGCCGAACGCCGTCCAGACGGCGCTTGACCTGCGAGACAACGGCGGTCAGCGTCCGGACGACAACTAACGTCCTCCTCATGAGCGCAACGAGCAGCGTGCGGCTGGCAGTCATCCCCGGCGACGGCATCGGTGGGGAGGTCACCGCCGAGGCCCTCAAGGTCCTCGAGGTCGCCGCTCCGGCGGGCGTGACCTTCGACCGCACCACCTACGACCTGGGTGCCGAGCGGTACCTGCGCACCGGCGAGGTGCTACCCGACAGCGTGCTCGAGGAGATCCGCGGCACCGACGCCATCCTGCTCGGCGCCGTCGGCGGGAAGCCCAACGACCCGAACCTCCCGCCCGGGATCCTCGAGCGCGGCCTCCTGCTGCGGCTGCGCTTCGTGCTCGACCACTACGTCAACCTGCGACCCTCGAAGATCTACCCCGGCTCCTCCTCGCCGCTGGCCGACCCCGGGGAGGTCGACTTCGTGGTGGTGCGCGAGGGCACCGAGGGCCCCTACACCGGCAACGGCGGCGCCCTGCGGGTCGGCACCCCCCACGAGGTGGCGACCGAGGTCAGCGTCAACACGGCCTTCGGCGTCGAGCGGGTCCTGCGCGATGCGTTCGCCCGCGCCCAGCGGCGTCCCCGGCGCAAGCTCACCCTGGTCCACAAGACCAACGTGCTCGTGCACGCCGGGTCCGTGTGGTGGCGGCTCGCGCAGGAGATCGCGGGCGAGTACCCCGAGGTCGAGCTCGACTACATGCACATCGACGCGGCGATGATCTTCATGACGACCGATCCGGCCCGCTTCGACGTGATCGTCACCGACAACCTCTTCGGCGACATCATCACCGACCTCGCCGCGGCGATCACCGGCGGCATCGGTCTCGCGGCGAGTGGCAACGTCAACCCCGACCGGACGGCGCCGTCGATGTTCGAGCCCGTCCACGGCTCCGCTCCCGACATCGCCGGTCAGCAGAAGGCGGATCCCACGGCGGCGATCCTGTCGACCGCGCTGTTGCTGGACCACCTCGGGCACGACAAGGCCGCGGCGCGGATCGAGGCGGCGGTGACCGCCGACCTCGCCGAGCGAGTACCCGGCGCCGGCCCCACCGGGGGTCGGCGTACCTCCGAGGTCGGCGACGCGATCGCCGCTCGCCTGGCCTGATCGGCACCGGTGCCCGGTGCCGCACGCTCCCGCGCACCCTGTGAAAGGTGAGTTACCGTGCCTGACATGCCCAGCTCGCTCGACCTCGCGATCACCGCGAACCCCACGCCGGTGCCCGACGACCGGCTCGCCGAGATCCTCGCGGCCCCCGGGTTCGGTGTGCATTTCACCGACCACATGCTCACCCTGGAGTGGACCCCGGACGCCGGGTGGCACAACGGCCGGATCACGCCGTACGGCCCCCTGCAGCTCGACCCCGCCACGGCGGTGCTGCACTACGCGCAGGAGACCTTCGAGGGCATGAAGGCCTACCGGCACGAGGACGGGTCGGTCTGGACCTTCCGCCCGGAGGCCAACGCCGCGCGGATGATCCGGTCCTCACAGCGCCTCGCGCTCCCCGAGCTCCCCGTGGCCGACTTCGTCGCCGCGGTCGACGCGCTCGTCGAGATCGACCAGCGGTGGGTGCCCGACGCGGCGGGGGAGAAGAGCCTCTACGTGCGACCGTTCATGTTCGCCTCGGAGAAGTTCCTCGGCGTGCGTCCGGCCCAGCACGTGACCTTCATGGTCATCGCCTCGCCCGCCGGTGCCTACTTCTCCAAGGGCCCCACCCCGGTGTCGATCTGGCTGACCGAGGAATACACGCGCGCGGGTCGCGGCGGCATGGGTGCGGCCAAGACCGGCGGCAACTACGCCAGCTCGCTGGTCGCCCAGCAGGAGGCCAGCGCCAACGGCTGCGACCAGGTGGTCTTCCTCGACGCCCAGGAGGGCCGGTACGTCGAGGAGCTCGGCGGCATGAACATGTATTTCGTCCACGCCGACGGCCGCATCGTCACCCCCGAGACCGGGACGATCCTCGAGGGCATCACCCGCGCCTCGATCATCGAGCTGGCCGGCAAGCTCGGCCACCGGGTCGAGGAGCGGCGTTTCTCGATCGACGAGTGGCGCGACGGTGTCGCCAGCGGCGCGATCACCGAGGTCTTCGCCTGCGGGACCGCGGCGGTCGTGACCCCGGTCGGCACCCTGCGCTGGGACGGGGGAGAGGTCGGCACGGGCGAGGACTTCGTCGGGCCGGTGACGAAGGAGCTGCGGCGTCGGCTCGTCGACATCCAGTACGGCCGGGCCGAGGACTCCTTCGGCTGGCTGCACCGGGTCGTCTGAGGCGCACCGTCTGAGCCGCCCCGTCTGAGCCGCCCCGTCTGAGCCGCCCCGTCTGAGTCCCGCCAGGAGGTCACCGTGTCGCACCCGCTCATGTTCGACGACGACGACCCGTACCTGGTCCGGCTGCGATCGGTGGTGGCGGCGTTCCCCGGCTGCTTCGAGAAGATCGCGCACGGTCGCCCGACGTTCCGCGCGGGCGAGAAGGGCAAGGTCTTCGCCTACTACGGCGGCAGCGTGAAGGGGACGGGCAAGCACGAGCGGCACGATGCGGGGTTGCTGATCAAACCCGACCCGGCGGAGGCCGTGGCGCTCCGCGACGACCCGCGGTTCTGGACACCCGCCTACTTGGGGCCGGCGGGATGGCTCGGCATCGACCTCGACGCCGGGGGCCTCGACTGGGACGAGATCACCGAACTGATCGACGCCTCGTACCGGCAGGTCGCCTCCCGTTCGCTGCTGGCCGAGCTCGACGGTCCGTGAGTCCCGCCGGGGCGGCCGAGGGCGACCCCCGGCCGATCCGGACCGAGAGCCGGGCCGCCGTCCGCGCGGGTGTCCTGCGCACCCTCGACCTCACGGGGCTGGCCGTCGCCCTCCTCGCCGCGTGGGCCTCCCTGAGCCCGACCCTGCTCCCGCGGACCTGGTACTTCCAGGGGGTGGTGACCGGGCTGGCGGTCGTGCTCGGCTACGGCGTGGGGGCCCTGGCCGGGTGGCCGGTCCGGGTCCTCGCCCGTCGTGTCGGGCCCGGGCGCACCGAGCGGCTCGTGCCGGCCAGGTGGGCGCGTCGGGTCGGGGTGGCGCTCGTGCTGGCCGGGGCCGGCTGGGTCGGTGTGGTCGCCACCCGCGAGCACGCCTGGACCTGGCGCCGCCTCGGGTACGAACCCACCGTCCGGCCCTGGGCGTTCCTCGGGATCCTGGTGCTCGCGGCGCTCACAGCCGGCGTCATGCTGTTGCTGGCCCGGTTGGTCCTGGCGCTGTGGCGGCTGCTGCACCGCGCCGGCCGGGTGGTCCTGCCGTCCTGGTTGGCGGGGGTGGTCGCCGCGGTGCTCGTGCCCTGGCTGCTGGCGCTCGGGTTCAACACCCAGGTCTACGAGCGGGTCCTCGACGCGGCCAACGAGACGTTCTCGCTCACCGATCGCTTCGTGGACCGCGTCGATCAGCCGCCCCCGCGCGGGCGCACCGTGTCCGGCGGTCCGGCGTCGGCCCACACCTGGGCCAGCCTGGGGTACGAGGGGCGCGAGTGGGTCGCGCGCACCCCCACGCCCACCGAGCTGGCGCGTCGGGTGCCGGCCGAGCACGGGCCGACCCTGCCACCGGTGCGCGCGTACGTCGGTCGCGAGAGCAGCGACGAGCCGGAGGAACGCGCGCGGTTGGCGGTCGCCGAACTCGAGCGGCTCGGCGGGTTCGCGCGCCGGGCGATCCTGGTCATCGTGCCGACCGGCACCGGCTGGGTGGATGAGCAGGTCGTGCGGCCCTTCGAGTTCCTCCACGCCGGCGACACCGCGACGGTGGCGACGCAGTACTCCCACCTCCCCAGCCCGTTGGCCTTCCTCGCCGAACGCGCCACCGCCAAGGAGTCCGCGGCGGCGTTGATCGAGGCGGTGCGTGACCGGCTGTCGCAGATCCCCGCGCACCGACGCCCGCGACTCTACGTCGCGGGCGAGAGTCTGGGCGCCTACGCGCTGGAGGGGGCCTTCCCGAACCTGACCGCGCTGGCGGGCGGGGTCGACGGCGCGGTCGTGGTCGGGGCCCCGAGCATGAGCACCCTCCGGCGGGAGGCCGAACGCGATCGCCGGTCCGGGTCGCCGCAGGTGCGGCCGGTCGTGGGCGACGGCCGCACCGTGGTTTTCGCCAACCGCCGTGGGGACCTCGTCGCACCGGGAGCCACGCGGAGCCCGACCGTGGTGTTCCTCCAACAACCCGATGACGGGGTCGTCTGGTGGGACCCGCGGACGGCGGTCGAGCGTCCCGACTGGCTGAGAGAACCCCGCGCGCCCGAGGTGAACCCGGCGATGGAGTGGCGCCCGGTGGTGACCTTCCTCAACCTCACCGTCGACATGGTCGTCAGCAACGACTTCGCCGAGGGAGCGGGGCACCGGTACGGCACACTCCCCACCGACGCCTGGAACGCGATCCTCGCGCCCGGCTGGGAGCCCGACGATCTCCGCCTGTTGCGCGACGATCTCGCGCGCATCCAGCGCGAACTCACCTGGTGACGCCCGTGGGCCGCAGCGGGAGGTGGGTCGCCAGCGGCTACCGTGGGAGCGTGGCCGACTCCACCGCGCCGGTCGATCGACCCGGCGCTCCGGTAGCCGCCGTTCCCGAGGTCGGCGGCTACCGCCTGCTGACCAAGATCGGCGAGGGCGGCATGGGGGTCGTGCACCTGGCCCAGGCGCCCGGTGGCCCGCGCGTCGCGCTGAAGGTCCTGCGCCCGCACGTCGTGGGTGACGACGAGGCGCGCGCCCGGCTCGCCCGCGAGGTCGCGTCGCTGCGGCTCATCCACAGTCCGCGGGTCGCCGAGATCGTCGACGCCGACCCGTGGGGGGCGTTGCCGTTCGTCGCCACGCGGTACGTCCCCGGGCTCTCGCTGCACGAGCACCTGCGCACCGAGGGACCGATCCTCGGCGACGACCTGGTGTGGTTCGCCCGCGGGCTCGCCGCGGCCCTGAGCGACGTCCACGCCGCCGGTGTCCTGCACCGCGACATCAAGCCGTCCAACGTGCTGCTCGAGGGCCGGACCCCCGTCCTCATCGACTTCGGGCTCGCCCGGCTCGCCGAGGACTCCCGCATCACCCACACCGGGTGGCTGCTCGGCACGCCGGGCTACCTGGCGCCCGAGATCCTCTACGGGGACGAGCCGACTCCCGCCGCCGACGTGCACGCCTGGGCGGCCACGGTGGCCTTCGCCTCGACCGGAGCGCCGCCGTACGGCCGCGGGCCGGCGATGGCAGTGCTCGACCGGGTGCGCCGCGGGGAGCACGACCTGTCCGCCGTCGACCCCGTGCTGCGACCGTTGCTGGCCGAGAGCCTCGCACCCGATCCGCTCGAGCGACCGTCGCTCGGCGAGATCGCGGAGCGACTGGCCGACTGGCTGGCGGCCCACGAGCCACGCGCCGCGACCGAGGAGCCCATCGGTCGAGAACCGACCACGATGACGATGCCGCTGGCGTGGGACCTACGGCGCCCCTCCGACGACCCCGCTCCCGGCGAGGATCCCGAGCCGGCGTTCGACTCCGACCCGCTCACGGTGCCGTACACCGAGTACGCCGGCGACGCCGACGGGGCCGACGGGGCCGACGGGGCCGACGATGCCAACGCGGGCGAGCCCCTCGAGGCCGCCCCCGACCGGGCGCCGCTGCGGCGCGGGCTGCTCGCGGCGACCGCGGGCACGGCGGCGGTGCTCGGTCTGGTCGCGGCGCCCTACGTCGCCGCCACGGTGCTGCTGCTGCTGGTGTGGATGCTGCGCACCGCCTCCTGGACCGCCTCGGCCACCCGCGAGCGCCGCCTCGTGCGCGGCGCCGCGCGGTGGTACGACGTGCCGTTGAGCGTGCTCGCCGCTCCCTGGTACGCCGCGGTGGCGTCGTGGGGGGCGCTGGTCCTGGCGTGCTGGACCGCGGTGCTGGTCTTCCTGGGCGTGGTGATGCTGCTGTTGCTCGGCGCGGCCGAGGCGGTGCTGGTCCCGCTCACCGCGGTGGTGCTGGTCGCCGGGTTGTGGTGGGGGCCGGGGTCCGGCCGCGTGCGCCGTCCGGCGATCACCCTGGTCCGGGGCTGGTCCCGGAGACCCGGGCTCGCGTGGCTCGGGGTCGTCGCGCTGCTCGTCCTGGCCGGGGCGGCGGCCTGGTCCGCCGGCGTCGACGGACCGCTGTGGAGCCCCGCCGGCGATGCGCCCTGGGCCGACGGCACGCTCCTCGGTCACCTGCGGCGCTGACGGGCGGGCCGGTCGTCGAGGGACGGAATCCGCGTGCCGGATGGCGAGACCCCGTGACCGCGACGGGGGTGATCTGGCACCCTGGGGGTGTGACCGTCACCGCGATCATCATTCCCGAGCGCGCCGCTCGCTGACCTCCCAGCACCGGCGCGCCACCCTCTCGCACCCCGAGAGGGTTTTTTGATGCCCGCACCCGACCGGACGACCGAAACGGTGAGAACCCAGTGATCAGCGACCAGTTCCACGTCTACGACACCACCCTGCGCGACGGCGCCCAGCAGGAGGGGCTCAACCTCTCGGTCGCCGACAAGCTCACCATCGCCGGCCTCATCGACGGCCTCGGCGTCGGGTTCATCGAGGGCGGGTGGCCCGGGGCCAACCCGAAGGACACCGAGTTCTTCCGCCGCGCCCAGGACGAGCTGCGGCTGGAGCACGCCCAGCTCGTGGCGTTCGGCTCCACGCGCCGCGCCGGCCTGGCCGCGGCCGACGACCCGCAGGTGGCGGCGCTGCGCGACTCCGGCGCCGGGGTCGTGTGCCTGGTCGCCAAGTCCCACGACCGGCACGTCGAGCTGGCGCTGCGCACCACCTTGGAGGAGAACCTGGCGATGGTGCGCGACACCGTCGAGCACCTGGTCGCAGAGGGCCGGCGCGTGTTCGTCGACGCCGAGCACTTCTTCGATGGCTTCCGCCGCAACCGCTCCTACGCGCTCGAGGTGGTGGCGACCGCGCACGATGCGGGTGCCGACGTGGTCGCGCTCTGCGACACCAACGGCGGGATGCTCCCCGACTGGGTGGGGGAGACCGTCGCCGAGGTGATGGATCACGGCAGCGGCCGGGTCGGCATCCACGCCCACAACGACACCGGATGCGCGGTCGCCAACTCGCTGGCCGCGGTCCAGGCCGGGGCCACGCACGTCCAGGGCTGCATCAACGGCTACGGCGAACGCACCGGCAACGCCGACCTGATCGCCGTCGTCGCCGCCCTCGAACTCAAGCTGCGCCAGCCGGTGGTGCCGTACGCCGCCCTCCGCGAGGCCACCCGGATCGCGCACGCCGTCGCGGAGGTCACCAACGTCCCGCCCGCGTCCCGGCAGCCGTACGTCGGCGTGAGCGCGTTCGCGCACAAGGCGGGCCTGCACGCGAGCGCCATCAAGGTCGACCCGGACCTCTACCAGCACCTCGATCCGCTGGAGGTTGGCAACGACATGCGGCTGCTGGTCTCCGACATGGCCGGTCGCGCCAGCATCGAGCTCAAGGGCCGCCAGCTCGGCTTCGACCTCACCGGCGACACCGCCGAGGGCAGGGAGCTGATCACCCGCGTCACCGAGCGCGTCAAGGAGTGCGAGGCGCGCGGCTACACCTTCGAGGCCGCCGACGCGTCCTTCGAGCTGCTGCTGGTCGAGGAGGTCGAGGGCAGCCGGCCGTCCTACGTCGAGGTCGAGTCCTGGCGGGTCATCACCGACTCGCGCCCCGGAGGCGAGGCGCTCTCCGAGGCGACGGTCAAGCTCCGCGCTGGGGGCGCGCGGATCGTGGTCACGGGGGAGGGCAACGGCCCGGTCAACGCCCTCGACCACGCCCTGCGCGACGCGATCGGCCAGGCCTACCCCGAGGTCGCGAAGTTCGAGCTGATCGACTACAAGGTGCGCATCCTCGACCAGGGTCACGGCACCGACGCGATCACCCGGGTGCTCATCGAGACCTCCGACGGGGCGTCCTCGTGGGTGACGGTCGGCGTGGGCGCCAACGTCATCGAGGCCTCGTGGGAGGCGCTCCTCGACGCGGTCACCTTCGGCCTGCGCCGCCACGGCGTCTGAGCCGCTCGCGCGGGCGACTCGTCTCCTCGGTGCCCGGGGCCGGCCTGCGTCGTACGGTGGTTCCATGGCCGACGCCGCCGATCTGACGCTGCTCGAGCAAGCCGCCGCCCTCGCCGAGGGCAGCACCACCTCCCTCGCCCTGACCACCGCGGCGCTGGAACGCGCGGAGCGGTACGCCGGATGGGGCGCCTTCACCACGCTCACCCCGGAGAAGGCACTCACCGAGGCCCGCGCAGCCGACCGGGCGCGCGAGCGCGGCGACCACCGCGGACCGCTGCACGGCGTGCCGACGGCGGTGAAGGACCTCAACCTCACCGCGGGGATCCGCACCACCTTCGGGTCCGCGGCGTACGCCGACTTCGTGCCCGAGCACTCCGACGAGGTCGTGCTGCGGCTCGAGCGGGCCGGGCTGGTCAGCATCGGCAAGACCTCGACCCCCGAGTTCGGCTCGCCCTGCTACACCGAGCCCGAGGGCGGTCCGCCGGCCGTGACGCCCTGGGACCCCACCCGGATGGCCGGCGGCTCGAGCGGGGGCGCGGCCACCGCGGTCGCCGCGCGGATCGTGGCGGCGGCCCAGGGATCCGATGGCGGCGGGTCGATCCGGATCCCCGCGAGCTGCTGCGGCCTGGTCGGGCTCAAGCCGAGCCGGGGCCGCATCAGCAGCTCACCGTCGTACGGCGACCCGATCGGGCTGGGCACCGCCGGCGCGCTCACCCGCACCGTCGCCGACGCGGCCGCGATGCTCGACGTGCTCGCCGGTCCCGCGGTGGGCGACCCGTACTGGGCCGCGCCGCCCCCGGAGCCGTTCGCGGCCCTCACCCGCCGCGACCCCGGCGGGTTGCGGATCGCCCGGTTCGCGACGCCGCTGATCGCCGAGACCGACGTCCACCCCGCATGCCTGCGGGCCTACGAGGAGGCATCCGGGCTCCTGGCCGGGCTCGGCCACGACCTGGTCGACATCGAGCCGCCGCTCCCGCCCGACGCGGTCGCCGACTTCGAGACCTGCTGGGCGGTGCTCACGGCGCTGACCCCCGTCCCGCCCGGACGCGAGCACGCGATCCGGCCGCTGACCCGGTGGCTGGCCGACCGCGGGCGCGCCGTCTCGGGTCCGGAGTTCGGGCTCGCCATCGGTGCGCTGCGCCGGCACGCGGCGGTCGCGCTGCGCCGACTGGCCGGTTACGACCTGGTGCTGACCCCGACCCTCGCCGACGTGCCGCTCCCGGTCGGCGCCCTGCGTGACGACGACGACCCGGCGGCCGACTTCGAGGCGCAGAAGCGCTTCACGCCCTGGACCTCGGCGTGGAACGTCACCGGGATGCCCGCGATCTCACTGCCGATCCACCTGAGCGAGGAGGGACTCCCGATCGGCGTGATGCTGGGCGCGCGGCCCGGCGAGGAGGGGGTCCTGCTGGCCGCCGCGGCAGGCCTCGAGGACGCAGCCGACTGGGCCGACCGGGTCCCGCCGACGATCGCGGACCGCTGACAGCACCCTCACACGCCACTGACAGGAGCGGTCGTACGGCGGGTCCGCGCCGCTGAATCCTCCCCAGCGGACGCCGGGGATGGCTAGGGTGAGGCCTGTCCGATTTCGGCGAGGCTGGAGCGATCATGGGACTCATTCAGGCAGCTGTCGGCGCGCTCGGGGGAACCCTGGCCGACCAGTGGAAGGACTTCTTCACGGTGCCCGACGGCCTCGCGCCCACGGCGGCGCTGTGCGCCGCGGTCCCGCGCGGGACCAACGCCGGCCGCGGCTCCAACGCCAAGGGCTCCGACGGGGTGATCACCAACGGCAGCCGGATCATCGTGCCCGAGGGCTACGGCCTGGTCCTGATGCAGGACGGCGCGATCACCGGCTTCGCCGCCGAGCCCGGGGCGTATGAGTGGAACTCCGACGCGCAGGACTCCGCCTCGATCTTCGCCGGCGACGGAATCGTCAGTCCGCTCGTGACCACCTCGTGGGAGCGGTTCAAGTTCGGCGGGCGACCCGGCACCCAGCAGCGGGCGTACTTCGTGACGCTCAAGGAGCTGCCCAACAACCGCTTCGGCACCCAGTCGGAGATCTATTGGGACGACGCCTACCTCAACGCCCAGGTCGGTGCCGTCACCCGGGGCACCTACACGCTGAGCATCGTCGACCCGATCCTGTTCATCAAGGCGTTCGTGCCGGCGGCCTACCTCGAGCCCGGTCGGGTCTTCGACTTCACCGACGTCGACAACGACGCGGCCTCGCAGCTGTTCAACGAGGTCGTCGGGTCGCTGGCCCCGGCCTTCTCGATGTACACCAACGACCCCTCCAAGGGGAACCGGATCACCAAGATCCAGCAGGACTCCGTCGGCTTCGCCCAGAGCCTCTCGGCCGCGGTCGAGGAGAACTACCAGTGGAGCACCGGCCGCGGCCTCGAGATCGTCAAGGTCGCCCTCGTCGCCATCGAGTACGACGAGAACACCCGCGAGCTGCTGCGCAACGTGCAGCGCGCCGACGCGCTCTCCGGGGCCCGCGGCAACTCCAACCTGCAGGCGTCGGTGGCGGCCGGGTTCGAGGCGGCGGGCGAGAACGCCGGCCCCGGGGGACTCATCGGCATGGGCATGGCAGCCGGGGGTGCCGGGATCGGCGGGCTGCAGCAGCCCGTGCCGGGGGTGGGCGCCCAGTCGACCCCGCAGGCCGCGCCCCAGCAGCCGGCCGCACCAGCCGCACCGGCGGCAGCGGCGGAGCCCGCGGCCGAGGACCCGATGGCGGTGTTGACCCGCGCCAAGCAGATGCTCGACGCGGGACTGATCACCCAGGAGGACTACGACGCGGCCAAGGCGAAGGCGCTCGGTCTCTGACCGCGCGCGACTTGAGCAGGCGACGATGACCGACACCCCGACCGCACCCGAGCCCGACCCCGTGATCGCGACGGCCAACGAACGGCTGCGCGACGGCGTCAACCGGTGCCCGAAGTGCGGGGCGACCGAGATCCAGTTGCGGGCCTCGACCGGCATGCTGATCTGTCTGTTCTGCCGGCACGAGTGGGCCGAGGAGAAGATCGATCCGCTCGTCCAGGGCGAGACCTCGTTGCGCGACCTGACCGGCACGGTCATCGCCTCGGGCGCCGGCGACATCACCGACGACACCGACACCCTCACCATGAAGTGCTCGGGATGCGGCTCCGAGGTGGTGGTCAACATCGCCGAGGCGACCTCGTCGCGGTGCCACTGGTGCCGCCACGTGCTGACGGTCAACGAGCAGGTGCCCAACGGGGCGGTGCCCGACGCCGTACTCCCGTTCAGCATCACCCGCGACCAGGCGGTCGAACACATCAAGACCTTCGCCGGCAAACGGCGGCGCTTCGCCCACCGGCAGTTCGTCGCGGAGTTCAC
>JAJUGK010000063.1 GCA_029268205.1 Nocardioidaceae bacterium
CAGTCCTCGGCCGGCGCGGCGGTCCACACCGCGCGGGGGGCGGGGCGGGCCGGATCGGCGGGCTCGACCGGGGCGGGGTCGGCGAGGGCGGCGAGCAGGGCCGCGCCGCCGTCGTACGCCGCCCAGGGTCCGGGGTCGGCGACGGGAGCGGGAGTGGGCTCCCGGTCACGTGGCGCCTTCTTCTCGGTGGTGGCGTGGCGGGGCGGGACCGCCAACCGGAGCACGTCGGAGACGGTGCCGGCGTAGCGGGCCGCGACGGCCTCGCAGAGTCCGGCGATCTCCGGGGTGAGCACCGGCTCGGCGCTCACGACCCGGCGCAGCGGAGCGAGTCGGCCCTCGTGCTCGGAGCGCGGCACCCGCTCGAGGACGAACCCGTCGAGGTCCTGACCGGCGAAGCGCACCTTCACCCGCGCGCCCGGCACGGCGCTGGCGGCCATCGACTCCGGCACGAGGTAGTCGAAGGGGCGGTCGAGGTGGGCCAGCGGCACCTCGACGAGCACCCGGGCGACCGGATCGACCTCGGCGGCCGTCGTCGCGGGTGCCGCCCCGGCCGCCTGCTTCGCCTGCGACCGGCGTACTTCGGCCCGGGCGAGGTCGGGCAGCAGCGCGGGCTGCGCGGTCTGCTCCTCGGGGCCGGGGCTCGTGGTCACGGGGGCATTCCTACCAACCCGGGCCGACACCGGCGTACGGCCTCACCTCGGCGGCTCGTCGGGAGGTCATCCCCGAACGACGCCGCCTGCCCCACGGGCCGGCGTACCACTGTGTACACGTTCTTCGACGACACGCCGTCAGGAACGTGTACACAGTGCGAGTTTCACTGCATAGGTAGTGAAACTCGACGCAGTCAGACGCCGACGGCGGCCTTCAGCGCGTCGACCCGGTCGGTGCGCTCCCAGGTGAAGTCGGGGAGCTCGCGGCCGAAGTGGCCGTAGGCGGCGGTCTGGGCGTAGATCGGCCGCAGCAGGTCGAGGTCGCGGATGATCGCGGCGGGGCGCAGGTCGAAGACCTCGAGCACGGCCTTCTGGATCGAGGCGACCGGCACGGTCTCGGTGCCGAAGCAGTCGACGTAGAACCCGACCGGGTGGGCCTTGCCGATGGCGTAGGCGACCTGCACTTCGCACCGGCTCGCCAGGCCGGCGGCGACGACGTTCTTGGCGACCCACCGCATGGCGTACGCCGCGGAGCGGTCGACCTTGGACGGGTCCTTGCCGGAGAAGGCGCCGCCGCCGTGGCGGGCCATGCCGCCGTAGGTGTCGATGATGATCTTGCGGCCGGTGAGGCCGGCGTCGCCCATGGGTCCGCCCAGCTCGAAGCGGCCGGTCGGGTTGACCAGGAGGCGGTAGCCCTCGGAGGGGATCTCGAACTCGGCGAGGACCGGCTCGACGACCTTCTCCCGGATGTCGGGGGTCAGCATGGCTGCCAGGTCGATGTCCTGGGCGTGCTGGGTCGACACGACGACGGTGTCGACGCGGACCGGGCGGTTGTCGTCGTCGTACTCGATGGTGACCTGGGTCTTGCCGTCGGGCCGCAGGTAGGCCAGCGTGCCGTCCTTGCGGACCTCGGTCAGCCGGGCCGCGAGCCGGTGGGCGATGGTGATCGGCAGCGGCATCAGCGTCGGGGTGTCGTCACAGGCGTAGCCGAACATCAGCCCCTGGTCGCCGGCGCCCTGCTGGTCGAGCGGGTCGGCCGACTCCCCCGAGCGGGTCTCGTAGCCGGTGTCGACGCCCTGGGCGATGTCGGGCGACTGCGCGCCGATCGCGAGCTGGACGCCACAGGAGTTGCCGTCGAAGCCCTTGACCGAGGAGTCGTAGCCGATCTCGAGGATCCGGTCGCGCACGAGTTGGGCGATCGGCGCGTACGTCTTCGTGGTGACCTCGCCGGCGACCACGACCAGGCCGGTGGTGAGCAGGGTCTCGACGGCGACCCGGCTGCT
The DNA here is from genome assembly GCA_029268205.1 of Nocardioidaceae bacterium. Taxonomy (GTDB): domain Bacteria; phylum Actinomycetota; class Actinomycetes; order Propionibacteriales; family Nocardioidaceae; genus Nocardioides_A. Next base: position 1,934 of record JAJUGK010000063.1, read on the forward strand.
GGGGTCGTCGGCCAGCAGGGCGTCGAGGACGGTGTCGCTGATCTGGTCGGCGATCTTGTCGGGGTGACCCTCGGTCACGGACTCCGAGGTGAAAAGTCGTCCTGCCACGTCGTCTCTGCTCCTGTGGTGTCGGGGGTGCACCCGGCGGCGGCACCGAAGTTCTGGCCGTGGCGACCCTAACGTGCCCACCCACCCCGACCCGACCGTCTCACCGTCGCGTCCGGTGCGCCCGGGTCGTACGGCGGGCGTGTTACCAGCGGTCGCGGACGCAGTCCCAGATGACGTGCGCCAGTGCGGCCTTCGAACCGCGCGGCACCTCGACCAGACTGCCGTCGGAGCCGAGGACGACCGCCTCGTTGTCGGTCTCGCCGAAGACCCGACCGCCGCTGACGTCGTTGACGACCAGCAGCTCGCACCCCTTGCGCGCGAGCTTGGCGCGACCGAGGTCGAGGACGCTGTGGTCGGCGTCGCCGGTCTCGGCGGCGAACCCGACGATGACCTGGCCGGCTCGGGCGCGGTCGCGGGTCAGACCCGCCAGGATGTCGGGGTTCTGGGCGAGGGCGAGGGTGGGCGCGGAGCCGTCCTCGGCCTTCTTGATCTTCGACTCCGAGCGCTCCAACGGGCGGAAGTCGGCGGGCGCGGCGGACATCACGACCGCGTCGGCGCTCTCGGCGGCCGTACGGACCGCGTCGCCGAGCTCGACGGTCGAACCCACGTGGACCACCCGGACCCCGGGCGGGTCGGGCAGGTCGACGTTGGCGGCCACGAGGGTCACCTCGGCGCCCCGGACGGCAGCCGTGCGGGCCAGCGCCCACCCCTGGAGACCCGATGAGCGGTTGCCGAGGAAGCGGACGGGGTCGAGGTACTCACGGCCACCGCCGGCGGAGACGACGACGTGGCGGCCGGCGAGGTCGCGCTCGACCGGAGCGACAGCGGAGCGCTCCAGCACGTCGACCGCGGCGGCGTGGATCTCCGCGGGCTCCGGCAGCCGGCCCTTTCCGGTGTCGGCGCCGGTGAGCCGCCCCACGGCCGGCTCGAGGACGACGACGCCGCGCTCGCGCAGCAGCGCGACGTTGCTCTGCGTCGCGGGGTGCTCCCACATCTCGGTGTGCATGGCCGGCGCCATGACGACCGGGCAGCGCGCGGTGAGCAGCGTGTTGGTCAGCAGGTCGTCGGCCAGGCCGTGGGCGGCGCGGGCGAGGAGGTCGGCCGTGGCCGGGGCGACCAGCACGAGGTCGGCCTGCTGACCGATCCGCACGTGCGGCACCTCGGCCACGGACGTCCACACATCGGTGGCCACCGGCTTGCCGGAGAGGGCGGCCCAGGTGGGCGCGCCCACGAACTCCAGGGCGGCCGCGGTGGGGACGACGGTGACGTCGTGCCCGGACTCGGTGAACCGGCGCAGCACCTCGCACGCCTTGTAGGCGGCGATGCCGCCGGTCACGCCGAGGACGACGGAGGACATCCGCGCGGTTCCCCGGGACGCTCGGTCAGGCCGTCGCGGAGTCCGCGTCGGCCTGCGCCTCGGCGGGGTCGACGTCCTCGCAGGTCAGCAGGTCGGCGTTGATCTCACGCAGCGCGATCGACAGCGGCTTCTCCTGGACGTGGGTGTCCACCAGCGGGCCGACGTACTCCAGCAGGCCCTCGCCGAGCTGGGAGTAGTAGGCGTTGATCTGCCGGGCACGGCGGGCGCTGTAGAGGACGAGCTTGTACTTCGAGTCGGTCTTGGTCAGCAGCTCGTCGATCGGCGGGTTGGTGATGCCCTCGGCAACAGGGGTAATGCCAGACACGCGCTCACGCCTTCACAGGTTGGGGATCTACAGATCGGGGGTGGTCGGCCGTCGATCGGGGCCGGACCCACGCATCAAGGCTACCAATTCCTCCGCCGCAGCGGGAATCTCGGTGTTGACGATGGTCACGTCGAACTCCGGCTCGGCGGCCAGCTCCTCGCGCGCGGTGGCCAACCGCCGCTCCCGTTCGGCCTCGTCCTCGGTGCCGCGCCCGACCAGGCGGCGGACGAGCTCGTCCCACGACGGGGGTGCGAGGAAGACGAAGAACGCCTCCGGCATCGCCCTGCGGACCTGCCGGGCCCCCTGCAGGTCGATCTCCAGCAGCGCGGGCCGGCCGGCGGCGAGGACGTCGACCACGGGTCCGCGCGGCGTGCCATAACGCGCCGCCTTGTGCACGACCGCCCACTCCAGCAACTGGCCCCGGTCGATCATCGCGTCGAAGGTCGCGTCGTCGACGAAGTGGTAGTGGACCCCGTCGACCTCCCCCGGCCGCGGACGCCGGGTGGTCGCGGAGACCGAGATCCACACGTCGGGGTGGTGTTGGCGCACGTACGCCGCGACGCTGCCCTTGCCGACCGCGGTCGGGCCGGCCAGCACGGTGAGGCGGCCCGCCCCGGACGCGAGGGCGGCGCGCAGGTCGGGATCAGCCACGGTCGGCGAACTCGCGCTCCAGCGCGGCGATCTGCTTCGAGCCGAGGCCCCGCACGCGGCGGCTCTCGGAGATGTTGAGCCGCTCCATCAGCTGGCGGGCGCGGACCTTGCCGAGCCCGGGCATCGCGGTGAGCAGGTCGATCACGCGCATCTTGCCGACGACCTCGTTGGTCTGCCCCTCCCGCAACACCTCGGCGAAGGAGGCGCCGGAGTGCTTGAGGCGGTTCTTCACCTCCGCCCGCTCGCGCCGCGACGCCGCGGCCTTCTCGAGGGCAGCTTGGCGCTGCTCCGGGGTGAGGGGCGGCAAGGCCACAGTGATGATCCCCGTTCGTGGTTCGGGAGCTTCGGCACGCGCGGATCGCGGCGGCCCGGACAGGAGGGAATCTAGACACCCCGCGCGCGGGCTGCAACGGCGGCCCTCACTGCTCCGGCTCCTCGTCGGTCGCCCCCAGGCCCACACCGCACGACTGCCGTGCATGGTCCTCGATGGCGGCCGAAGCGCGGGCGGCCCGGGTGGAGGCGAGCTCCTCGGCGGCCGTGGTCACCGCGGCCGACGCGGCGGGATCGGCGTCCTCGAGGGCCGAGAGGTCGACGTCGTCGCCCTCGAGATCGACACCGGCCGCCTCCAGGGCATCGCGCAGCCCGCGCAGCCGCAGGATCAAGGTGTTCCAGTCGGCGGCGACCTCGGCCGGCGCCTCGGCGGCGAGACCCTCGAGCACGCCCAGGCTGTCGCTGAGCGTCTCCACCGCGGATCCCTCGCTCTCCCCCACCAGCGCGGCGATCTCGTCGTTGCTCGCGCGCACGGCCTCGCAGTACGGGTCGTCATCGCGCCCGTCGAGCCAGACGGCGATGCCCGCACCGGCCAGACCGAGGACGAGCACCAGCACCGCGCCGATGACCCACCGCCGCCGCGCCGGGGACCCCGTCGCCCTCACGCCCGCAGCTCCGCGGCGGCGTCGGCGGCGCGGCGTACGGCGGAGCGCAGCGCGGCGGCGTCCGGACCGGCGCGGAGGATCTCCCGCGACGACGCGGGCAGCACCTGCGCGGCGGCCGGGCCGAAGACCCGGCGGACGTCGGCGAAGGTCGCTCCCTGGGCACCGACGCCCGGCGCGAGGATCGGGCCGTTGATCGCGAAGTCCTCGCCGAGCTCCTCGGTCGCCGGCGTGACGGTGGCGCCGACGACGACGCCGACCGACCCCAGCGGGGTGGCCCCCTCGTTGCGGGCGGCGGCCTCCCGCAGCACTGTCGCGCCGACGCCGGCGCCGTCGGCCGTACGCGCCCGCTGGAACTGCGGGCCCTCGGGGTTGGAGGTCAGCGCGAGGACGAAGACCCCCGCCGCATGCCGCTCGGCGGTGGCGAGGAACGGCTCCAGACTGCCGAACCCCAGGTAGGGCGAGACCGTGACGGCGTCCGCGGCCAACGGCGACCTCGGGTCGAGGTAGGCGTCGGCGTAGGCCTGGGAGGTGGAGCCGATGTCGCCGCGCTTGATGTCGAGCAGCACCAGCGCCCCGGCCTCCCGACAGGTCGCGATCACACGCTCCAGCACCGCCACCCCCGCGGCGCCGTGGCGCTCGAAGAAGGCCGCCTGGGGCTTGACCACCCCGGCCTCCTGCCCCAGCACCTCGGCGGCGACCATCGCGAACCGCGTCAACCCGGCGGGGGTGTCCTCCAGGCCCCACTGCTCGAGCAGGCCGGGGTGCGGGTCGATCCCCGCGCACAGCGGGCTACGGGCGGAGGTGACGGTGTGGAGACGCTGACCGAACGTCATGGGGACTCCCTCTCGGTGGGGACGGACGGAGCGGTGCGCTCCGTAGGGGCGAGTTCCGCGTGGATGCGTTGGGGGGCCACGGGGTCGTGCAGGAGCACGGTGCCGAGCTGGACCGCCGACGCGCCGGCCGCGAGGAACGCGGCGACGTCGGCCCCGCTGCGTACTCCTCCGCCGGCGAGCACCGGTGCGTCCGGCAGCGCCACGCGGACCTCGTGCACGCACCGCAGGGCGAGCGGCAGCAGCGCCGGCCCGCTCAGGGACAGCCGGGAGGCGGCGACGTCGCCGAACGGCGGCCGTCCGGTCGCGGGGTCGATGACGTACGCCGGCGCGGCGTCGACCAGCGTGAGGGCGTCGGCGCCCGCGTCGAGTGCGGCCCGCGCCAGGTCGACGACCCGGTCGGGCAGCGCGGGGAGCTTGACCACCAGGCTGCACCCCGGGGGCAGCCCGTCACGGACCGCCGCCACGATCCGACCGACGTGGAAGCCCTCGCTCACCGGCACGAGTCCGAGGTCGCGGGCGCCGGGCGGAGCGACCCGCAGCTCGACCCCCACGACGCCCGGGGCAGCCCCGGCGTGCCGGACGAGCTCCGCGTAGTCGCCGAGGGTCGCGGCGGTCACCGAGACGATCACCGGCACCTTGCGGGCGACCATCCAGGGCACATCGCCGGCGAGCAGCCCCGAGATCCCCGGTCCCTCCAGGCAGGTCGGGTGCACCAGGCCGGCACCGGTCTCCCACAGGCGCCGACCGGACGGCCCGGTCGCGGCGGCCAGGCCGACCGTCGGGGTGACCCAGGCGCCCAGGGTCGAGAGGTCGACCAGGTCCTCGAGCGTCCGGGTGACGCGCAGGCAGCCCGACGCCGCGACCAGCGGGCCCCGCAGGGCGAGCGCGCTCACCGTCCCACCTCGTCCCAGCGGACGCGGTCGCCGCGGAAGACCGGCCCGTCGACGCACGCCCGGGCGTGACGGGCGATGCCGTCCTCCCCCACCACCGGCACCAGGCAGCCCTGGCAGTGGCCGGTGCCGCAGGGCATCGGGCCGGCGTACGCCAACTGGCTCCACGCACCGCGCGCCTCGGCCTCCGCGGCGGCGGTGCGCAGCAGCGGGACCGGCCCGGCGGCGTAGACGACGTCGGGTGCCTGCTGGTCGAGCACGCCGCCGAGCACCTCGGCCAACTCCCCGCGTCGGCCCACCGACCCGTCGCCGGTGACGACCTGGACGGTGCGGGCCGCCCGCCGCAGGTCGAGCGCGCCGTGCAGACGGGCCTCGGTGCGCGCACCCAGCAGGACGTGCACGACGCAGCCGCGTTCCTTGAGTCGTGCCGCGAGCGGCAGCGTCGCGGCCCCCCCCACCTCGAGGGCGACCCCCGGGCCGGGGACCGGCTCCTTCGGGCGCGCGACCGGACGGCCGAGCGGTCCGGTCAGCGGGACCGTCGTCCCGGGGCCGGCCCGCACCAGCCACCGGGTCCCGGGACCGCGCTCGGACACGAGCAGCTCGACGGTCCCGCCGTACGTGCCGGACGGGTTGGCGCGCAGGATCCAGAACGCATGCCGGGTGAGCCGGTCGCTGTGCGGCCCGCCGAGCGTGAGCTCGGCGAAGGTGCCCGGCCGGTGCAGCTCGGCGACGCCGGGAGCCACCAGCGTGACCAGGTGGTGTCCGCCGGACCGCTTGTGCGCCAGCACCTCGGCGTCCACGTGGACCACCCGCACGGTCACGCTCCCGGGGCGGGTGCGCCGCGGACGCCGTCGGCGAGCCCGCGCGCGATGCGGCGCGGCCAGGCCGGGCCGCCGTAGACGAAGCCGGTGTAGGCCTGCAGGAGCGTCGCGCCGGCGGCGATCCGAGCCCGTGCCTCGTCCACGTCGTCGATCCCTCCCACGCCGATGATCGTCAGGTCGGGGCCCACCCTGTCACGCACCAGGCGCAGGACCTCGGTGGCGCGCGCGGCGAGGACGGGGCCGGACACCCCGCCGGCACCGATCGCCCCGATCGTCGCCGGGTCGGAGACCAGGTCCGCGCGCGAGATGGTGGTGTTGGCGGCGACGATGCCGTCGAGGCCGAGGGCGACGGCGAGGTCGGCCACGGCGACCACGTCCTCGTCGTCGAGGTCGGGCGCGATCTTCACCAGCAGGGGTACGCGGTCGCGTCCGGCGTCGGCGGCCGCGCGGTCCGCCGTGCGCCGCACGTGGGCGAGCAGCGGCTCGAGCCGCTCGACGGCCTGGAGCGACCGCAGACCCGGGGTGTTGGGCGAGCTGACGTTGACCACCAGGTAGTCGGCGTACGGCGTGAGCAGGCCGGCGCTGTGGCCGTAGTCGGCCAGCACGGCGGCCTCGTCGTTCTCGTCGACGACCTTGGTCTTGCCGATGTTCACCCCGAGCACCGGGCCGGGCTCGGTGGCCTCGCGGCGGCTGCGGCGCGCGGCCCGGGCGGCGAGGCGCCGCGCGACGACCTCGGCGCCGTCGTTGTTGAAGCCCATCCGGTTGACGACCACCCGGTCGTCGGGAAGTCGGAACAGCCGCGGGCGGGGGTTGCCCGGCTGTCCCTGCCCGGTCACCGTGCCGATCTCGACGAAGGCGAACCCCAGCGCGCCGAGGGCGTCGATCGCGACGGCGTTCTTGTCGAAGCCGGCCGCCAAACCCAACGGGTGGGCGAACCGCAGACCCATCGCGTGGACCGGCCGCGCGGCGACCGGCCGGGCGCGGCCGAGGAGCTCCAGCGCGGGTCGGGCCGCCCGGATCGCCCGCGACCCGAGGTGGTGCGCGGTCTCGGCGTCGATCCGGACCGCGACGGTGGCGAACGCGCGCTCGTAGAGGCTCACCGCGCCGACCACTCCTGCAGGCTCCGCACCCCGATGTCGCCGCGGCGCAGCGCCTCGATGCCCTGCACGGCCGCCGCGAGACCCGGCACGGTGGTGATGCACGGGACGTTCGCCATGACCGCCGCGGTGCGGATCTCGTAGCCGTCGAGTCGCACGTTGCCGCCGCCCGCGCCGTACGGGGTGTTGACGATGAGTTGCACCTGCCCGTCGAGGATCGCCTGCACCGTGGTGGGTTGGCCGTCGGGGCCGGGACCCTCGTGGTGCTTGCGGATGACCTCGGCGCGGACGCCGTTGCGGCGCAGCACCTCGGCGGTGCCCTCGGTGGCGAGGATCTCGAACCCGAGGTCGGCCAGGACCTTGATCGGGAAGATCATCGAGCGCTTGTCGCGGTTGGCCATGCTCACGAAGACCCGGCCGGAGGTCGGCAGCGGGCCGAACGCCGCGACCTGGGCCTTGGCGAAGGCGGTGCCGAAGTCGGCGTGCAGGCCCATCACCTCGCCGGTGGACTTCATCTCCGGGCCGAGCACGGTGTCGACCTGGGCGCCGTCGGCGGTGCGGAACCGGTTGAACGGCATCACCGCCTCCTTCACCGCGATCGGCGCGTCCTCCGGGAGCAGCCCGCCGTCGACCTCGGGCAGGACGCCCTCGGCTCGCAGCGTCGCGATGGAGTCGCCGAGCATGATCCGCGCGGCCGCCTTCGCCAGCGGAGTGCCGGTGGCCTTGGCGACGAACGGCACGGTCCGGCTGGCGCGGGGGTTGGCCTCGAGGACGTAGAGCACGTCGGAGCCGAGCGCGAACTGGATGTTGATCAGGCCGCGGACGCCGACGCCGCGGGCGATCGCGGTGGTCGCCTCCCGGATCCGGTCGATCTCGCGGGCCCCGAGCGTGATCGGCGGGAGCGCGCAGGAGGAGTCGCCGGAGTGGATGCCGGCCTCCTCGATGTGCTCCATCACGCCGCCGAGGTAGAGGTCCTCGCCGTCGAAGAGCGCGTCGACGTCGATCTCGACGGCGTCGTCGAGGAACCGGTCGATGAGCACCGGCGCCTCGGGGCTGATCAGCCCGGCGGCGACGTACTTCTCGAGGTAGCCCTCCAGCGTCGCGCGGTCGTAGACGATCTCCATGCCGCGCCCACCGAGGACGTACGAGGGCCGCACCAGCACGGGGTAGCCGATGTCCTCGGCGATCGCCTCGGCCTCGGCGAAGGAGCTGGCCGTGCCGTGCTTCGGCGCGGTCAGGCCCGCCTCGGCGAGCACCCGGCCGAACGCGCCACGCTCCTCGGCGAGGTCGATCGCGGCCGGCTGGGTGCCCACGATCGGCACACCCGCGTCGGCCAGGCCCTGGGCGAGACCGAGCGGGGTCTGTCCACCGAGCTGGCAGATCACCCCGACGACCGGACCGGCCTGCTGCTCGGCATACACGACCTCGAGCACGTCCTCGAGCGTGAGCGGCTCGAAGTAGAGCCGGTCGGAGGTGTCGTAGTCGGTGGAGACGGTCTCGGGGTTGCAGTTGACCATCACGGTCTCGTAGCCGGCGCCGCCGTTGGCTCCGCTCCCCTTGCTGTGGCTCAGCGCGAGCGAGGCGTGCACGCACGAGTAGTCGAACTCGATCCCCTGCCCGATCCGGTTGGGCCCGGACCCCAGGATGATCACCGCCTCGCGCTCGCGCGGCGCGACCTCGGTCTCCTCGTCGTAGCTGGAGTAGTGGTACGGCGTGCGCGCGGCGAACTCGGCGGCGCAGGTGTCGACGGTCTTGAACACCGGGCGGACACCGAGGGCGTGCCGCACCCCGCGGACCACGGCCGCCGGCAGGTTGCGGATGCGGCCGATCTGGGAGTCGGAGAAGCCATGTCGCTTGGCGCGCCGCAGCAGCGGAGCGGTCAGCTCCGGTGCCGCCGCGAGCTCGCCGGCGACCTCGTTGATCAGCAGCAGTTGGTCGACGAACCACGGGTCGATCGCGGTGGCGGCGTGGATCTCCTCAGCCGTCGCCCCGGCCCGCAGGGCGTCCATGACCTTCTTGAGGCGGCCATCGTGCGGGGTACGGATCTCCTCGAGCAGGGCGTCCTTGTCGAGGTCGACCCACTCGTGGGCCCAGTCGAAGGGCGCCTGCGGGCTCTCCAGCGAGCGCAGTGCCTTCTGCAGCGCCTCGGTGAAGTTGCGTCCGATCGCCATCGCCTCGCCCACCGACTTCATGTGGGTCGTCAGCGTCGGGTCGGCCGCCGGGAACTTCTCGAACGCGAACCGCGGCACCTTGACCACGACGTAGTCGAGGGTCGGCTCGAAGCTCGCCGGCGTCTCCTGCGTGATGTCGTTGGGGATCTCGTCGAGGGTGTAGCCGATGGCGACCTTGGCCGCGATCTTGGCGATCGGGAACCCGGTCGCCTTCGACGCCAGGGCGCTGGAGCGCGAGACGCGCGGGTTCATCTCGATCACGATGAGCCGGCCGTCGGCGGGGTTGACCGCGAACTGGATGTTGCAGCCCCCGGTGTCGACCCCGACCGAACGGATGATCCCGATCGAGAGGTCGCGCATGTCCTGGTATTCGCGGTCGGTGAGCGTCATGGCCGGGGCGACGGTGATCGAGTCGCCGGTGTGGACGCCCATCGGGTCGAGGTTCTCGATCGAGCAGATGATGACCACGTTGTCGGCGCGGTCGCGCATCACCTCGAGTTCGTACTCCTTCCACCCGAGGATCGACTCCTCCAGCAGCACCTCGGTGGTGGGGCTGGCGGCGAGGCCGGCGCCGGCGATGCGCCGCAGGTCGGCCTCGTCGTAGGCCATGCCCGACCCGGTGCCGCCCATCGTGAACGACGGGCGCCCGACCATCGGGTAGCCCAGGTCCTCGGCCGCGGCCAGGCAGTCGTCCATCGAGTGGCAGATCGCCGAGCGTGCGACCTCGCCACCGAGGTCCTCCACGATCTTCTTGAACGACTCGCGGTTCTCACCGCGGTCGATCGCCTCGATGCTCGCGCCGATGAGCTCGACGCCGTACTTCTCCAGCACGCCGTTGGCCGCCAGCGCCATCGCGGCGTTGAGGGCGGTCTGTCCGCCGAGGGTCGCCAGCAGCGCGTCGGGGCGCTCCTTGGCGATCACCTCCTCGACGAATTCCGGGGTGATCGGCTCGACGTAGGTCGCGTCGGCGAACTCCGGGTCGGTCATGATGGTGGCCGGGTTGGAGTTCACCAGGATGACCCGGAGGCCCTCCTCCTTCAGGACCCGGCACGCCTGGGTGCCGGAGTAGTCGAACTCCGCCGCCTGGCCGATGACGATCGGGCCCGAACCGATCACCATGACCGAGGAGATGTCGGTGCGCTTCGGCATGGCTCAGCCCTTCTTCTTCTCGAGGAGCTCGACGAACCGGTCGAACAGGTAGCTCGCGTCGCGGGGGCCGGCGGCCGCCTCGGGGTGGTACTGCACGGAGAACGAGCTCAGCGCGCCCGTGGACGGGTCGCGGAGCTCGAGGCCCTCGATGACGTCGTCGTTGAGGCACACGTGGCTCACCCGGACCTCGCCGTACGGCGTGCTCACGGGATCGTCGACGGCGACGCCCTCGGGCCAGGCCACGGCGAAGCCGTGGTTGTGGGAGGTGATCTCGACCTTGCCGGTGGTCCGGTCCAGCACGGGCTGGTTGATGCCGCGGTGTCCGTAGACCAGCTTGTAGGTCTCCAACCCGAGCGCGCGCCCGAAGAGCTGGTTGCCGAAGCAGATCCCGAAGTACGGCAGGCCGCGCTCCAGCGCCGCCCGCAGCAGCTCCACCTGGTCGGTGGTGGCGGCCGGGTCGCCGGGGCCGTTGGAGAAGAACAGGCCGTCGGGCTCGAGCGCCAGCACCTGCTCGAGCGTCGCGGTCGCGGGCAACACGTGCACCTCGATCCCGCGCTCGGCCATCCGCGCACTGGTCATCGCCTTGATGCCGAGGTCGAGCGCCACCACCCGGAACCGTGTCGGCCCGGTCGGGGCGACGACGTACGGCTCGGCGGTGGTGACCTCCGTGGCGAGCTCGGCGCCGCTCATCGCGGCGCTGTCGCGTACGCGCTGCAGTAGCGCGGCGGGGTCGGCCTCGACGGTGGAGATCCCCACCCGCATGGCGCCGCGTTCGCGCAGATGCCGGGTCAGCGCGCGGGTGTCGACCCCGCTGATGCCGACCACGCCCTGCTCGCGCAGCGCCTCGTCGAGGGTGCGGGTCGCGCGCCAGCTCGACGGGATCCGGGCGGGGTCGCGGACGACGTATCCCGCGACCCAGAACCGCGCCGACTCGGCGTCCTCGTCGTTGACGCCGGTGTTGCCGACGTGCGGGTTGGTCATCACCACCACCTGCCGGTGGTAGGACGGGTCGGTGAGGGTCTCCTGATAGCCGGTCATCCCGGTGGCGAAGACCGCCTCGCCGAAGGTCTCGCCCTCGGCGCCGTAGGCGTCGCCGTGGAAGGTGCGTCCGTCCTCGAGGACGAGCAGCGCCCGTCGGTCGAGCTGGTCGGGGCTCATGCCAGGTGTCCTTCCCGCGCGGTGACCGCACCGCGCAGCAACGTCGTGTGGACCGAGGCCGCGAGCGTGCGCCCGTGCCAGGGGTTGTTGCGCGACAGCGACTGCGAGGAGTCCCGGTCGACCGTGATCGGGCGCGCCGGGTCGACCAGAACGAGGTTGGCGGGCTCGCCGACCTCGATCGGGCGCCCCTGACCGGGCAGACCGGCGATCTGCGCCGGACGCGTCGACATCACCCGGGCGACGTCGGCCCAGCCCATCGCGCCGGACTCGACCATCACGGTCGCCACGACGCCGAGGGCGGTCTCGAGCCCGAGCATCCCGAAGGCCGCGTCGGCGAAGGCGTGCTCCTTGTCGTGGCGCGCGTGCGGGGCATGGTCGGTGGCGACCGCGTCGATGGTGCCGTCGGCCAGAGCGGCACGGAGGGCCTCGACGTCCTCGCTCGGCCGCAGCGGTGGGTTGACCTTGTAGGTCGGGTCGTAGCCGGCCAGCAGGTCGGTGGTGAGCAGGAGGTGGTGCGGGGTGACCTCCGCGGTGACCGACCAGGTGCCGTCGCGCTCCGCCTGGGCCTTGGCCCACCGCAGCACCTCGACGGTGCCGGCGGTGGAGGCGTGGGCGACGTGGACGCGCGAGCCGGTGTGCCGGGCGAGCATCACGTCGCGGGCGACGATGACCTCCTCGGCGATGCCGGGCCACCCGGGCAGGCCGAGCCGGCCCGACCACTCCCCCTCGTGGCAGCACGCGGTCGGTCCGGCCAGCGTCGGCTCCTGGGCGTGCTGGGAGACGACGCCGCCGAACGCCTTGACGTACTCCAGCGCGCGCCGCATGACCCGCGCGTCGGCGACGCACCTGCCGTCGTCGGAGAAGACCCGGACGCCGGCTCGCGAGCGGGCCATCAGGCCGAGCTCGGCGAGCTCCTCGCCGTCCAGCCCCTTGGTCACCGCGCCCACGGGGTGGACGTCGACGAGGCCGGCCTGCCGGCCCAGCGCGAAGACCCGTTCGGCGGCCTCGGCGGTGTCGGTGACGGGGGTGGTGTTGGCCATCGCGAGCACGGCCGTGTAGCCGCCGACCGCGGCCGCAGCGGAGCCCGTGCGGACGGTCTCGGCGTCCTCGCGGCCGGGCTCGCGCAGGTGGGTGTGGAGGTCGACCAG
>JAJUGK010000064.1 GCA_029268205.1 Nocardioidaceae bacterium
CCTCGGTGGTGCCGCGGTGCCGCTGTGGGCCGTCGACGAGCGCAACCAGCTCGTCCAGGCCTCGACGTTCACCGCGCGGTTCGAGCCCTGCGCCTCGACGCCGTTGCCGGCGAAGTTCGCGCCGGGCGAGCAGGTCGAGACATGCCTGGTCTACCTGCTGGCGGACGCCGGAGTGCTGCAGGCGGTCTCCTTCCGGCCCACCCAGGAGGTCGAGGCGATCACCTGGACCGGCGAGGTCGAGCCGCCGGCCAAGCAGGGCAAGCGGGGCAAGAAGGCCAAGCGCCGCAACCGCGGCTGACGCGATGGGCCGTCGGCTGCTCGTCGGGATGGCAGTCGCCGTCGCGGCGGTGCTGGCCGCCGGTTTCGGCATCCAGGCCTACCTGGAGCGCGGCACCGGGACCGAGGTCGCGAGCGGCCGGCGGATCCTGCCCGCGGCCTCCCCGGAGCTCGCGGGCGCCGAGGTCGTCTGGGCCCACCGCGCCCGGCTCCACGTCGACGACACCCGGATCGATCTCGGCCGGGGCCGCGCCGAGGAGCTGACCGGCTCGCCGTACGGCGTGTTCGTGCGTACGGTGCCGCGCGGGCCGGGACCGAGCAGGTGGCTCTACGCCACCGCCGACGGGGTGGCGGAGGTCCCCGGTCGTCCCGGGGCGATCGCGGTCTCGGTCGACGGGCGGTACGCGGGCTGGGTCGACCGCGACGGCCCGGACGTGCCGATGGGCCCCCGGGCCGAGCTCGTGGTCGTCGACCTCGAGACCGGCGCCGAGACGTTACGCAGCGGTGCCGGGATGGGGGACGTCGGCGACGACCTCGCCGACCTGTACTCCGAGCTCGACCCGCAGGTGCTCGGCTTCGAGGGCGCCGGCGAGGACCTGGTCGTGGTCTACCGCAACGCGGAGGGCAGCGGCGAGACCACCGGGCTGCGGGTGGCGACGGGGAGGCGAGCCGACGTGCCCGCCCGCCCGGAGGACGCCGGCGACCTCGGTCTGCTGGAGCCGGATTCCCTCCCCGCCTGGGCCTTCGCGCCCGGCACCGGCGCGGAGATCGCCGTCGACCGTGGGCGACCCGCCGGCGGCGGTCTCTCCGCCCGGCTCGCGCCCGATCGGACGGCGCTGGTGCGCACCGGCACCCGGCGCGTCCGGGTCTTCACCGTCCCGGGGGCGCGCGACGTCACGCCCACCCTGCCGGCGGGGAGCACCCGGCTCGGCGCCTTCCTGCCCGACGGTGACCTGTTGCTCGTGCACGAGCGACGTCGGACGCCGACGGTCCTGTTGCGGTGCGCGGTGGGCGGCGACTGCCGGGAGGTCGGCCGGGCGGTCGGGGAGGTGGCCGTCGCCGTGCCGGCGTACTGACCCGCCGATTTCGTCCTCGGTGCCGTCGGCGAGGACAATGGCGCGGTGACGATCGCGCCCGTGCTCCCCGGACCCCTGCGCCTCGGACCCCTCGAGGTCGAGACGCCGGTGGTGCTCGCCCCGATGGCGGGGATCACCAACGCGGCCTACCGCCGGCTGTGCCGCGAGCAGGGTGCCGGGCTCTACGTCTGCGAGATGATCACCAGCCGCGGTCTGGTCGAGCGGGACGCGACGACCCTGAAGATGCTGACCTTCGACCCGCTCGAGGACGTCCGTTCGGTGCAGCTCTACGGCACCGACCCGACCTATGTCGGGAAGGCGACCGAGATCCTCTGCGCCGAGTACGGGGTCGCGCACGTCGACCTGAACTTCGGCTGCCCGGTCCCCAAGGTCACCCGCAAGGGCGGGGGAGCGGCGCTCCCATGGAAGCGCGGGCTGCTCGCCGAGATCCTCGAGGCGGCGGTGCGCGCGGCCACGCCGTACGGGGTGCCGGTCACGATGAAGACCCGCAAGGGCATCGACGAGGACCACCTCACCTATCGCGACGCCGGCCGGATCGCCCAGGAGTCCGGCTGCGCGGCGATCGCGCTGCACGGACGGACCGCGCTGCAGGGCTACTCCGGGGAGGCCGACTGGGACGCCATCGCCGACCTGGTGAGCCGGGTCGAGATCCCCGTGCTCGGCAACGGCGACATCTGGGAGGCAGCCGATGCCCTGCGGATGGTCGAGCGCACCGGTGCCGCCGGAGTCGTCGTCGGTCGCGGCTGTCTGGGCCGGCCGTGGTTGTTCCGCGACCTCGCCGCGGCGTTCGCCGGCACGCAGGTCGCGACCCTGCCGCGGCTGGGCGAGGTGGCGCAGATGATGCGTCGGCACGCCGAGCTCCTGTGCGAGCACATGGGCGAGGAACGCGGCTGCAAGGAGTTCCGCAAGCACGTCACGTGGTACCTCAAGGGGTTCGGCGCCGGGGGTGAGATGCGTCGCTCGCTCGGCTTGGTCTCGACGCTCGCCGACCTCGACCGGCTGCTGGCCGACCTCGACCACGACGAGCCGTTCCCCGTGCACGAGCTCGGCTCGCCCCGCGGCCGGCAGGGCGGGCCGCGCAAGGGCGTCGCCCTCCCGGAGGGGTGGCTGGGCGACACCGACGGCCGCGGCTGCGGCCTGCGGGAGGATGCAGCGGAGACCAGCGGCGGCTGAGCGGCCGGTTGCGTACCCCACCCCCGTCCGTGTTTGACTGGTCGGTAACTCCGTAGCGTCCCCTGCCGTCAGGAGCTGTCCCCCGACATGAGCCACGGTCGTCACCGTGCCCCTCGCCGTGCCCCTCGCCCCGCCCGTGGTCGTCACCGCTGGGCGCTGGTGAGCGCACCCCTGGCCACCGCCGCGGTGGTCGCGGCCGGGATCGCGCTGGGCGACGCGCCGGGCGGGTCCGAGTCGACGGTGGCCGACGCCGGTGTCGTCTTCGAGGCCACCGACGCCGCCGCCTCGCTCGGGGCCGGCCTGGTCGACCTCGACGCCCGGGCGAACGCCGCCGACCGCCCCGACCGCGGTGCGGACCGGGCGCCCGCGACGAAGAAGAAGCAGCGTGCCGCCGCGCGGAAGCAGCAGACCGCGCGGGCCCCGCAGCCCCGGACCGCCGGGCCGGTCCGCACCCAGAAGCGCTGGACCACCGTCGATCTCAACGTGTGGAGCGGGCCCGGGGAGCAGCACGAACTGATCACCGTCCTCGACGCGGGCGACCGGGTGCTCGTCACTGGCCGCACGCGGGGCATCTGGGCCCAGGTCGTGCACGAGGACCAGTTGCGCTACGTGAAGGCGGAGTACCTCGTCACCGAGCGCGCCGAGGCCCGGGAGGCCGTCAGCGCGGCGACTTCCTCGGCGCCCTGTCCGCACGGCTCGTCCGTCGAGGGCGGCCTCGGGTCCAACGCCACCGCGGTCTACCGCGCCGTCTGTGCGGCGTTCCCCGACATCTCCTCCTACGGCGGCTACCGCGGCGACGGCGAGCACGCCGCGGGCCGCGCGCTCGACATCATGGTCAGCGGCGACCGCGGCTGGCAGGTCGCGGAGTGGGTCCGTGCCCGCGCCGGCGAACTCGGTGTCAGCGAGGTCATCTACGCCCAGCGCATCTGGACGGTGCAGCGGGCCGGCGAGGGGTGGCGCTCGATGGAGGACCGCGGCTCCTCGACGGCCAACCACTACGACCACGTCCACGTGACGACCTACTGACGAGCCCGGCCGCACCCCGTGGGGCGCGGCCCGTACCACCGTGGGGGACGATGCCCCGGTGATGACCGCACGACCCCGCGCGATCGGGCGCAGTCCCGGGATGCCCGCCCTGCTCGCCGTGACCGCGAGCGGGTTCGCCGGGTACGCCGCCCTGCTGCCGGTCGCCCCCCTGTGGGCGGTGCACGGCGGGTCCGGCTCCGCCGGGGCGGGGGCGGTCAACGGCATCCTCATGCTCGTCACGGTGCTCACCCAACCGTTCGTCCCGGGCGCGATCCGGCGGCTGGGATGGGCGCCGGTGCTGACGGCCGGTCTCGTGCTGCTCGGGGTGCCGGCCCTGCTGCTGGCGCTCTCCGACGCACTCGGTGCCGTCCTGGCGCTGTCGGCCGTGCGCGGGATCGGGTTCGGCATCCTCACCGTCGCCGGGAGCGCGGCGGTCGCCGAGTTGGTCGAACCCGCCCGTCGCGGGGCGGCGATCGGCGCGTACGGGCTGGCGATCGCCGCGCCCCAGCTCCTCCTGGTGCCGCTGGGCCCGTGGCTGGCCGAGACCGTCGACTTCCGGTTGATGTTCCTCGCCGCCGGGGTCCCGCTGCTCGGCTGCGTCCCGGCCCGTGCGCTGGGCCGGCACCTGCCGGGCGAGCCCGCGTCGGGCGACCACCCCGGGCATGAGGCGCGCGGGCGGGTGTACGCACGCCTGCTGCGGCCGATGGCACTGCTGCTGGCGGTCACCCTCGCCGGCGGGGCGCTGATCACCTTCGCCGCGCAGATGGTCGACGCGGCTCACCTGACCATGATCGGACTGGCCCTGCTGACCGCGGCCGCGGCGGTGAGCCGTTGGCGCGCCGGTGGCCTCGCCGACCGCTACGGCGCCCACCGGTTCGTGTGGCCGCTGGTGCTGGTCACCGTGCTGGGGCTCGCGCTCACGGCGTACGCGGTCGAGGACCCCGACGCGACTCGGGCCGGTGCCTTCCTGCTCGGCATGGCGATCGTGGGCGTGAGCTACGGGGGGCTGCAGAACCTCACGCTCGTGCTCTCGTTCGCGGCGGTCGGACGGCGGGACTTCGGCACCGCCAGCGCCGTGTGGAACGTCGGGTTCGACGCGGGCACGGGACTGGGGTCGGTACTGGTCGGGGCGATCGCCGCCGGTGCGTCCTTCCCGGTCGCCCTGCTCGTGGCTGCCGGCTTCTCGCTGGTGACGCTGCCGCTCGCGTTGGCGCGGCGCGGCGGAACGACGCCGCGCCCCGCAGGTGACGGGTGAGGAGTCCCACAGCCGCGGTGAGGCGTGGATGACACCCCCGCCTTGCTGGGGCGCCTAGCGTCCTGCGGGTCGCGCACCCCGCGCGTCCCGTCTGGTCGAAGGAGTCCCGCGCGTGCCCGCACCCACCGGTGTGCCCGTCCCGTCCGAGTCGATCCGCCGGTCGCGACGCCGACCGGGCCGGATCGGGGCGCTGATGACGGGCCCGACCCTGGTGATGGCCCTGGTGATGGCCTTGGCGATGGCTCTGGTGGTCGGGCTGGGATCGGCCCCGGCGGCGGCCGCGCCCACCGCACCGAACCCCGCCCCGACCCTCGCGAGTGCAATGGCGCCGACGGTGAGCACCGCGGCGGCCGACGTGTTCACCGCGGCCGGCCGGAAGCCCCGCGCCCGGACGCTCACACGCGCGAAGCGCCAGGTACGCCGGGTCGCCCAGCGGCGCCACGACGCCTTCGGGGCGATCCGCGACGACGTCCGGCTGCCCGCACTGCCCTCGGGCATCGCGACCGAGATCGGCGAGGCGGCTCGCCGGGTGCAGAACCGGATCGACAAGCGGGTGATGGCCGCCGAGCGCGCCCGCCGGGTCGCCCGCGTACGCAAGCTCCGGGCCGCCATCGCCGCCGAGGACCCCGCCCCGCTGCGTGCCCGGATCGCCGACGAGCACGCGGCCGTCCTGGCCGACGTGAACTGCGGCGTCCTGGGTCGGGCGCTGGAGAACAACGAGGACGGCCTGCTCGGCCCGGTGGTCGCGCTGGTCAACGCCCTCTGCTTGTGACGGGCTGCGGGTAGGGGCTGCCGGTAGTGGCCTGCCCGGAGTCGGGGCGGGCGGGAGTAGGGTGCCCACGCCATGACCGCGATGCCCCCCACCCAGCAGCGCTGGGACCAGCTCTACGACGCCGCCGCGCGCGAGCGCTGGGTCGCCGAGCCGGCCAAACGGGTCGAGGCCCCCGAGCGCACCCCGTTCGAGCGCGACCGTGCGCGCGTGGTCCACAGCGCCGCGCTGCGCCGACTCGCGGCCAAGACGCAGGTCGTGGGACCGCAGAGCGACGACTTCGTCCGCAACCGGCTCACCCACAGCCTCGAGGTCGCCCAGGTGGGCCGCGACGTCGCCCACGTGCTGGGCTGCCACCCCGATGTGGTCGAGACCGCCGCGCTGGCCCACGACCTCGGGCACCCGCCGTTCGGCCACAACGGCGAGCGGGTGCTCGACGACCTCGCCCAGGCGTGCGGCGGCTTCGAGGGCAACGCCCAGACGCTGCGGTTGCTCACGCGGCTGGAGGCCAAGTCCGCGGACGCCCAGGGACGCTCGATCGGCCTGAACCTCACCCGCGCCACGCTCGACGCGTGCACGAAGTACCCCTGGACCCGCGGCGAGGCGCCGGCGCCGGTGGGCTACCACTCCGACGGCTCGGCCCGGCAGGGACGCAAGTTCGGGGTCTACGACGACGATCTCCCGGTCTTCGCCTGGCTGCGTGCCGGTGTGCCCCCGCGGCGCCGGTGCGTCGAGGCGCAGGTGATGGACTTCGCCGACGACGTCGCCTACTCCGTCCACGACGTCGAGGACGGCGTCGTCGCGGGCCGGATCGACCTCGGCTGGCTGGAGTCGGCGCAGGAGCGTGCGGCCGTCGCCGCCACCGTGCGGGAGTGGTACCTCCCCGACGTCGACACGGATGAGGTCGAGGAGGCCTACGCCGCGCTGCGCTCGATCGGCTCCTGGCCCGAGCGTCCCTACGACGGGTCCCGCCCGGCGCTGGCGGCGCTGAAGAACCTCACCAGCGACGTCATCGGACGCTTCTGCGGCAGCGTCCAGGCCGCCACCCGGGCGGCGTACGGCGCGGCCCCGCTGGTGCGCCACCACGCCGAGCTCGTGGTCCCCCGCGCGACCGCGGTCGAGGTGGGTCTGCTCAAGGGGGTGGCGGCGCACTACGTGATGCGCGCCGACGACCGGCTGCGGCTGATGGAGCGGGAGCGGGAGCTGCTCGCCGAGCTGGTCGACGCGCTGGCGGCGGAGCCCGAGACCCGGCTCGCGCCGGCCTTCGCCGCCGACCTGGCCCGGGCCGACGACGACGCGGCGCGGCTGCGGGTGGTCATCGACCAGGTCGCGTCGCTCACCGACGGGTCGGCCCTGACCTGGCACGCGCAGGTCGTCGGACGCCGGTCGTAGACTCCGCACCGTGGCCGGGCTGATCAAGGACGAGGACATCGCGACCGTCCGCGAGCGCGCTCGGATCGACGAGGTCGTCAGCGAGCACGTCACCCTGCGCAACGCCGGCGGCGGATCGATGAAGGGACTGTGCCCCTTCCACGACGAGAAGACCCCCTCCTTCCACGTGACCCCCAGCCGCGGCTACTACCACTGCTTCGGCTGTCAGGCCGGCGGTGACGTGATCAAGTTCGTCATGGAGGTCGAGGGGCTCGGCTTCGCCGAGGCCGTGGAGCGCCTGGCCGACAAGGTTGGCATCCAGCTGCGCTACACCGAGGGCGACGCCCCCGGGCCGCGCCGCGATCCGGGGCAGCGGGCCCGGCTGATCGAGGCCCACCGGCTGGCCCAGGAGTTCTACGCAGATCAGCTCACGACGCCCGACGCGATGGCGGCGCGGCAGTTCCTCGGCGAGCGCGGCTTCGACCGCGACGCCGCGGAGACCTTCGGCCTGGGGTTCGCCCCGCGCGGCGGCGAGGCCCTGCTGCACCACCTGCGCCAGAAGGGGTTCCGGGTCGAGGAGCTGGTCACCGCCGGACTGGTCGCCCAGGGTCGCTCGGCGTACGACCGGTTCCGCGGACGGCTGCTGTGGCCGATCCGGGAGACCAACGGCGACACGATCGGCTTCGGTGCGCGGCGGATCTTCGACGACGACCGCATCGACGCCAAGTACCTCAACACCCCCGAGTCCCCGATCTACAAGAAGAGCACCGTGCTCTACGGCGTAGACCTGGCGCGCAAGGAGATCGCGCGCAGCTCGCAGGCCGTCGTGGTCGAGGGCTACACCGACGTGATGGCCTGCCACCTGGCCGGGGTCGGCACCGCGGTCGCGTCGTGCGGCACCGCCTTCGGCGAGGAGCACGGCCGGGTGCTGCGCCGGCTGCTCCACGACCACGCCGACTTCCGCGGCGAGATCATCTTCACCTTCGACGGCGACGAGGCCGGGCAGAAGGCGGCGATGAAGGCCTTCGAGGGCGACCAGCAGTTCGCCTCCCAGACCTATGTCGCGGTCGAGCCCGACGGGCTCGACCCCTGCGACCTGCGGCTGGCCAAGGGCGATGCGGCGGTCCGTGAGCTGGTCGCCCGGCGCATCCCGCTCTACCGGTTCGTGCTCGGCAACCTCGTGCAGGGGTTCGACCTCGACCGCGCCGACGGCCGGATCGATGCGCTGCGCCGTGCCGCCCGGCTCGTCACCAGCGTGCGCGACCGGTCGAAGGTCGACGCCTTCGCGCGCGAGCTCGCCGGCATGGTCGGGGTCGACGTGGAGGAGGCCCGACGTGAGGTGCGCCGGGCCGCCGCCCGCGGCCCCGAGCAGGCCGACCAGCGGCGCGGTCGCGTCCTGGTCGAGGAGCCGCCCGCCCCCGCGCCCCGGCCCGATGTCCCCGATCCGCGCGATCCGCGGTTCGCCGTGGAGCGGGAGACGCTGAAGCTGGTGGTGCAGCACCCCGCCGCGGTCGGCACGACCGCCGCCGACCTGGGGCCCGACGACTTCGCCCACCCGCACTACCGGGCCATCTGGGAGGCGGTGGCGGCCGCCGGCGGACCCGCCGCGGTCCGGTCCCCGGAGAGCTGGCCCGCGAGCCTGGCCGCGGCGCTGACCGACCCGGCGGCCTCGGCCACGCTCGGTGCGCTCGCGGTCGAGCCCCTGCGCTCCCTGCGCGAGCCCGATGCCGACTACGTCGCGGCGCACGTCTACGGCCTGCAGGAGGTCACCACCCAGCGACGGATCGCCGACCTGAAGTCGCGCCTGCAACGCACCAACCCGGTCGACCAGGCGGCCGACTACAACAAGATGTTCGGCGACCTGGTCGCCCTGGAGCAGCACCGCCGCACGCTGCGGGAGAAGGCGGTCGGCGGTGAGTGAGACCCCCACCCCCGAGCGACGGCGCCGGCTGTTCGGGCGCGGGGTGAGCGTGCCCGCCGACGTGGTCCGGCGGGCATCGGAGACGGTCGGGCGTCGGCTGCGTGTGCTCAGCGGCGCCCGCGCGGGCGACGGCAGCTGGTTGCTCGGCACCCGCGACGAGCTGGTGGTGCTCCCGCCGACGGGACCCGCCTGGGTGCGGTCCTGGGACCAGGTCGAGTCGGCCGACTGGGATCTCGAGGAGTGGCGGCTGCGCGTGCGCGAGACCGGTACGTACGGCGAGCAGCGCCCCGAACGCGTGTTCGTGGTCGAGGACCCCGGCCACCTTCTGGAACTCGTGCGCGAGCGGGTGACCGCGAGCGTGGTGCTGCAGCGACACCGCGCGGTCCGCGGACGGGCCGGCGTGACCGTGGCCGCACGCCGTCCGCCACGCGGGGGGGAACTGCGGTGGATGTTCGTCTTCGACGCCGGCATCGACCCCGCCGACCCCGCCGTCAGGGAGGTCGCGCAGGCGGCCCTGGCCGACGCCTGCGCGGAGATCGGAGTCGACCCCGCCCGGATTTAGGTCGGTCGACGGTGGCCTGCTAACCTGTCCCGGCCGTCGAGGTCGCGAGGCGTCGACGATCCCCTGTAGCTCAATTGGCAGAGCATTCGGCTGTTAACCGGAGGGTTGTTGGTTCGAGTCCAACCGGGGGAGCAGGGAGAGGGCCCGGCGCTGAGCATCAGCGCCGGGCCCTCTGACGTCTCGCGGGGTACGTCCGGCGGTCACTCGCCGGCGTCGGGGGTGCTCTCACCCGCCGCGGCGACGCCGTCGCCGGCGGCCACCTCGTCGCCCTGCGCGGCACGCGCCACGTCGTCGGCGTGCTCGTCGTCGCGGGCCTCGCGGGTGTCGGGCGCGGCGTGCGGGGCGTCCTCGGGATCGTGGGCGCGTTCGTCGAGCTGCAACCGGAGGTAGCGGATCAGGGTGGTCGCCGTCGCGACCACGGGCACCGCGAGAAACGCCCCGATGATCCCGAACAACGAGCCTCCGCCGGTCACCGCGAGGATCACGACGCCGGCGTGCAGATCGAGGCTGCGGCCCACCAGG
Organism: Nocardioidaceae bacterium; assembly: GCA_029268205.1. Taxonomy (GTDB): domain Bacteria; phylum Actinomycetota; class Actinomycetes; order Propionibacteriales; family Nocardioidaceae; genus Nocardioides_A. The sequence continues at coordinate 9,973 of JAJUGK010000064.1, forward strand.
ATCGGCTGGAGGATGTTGCCCTCGATCTGCTGGACCACCACGATCAGGATCACCACGATGATCGCCGCGGTCAGGCCCTGGGTGACGAGCGCCACGAGCGCGGCGACGGCGCCCGTGACCAGCGCACCGATGATCGGGATGAACGCGCCGAAGAAGATCAGCACGGCGAGCGGGAGGGCGAGGGGCACCCCGATGATCACCAGCCCGATGCCGATGAAGACCGCGTCCACCAGGCCGACCAGCGCCTGGGCGCGGATGAAGCCGCCGAGCGCGTTCCAGATCCGGTACGACACCGCCGCCAGGTGCGGGGCGGCGGTCGGGCCGCCGAGGCGGGAGATCCACGGGACGAACTTGGTGCCGTCCTTGAGGTAGAAGAAGCACAGGACCAGTGCCAGCAGCAGGTTGAGGACGATCCCGCTGACCGCGTTCACGCCGACCAGGACGCCGTCGGCGATCGTCTGGGCGTTGTTCTGCAACTGCTGGATGCCCTGGTCGATCAGCTCGCCGATGCGTTCCTCGCCGAGGTTGAACGGGGGGCCCTTGAGCCACTCCTGGATGTCGCTGAGGCCGGCCACGACCGCGTCGGCGACGTCCTCGCTCTGGCTGGTCACGCTCGGCGCGAGGGCGAAACCGAGCCCCACCAGGAGCCCGATCGCCCCCAGGATGACCAGGAGGGAGGCGAGCGCGTCGGGGAGCACCCGCCGCAACAGCGCGGCCGGCGGCCACAGCACCGTGGCGAAGAACAGGCCCAGCAACACCGGGAGCACCACGACCCACAGCGCCCCGAGGGCCTGCAGGACGACGATCGCGAACGCCCCGATGACCAATGCGGCGACGCTGAACCAGGCGAGCTTCACCATCCCGCGCCACATCAGCTCACCACGCGTGGGGCGCATTCCGACGGCCGGGTCGGCGGCGGACCGACGGCCTCCGGGCGGGACGAGATCGGTCACGGGTCCTCCAGATGGTCGGGCGGGCGTCGGGCTGATCATGTCAGCGGCGGCGTCCTACCCCTCCCATCCCATGCCGAAGACCTCGAAAGTCGCCGCATGCGTCGTGCCCAGCCGCGCTCCTGCCGGCCGCGACCCGGACTCGAGGAACTCCGCGGGGTCGAAGTGCTCCCATCCCAGCCCGTCGATGTAGGCGCGGTGGGCCTCCAGCGAGGCGACGCCCCGGTCGAAGGTGGCGGTGGTGTCCACCGCGTGCCGCGCGTCGGGCGAACCGGCGGCCCACACCTCGCGGACACCGCCCCAGGGCTCCACGCCGTCGCCGAGCTGGTCGGTGAAGACCCAGCGATTACCGGCGTCCCGCACTGCGTCGAGGGTCGCCATGCCGGTGGCGATGTGGTCGGCCTGGTTGAGGGCCCGCCCGCCCCAGGTCGGCCGGAAGTTGTTGGTGATGACCACCTCGGGGCGGTGCCGGCGCACGGCGCGGGCGATGACCGCGCGCAGGGCGACGCCGTACTCCAGGACCCCGTCGGGCTGACCGAGGAACTCGACCTCGTCGACTCCCACCACGCGGGCGGACTCGATCTGCTCGGCCTCCCGCACGGGCCTGGCCTCGTCGGGATGCATGCCGTCGATGCCGGCCTCACCGCTGGTGACCATGCAGTAGACGACGTGCTTGCCCTGGTCGGTCCACCGGGCGACGGCGGCAGCGGTGCCGAACTCCATGTCGTCGGGGTGCGCGACGACGCAGAGCGCGCGTTGCCAGTCCTCGGTGACGGGTTCGAGACGGTCGGGGACGCTCGGCGGAGTGCTCATCCGGTGACGGTAGCCGGTCGGCGATCCTAGGCTGCGGTCCGTGCGATCGGTGCGAGCCCTCGATCCGGCGGTCGCGCCCTGGGGCGCGGCGGTCCTGGCGGCCGCGTGGGCGGCCGCCTTCCTCGTCGGTGACCAGCCACGGGCCCTGGTCGCCGTCCCCCTCGTGCTCGTCGGCGTGGGACTTGTCGGACGGCGACCGCTCGCCGCGGCCACGCTGGTGACGGCAGCGGCCGTGGCCTCGGCGGTGCTGGGAGCCGGCTACGGCAACGTCGACCTGGTGCCGGCGGCTGCGTTGACCCTGTTCGCCGCGGGTCGCTACGTCGCGGCGTTGTGGCCCGGAGCTCTGGTGACCGCGGTGTTCGCCGTCGCCAGCGCGGCCCGGGGGGAGCTCGCGGTCGGGTCCCTGGCGGCCACCGGCGTGGTCTTCGGGTCGGCCTGGGTCTTCGGTCGGGTCGTCCGGCATCGGGCGGTCGCGGCGCGGGCGGCGGCACGGGAGGCGGCCGTCCTCGCCGCCGCGGATCCCCGCGCGTGGAGCGAACAGCAGGCGCTGGAGGAGCGCCGGCGCATGGCGGGGCGGGCGCTGCACACCCTCCGGACCGCGGTGCTCGACATGCAGGCCGCCGCCCGGGCCGGGGCGATCTCGCTCAGCAGTGACGCGGTCGGGCGCATCCGACAGCGCGGGATCGTCGCGATCGACGAACTCCGCGAGCTCATCGGGCTGCTCCACGATCCACTGCCGACCCCGGCGGCTGCCGAGGTCCCGCGGCGATCGGTGTGGCGGGGGGACCTCGGGGTCGCGTTGGTCGCCGTCGCGGGAACCCTGTGCCTGCTCGCGGTGGATCCCGGCTGGCTCGGTGGCGGCCTGGTGCTCGCGTACCTCGGGACCGCGGCGTCGCTGGCCGTACGCCGCACCCGGCCCGCGGTCGGTTGTCTGGTGGCCGCGGTCGCGCTGCTGCCCGTGATCGTGGACCCGCCCGACGTCCCCGACAGCCTGCTGCCCCTGGTGCCGGCGTACCTGGTGCTGACCTGGGCGGTGGTCGAGCACGGTCGCCGGCATGAGGGCTGGGGGCTGGTCGTCCTGGTCGTTGCGGCGGGCGGTGCGGCATCCCGGCACGGTGCGACCGGGATGGGGTTCATCGCGTGCGTCTTCGCCTTCGCCTCGCTGGTGGCCGTCGCCTGGGGGGAGCGCGACCGGATCCTCCAGCAGGCCCAGGAGCGCAGCACCGCCATCCGCTGCCAGTTGACCATGGCCAGCGCGGCTGCTGTCAGTGCCGAACGGCTGCGGCTGGCCCGCGATCTGCACGATGTGACGAGTCATGCGGTCGGCGTGATGGTGCTCCAGGCCGGTGCTGCGGAGGCGATGCGCCTCACCGACGCCCCGCAGGCACGCGAGGCGCTGCTCACCGTCGAGGCGGCCGGGGAGCAGGCGCTCGAGGACATCGCCGCGCTGTTCGCGGCCCTGGAGGACGGACCCGCTCCCAGCCCGGATGCGTTGCGTGCCGGCATCGCCCGGTTGATCGGCGGTCTGCGGGGAGCGGGGATGGAGATCGCCGCGGACATCGATGCGCTCCCGGACTCGGCGGCCGCCGGCACCGTCGTCTACCGGGTGGTGCAGGAGGGCCTCACCAACGCGGCCCGGCACGCACCCGGGGCGCCCGTCAGGGTGGAGGCGCGGCGCGAGGGCCGGGGATACGTCGTCCGGGTCTCCGACGCCGGAGGTGACGGGCCCTCGCCGATCTCGGCCGGAGGTGGCTTCGGCCTCCCCGGCCTGCGCGAGCGCGTTGAAGCGTGCGCCGGCACCCTGCGGGCCGGCCCCGACGGCCGCGGCGGGTTCGTGCTCGAGGCCCGGTGGCCCGCGTTCAACGGAGCCGACGCGCCTTCGCGGTGAGTGTCCCCACCGTCGGGCGCCCGCTACTGTCGGTCCCGACGGGGAAGGGGGCGCCGTGCCCGGTGGTGTCATCAGCGTTGTGGTCGTCGACGACCAGGCGCTGATCCGCAGCGGCGTGCGCGCGATGATCGAGGCGGCGCCCGACCTGCGCGTCGTCGGCGAGGCTGCCGACGGGGCGGAGGGGGCCCGGGTCGTGGCCGCCACCGACCCCGATGTGGTGGTCATGGACGTGCAGATGCCCGATGCGGACGGGATCGCCGGTCTGACGGCCCTGGTCGAGAGCGGGGCGCGGGCCCGGGTGCTGATGCTGACGATGTTCGACCTCGACCACTACGTCCTGGAGGCACTGCGCATCGGTGCGAGCGGGTTCCTGCTCAAGACCACGCCCCCGGACCGACTCGTCGCCGCGATCCGCGACGTCCACCGCGGCGACCGGGCCTTCGCCCCCAGTGTGGTCGACCGGCTCGTCCGCACCTACGTCGATCGGCCGGCGGATCCCGAGGTCCCGCCCGCGCTGGCCGCACTCAGCCCGCGCGAGCGGGACGTGCTGCGCGCGCTCACCCGGGGGCTGTCCAACGCCGAGATCGCCGGGGAGCTGTTCCTCACCGAGGCCACGGTGAAGACCTATGTGACCCGCATCCTCACCAAACTCGGGCTCCGCGACCGGGTGCAGGCGGTGATCCTGGCCTACGAGTCGGGCTGGCACGGGCGGAGTGGCTGAGCGGCGCCGCGCAGGCCGTGAAGTGTCAACTTTCGGACGACGC
>JAJUGK010000065.1 GCA_029268205.1 Nocardioidaceae bacterium
CGACGCCACCGATCAGCAGCACGACCAGCGCGAAGAGCAGCGCCAGTCCGTCGAGTCGCAGCGCGAAGGCCACGTCGAGGGACGGCATCCAGGCGACCTCGGACGCCAGCACCTCGTCGGCGCGGGCGGCCAGCACAGGGGTGGTCACCCCGAGGACGCCCAACGCCGCACCGAGGACGAGCCCGGCGCGCGCGCCGAGCCACGCGGCCGCAGGCGCGGCCAGCACGACGACCGCCGCGGTGGCGACGACGATCCAGAGCAGGGTCACGAGGGGATACCGGCCTTCGGAGTCGGTGGCAGAGCTGCCGACCAGTCTTCCCGGCGCACCGCAGAGCATGTTAGCCGTCGTCCCCAGGACGCGGACTGCGTGGGTTACGGTGACCCGTGGTGTGCCGGGAAGTCTGGTCGGCGGTCGATGACCCTTCCCTGTCAGGAGCGTCCATGTCCAACCTGCTCACCGTCCCCGCGAGCCCACAATGACGGCGGTCACGACCGACGGACTCATCACCGGCGCTCACACGTCGGTCGAGGACGACCTCACCGTCGTCGCGCTCCACGACCGCGCAGGACGGACGCTGCTGACCTGGAACGAGACCGGAGGCACCCGCAGCCAGGAGTGGTTGGCTCAGCTCAAGGTGTCCCAACGCCCGGCCGACCTCCAGCTGGACGAGCTGGTCGTGGCGGTGCTGTGCGGACCGGAGCCGACGCTGGCGGTCTACGAGCTGTTCGTCGACGGGGAGCCGTCCTTGATCTCCCTCTTCGAGCTGACGCTTCCCCTGCCGGTCATCCACGCTGCCGCCGAGCTCCATCACGACGCACACTCAGCGGTGGACACGGAGCGGTGAACACTGAGCGGTAGACACGAAGCCGGGGACGCGCGCCCACATGGCTTAGCGCCAGCCGCGCTGGGGCACCATCGCAGGGTCCGAGACACCGGGCCGATGGCGCGCGGAGCACCACGGGGGGTGCATCGCCGCTAGGCTCGGCTCCGACTTCGAACGAGAGGCCGCTTCATGACTGCCGCAGAACCCACCCCGACCGTCGCGTCCACCGAGGATCCGACCATCGGGCGGCTGGTCGCCGACGCCACGCGTGACATCTCCACGCTGGTCCAGCACGAGATCGCCCTGGCAAAGTCCGAGCTCAAGGTGAGCGCCACCGCCGGCGGCGTCGGCATCGCGTTCTTCGCCCTCGCGGCGTTCCTCGGACTGCTGTCGATCATCTTCCTCTCGATCGCCGGGGCGCACTTCCTGAGCATGACCGGCCTCCACCTGGCCTGGTGCTTCCTGATCGTCTTCGGCGTCTACGCGCTGCTGATCGCGCTGCTGGTGCTCCTCGGCGTCAAGAAGGTCAAGCAGGTCAAGGCACCCGAGCGGGCGATCCAGCAGGCCCAGGAGACCAAGCTCGCCCTGAGCAAGCGCAACAACGTCGCCTGAGTCCGACGCCGCACGGTCGCCGACGGCACTCACATGAACCCCTGGGGCGACCTGCCCGGGCCCTGGACCCACCGACGGGTGGCCGCCAACGGGGCGCGGTTCCACGTCGCGCTCACCGAGCCGGAGCCCCGGCCCGACCCGCGCACGGACCCGCCGCTGGTGGTGCTGCTGCACGGCTTCCCGCAGTTCTGGTGGGCCTGGCGGCACCACCTGCCGATGCTCGCCGCCGCCGGCTATCGCACCGCCGCCCTCGACCTGCGGGGGTACGGCGGGTCCGACAAGACGCCCAACGGCTACGACCCGGCGACCCTGGCCGCCGACGTCGCGGGAGTGATCGGCGCGCTCGGCTCCTCCCGCGCCGTGCTCGTCGGCCACGGGTGGGGCGGGTACGTCTCCTGGACGACCGCCGTGCAGCACCCCGACCAGGTCACCGCGATCGCCACCCTGGCCGCGCCGCACCCGAGCACCCTCTGGCGCCGGCTGCGCACCCGTGCCGGCCGGCGAACGCTGGCCCACCTGCTGCGGATGCAGGTGCCCATCGTCCCCGAGCGGCGGCTCGCCGACCCCGACAGCGGGGCCCTCGCCGAGCACCTGGTCGCGTGGTCGGGCACGGCCTACCCCTCGCCGGAGGAGCTATCGACCTACCAGACCGCGTTCTCGGTGTGGCCCTCTGCGCACTGCGCCCTGGAATACCATCGCTGGCTGTTCCGGTCGCGGCTGCGCGCCGACGGGCGGGCGTTCGACCGAGCGATGGCCACCGACGTGGCCGTACCCGTGCTCGAGGTGTACGGCGGGCGCGACCCCGCCCTCCCGCCGCCGCGCCGGACGCGGGCGCCGCGGCGGGTGGTGGGTGACTACACCTGCCGCACGGTGGAGCACAGCGGGCACTTCCTCCCCGAGGAGGCACCCGAGGAGGTGGGCCGGGTCCTCCTGGACTGGCTCGCCGGGATCACCGGGGGCACCGGGGCCTGATGCTCAGGCACACCCCTGGGTGCTGACCGGGGTGTCGTTGCCGAGTCCGTTCGCGGCCGCCGAGGCGACCTGCTCGGCGGTGAGCGCGTAGCCGGTGTCGGGGTCGCTCACCGACGCCGCGAAGATCACGCCGATGACCGCGCCGCTGCGGTCGACCAACGGGCCGCCCGAGTTGCCCGGACGCACCAACCCGCGCAGCGAGTAGACCTCGCGGACGACCACGCCGTCGCCGTAGATGTCGGGCGACCGCAACCGCTGCTCGCCGCGGATGCGCGCCGCCTGGACGTTGTAGGGCCCGTCGTTGGGGTAGCCGAGCACCGCGGCCGGCTGGCGCGCCTCGGCGTCCCGCTGGAACCGGAGGAACGGCCGACGAGCGCCGGCGACCGCCAGCACGGCGACATCGATGTCGGGGTCGTAGTGGACGACCGTCGCGTCGAGCTCCTCGTCGCCGACGACCACGACCGGGCGCTCGACCCCGGCGACGACGTGGGCGTTGGTCATCAGCCGGTCGGGCGAGTAGAGGAACCCGGTGCCCTCCACCCCGCGGCCGCACTGGTTCTGACCGCGGATCTTCAGCACGCTCTGCTCGGCGGCCTGCACACCCGGCTGGCGACCGATGCGTCCCGGCGGCGGACCGACCTCGACGATCCGCTCCGGCGCGAACGGCTCGAGGTAGCGGGGGAAGAAGCTCGACCCCACGACGTCGTTGAAGGCCTGCAGTCCGCGGTGCACCGGAGCAGGGACGACCGCGTCGACCTGGGCGAGGACGGTCGAGGACCGCACCAGCGGGCTGACCGTCGGGATCCGGGAGCCGCTGACCGCGACGCCCAGGGCCCAGGAGACCAGCAGCACCGCGACGGCGCTCAACGCCGCGCCCCCGACCGCGTCGAGGGCACGGGCGGGCTGCCAGGTCACCTTGTCGCGCAGCCGCCCGCCGGCGTACTGCAGGATCGCTTGGCCGACGGAGGCGCAGATCAGGACCACGAACAGCGCGCCGAGCGAGACCCACACCGCCGGCGCCGCCGACCCCAGCAGCTGCGGGGCGAGCCAGATGCCCAGCAGACCGCCGAGCAGCAGGCCGGCGGTGGCGAACGCCCCCGAGATGAACCCCTGCCAGTAGCCCGACAGCGCGTAGGCCAGCACGACCACGACCAGGATCCAGTCGAGAGCGTTCACGGCCTCTCCTCGCGCAGCAGGGCTTCGGCCTGGCGGACGCGCTCGGCGGCGCCCTCGGGCACGGCGAGCATATGAGGAGGAAGGTCGTGGATCTCGGCGTCGTCCTCCCACGGGCGCGTCATGCCGACGTAGTCGAAGAGCCGCGCGATCAGCCCGGCGGTGAACCCCCAGAGGATGAGGTCCTTGTCGTCGCCGATGAGGAACCCGGGGCCGAGCCAGCCCGACGGGTGGCGCACCCGGATCCGATGGGTCGGGTCGAGCAACTCCTCGACCGGCACCCGCAGCACGCGGTGCACCTCGTCGGGGTCGACGACCGAGACCGGGCACTCCTCGCGCCACCAGCCGATCACCGGGGTGACCGCGTGGTTGCTCGGGGGGATCCAGAGCTCGGGGAGGTGTCCGACCACCTCGACCCCGGCCGGGTCGACCCCCACCTCCTCCTCGGCCTCCCGCAGGGCGGTGTGGGTGAGGTCGCGGTCGGTGGGGTCCATCGAGCCGCCGGGGAAGGACACCTGCCCGGGGTGGGAGCGCATGTGGTGGGCCCGCTCGGTGAGCAGCAGGTCGGGACCCGTGTCGCACTCGCCGAAGAGCATCAGCACCGCGCTGCGGCGGGGTTGGGCGTCCGGGGGCGGGAGGAAGCGGGTCAGGTCGTGCCCGGTGATGGTGTCGAGCGCCTCGCGCACCGGGAGCATCCACCCGGGCAGCCGCTGCGGCGAGGGCCTCACAGCTCCACCCCCAGATGCTCGCGGACCAGACCCTCGAGCTGCTCGAGGCTCGTGATCTCGACGGCTCGGTTGTAGGCGATCGCGCCGTCAGCGTCGATCAGCACCAGCACCGGCATCCCGCGCACCCGCAGCGGCGAGCTCAGCGCGACCTCGGTGTCGGCGAGCTGGGGGTAGGTCGCCCCGTGCTCACCGAGCATCCGGATCGCCGCGACCGGCTTCGGGTCGCTCCAGTTCACGCCCAGGACGGGGACCCGGTCACCGTGGGCGTCGTGGAAGTCGGCATAGATCGGCAGCTCCCGCGCGCACGGCGGGCACCACTCGGCCCACAGGTTGACCACCATCGGTCCGCGCAGGCTGGCCACATCGACGCCCTCGCCACCGCCCAGGCAGGGGAGGACCAGCGACGGCAGCCCGCCCTCGGCCGGCTCGGTGCCCGGGCCCGGCGCGCACGGCTCGATGCCGGCCTCGTCCTTGGCCGCCCGCAGCTGCGGGGTGTCGACGACGATCCGGCTGGGGCCGAAGTCGGCGCCCTCCCCCGGGTCGGCGGTGTTGCTGCCGGACGGCACACCCGCCAGGCCCCAGGCGACCAGACCGCCCACGGCGCCGACGAGGATCGCCAGCAGCAGGGCGCTCAACCACGGGGACGACCGGCGCGGGCGCGTGTCGGTCGGGGCAGGGTGCACGGCTCCAAGCCTAGGCGAGCGCGTTCAGGCCCGGCCCTCGGTGCGCACCAGCTTGGCGGCCTGCTCGGGGTCGGTCGGACCCTCGCCGTACGCCGGGCACCACCGGGCGACCGGACAGGCCCCGCAGGCGGGGTTGCGGGCGTGGCAGCGGCGGCGCCCGTGCCAGATCAGCCGGTGGCTGAGCATCGTCCAGTCCTTCTTGGGGAACAGCGCCCCGATCGCGTGCTCGACCTTGACCGGGTCGGTCTCGTCGGTCCAGCCGAACCGGCGCACGAGCCGGCCGAAGTGGGTGTCGACGGTGATGCCGGGGACGTCGAAGGCGTTGCCGAGCACCACGTTGGCGGTCTTGCGGCCCACCCCCGGCAGCGTCACGAGGTCCTCGAGGCGCCCGGGCACCCGGCCGTCGTACCTCTCGACCAGAGCCTGGGAGAGCTTGAGCAGCGACTCGGTCTTCGCCCGGAAGAACCCGGTGGGCTGGATGATCTGCTCGAGGTGCTCCCGCTCGGCGCCGGCCATCGCGACCGCGTCGGGGTAGGCCGCGAAGAGCGCCGGGCGCACGGCGTTGACCCGCTTGTCGGTCGTCTGGGCCGACAGCACGGTGACGACCAACAGCTCGAAGGGGTTGTCGAAGTCGAGCTCGCACCGCGCGTCGGGGTAGGTCTCGGCGAGCACCCGGTTGATCTTGCGGGCACGCCGGACCAGCGCGGTGTCGGGACGCTCGGGGGTCGCAGCAGCAGGACGAGCCACGGGTGCACCCTACGTTCCGGCGGGATCGGGTCGTTCCCCCCGTCGGCACGCGGGTGAGCGTAATGTCACCCCGCCTCCGCTAGAGTCAGCGCGAGAAGAGAGGATGTGTGACGTGGACGACGTACTCCGGCAGGCCCCGCTGTTCAACGCGCTCGACGACGAGGCGGCGGCTGCGCTGCGCGCCTCGATGACCGAGTCCCGCCTCCGCCGCGGCGAGGTGCTCTTCCGCGAGGGCGACTCCGGCGACAAGGCCTACGTCGTGCTCGAGGGCAAGGTGAAGCTCGGCCGCACGTCCGCCGACGGCCGCGAGAACCTCCTCGCCATCCTCGGCCCGGGGCAGATGTTCGGCGAGCTGTCGCTCTTCGACCCCGGCCCGCGCTCGGCCACCGTCACCGCGGTCACCGACTCCGCCTTCAGCTCGCTGGCACACGAGGACCTCACGCGCTGGCTCGACGGCCGTCCCGCCGTCGCCCGCGGCCTGCTGACCCAGCTGGCCGGACGGCTGCGCAAGGCCAACGACGTCGTCGCCGACCTGGTCTTCTCCGACGTGCCCGGCCGCGTCGCCAAAGCGCTGATCGACCTCGCCGAGCGCTTCGGCCGCACCGCCGACGACGGCACCCACGTGCACCACGACCTCACCCAGGAGGAGCTCGCCCAGCTGGTCGGCGCCTCCCGCGAGACGGTCAACAAGGCGCTGGCCGACTTCGCCTCCCGCGGCTGGATCCGGCTCGAGCCCCGCTCCGTGGTCATCATGGACCTCGAGCGCCTCGGCCGCCGCGCCCGCTGAGACCCGCCCCTGCGAGCGCGCCCCGCGCGAGTCAGATCAGGGTCGACCAGTAGTCCCAGAAGCGCACCGTGATCGCGCCGAGCAGGACCAGGTAGACCAGCAGCGGCCCGAGCAGGTGGTAGTCGCGCAGGGTGCGGGTGAGCCCGCTGCGGGCCGGGCCCGCACCGAAGTGCCCGGCGCGCAGGTTGTGCAGGGTGACGTACCAGAAGATCGGGATCGTCACCGCCCACACGACCATGCAGTAGGGGCACAGCGCGTCGATGGCGTAGATGCTCTGATAGGCCAGCCAGCTGATCAGGGCCATCCCGGCGGTGACCCCGAGCTGGAGGCCGAGCCAGTACCAGCGCGCGAGCCGCCCGCCGGCGAACAGGGCCATCGCCGTGGTGATGACGATCGGGAACGCCGCCACCCCGAGGATCGGGTTGGGGAAGCCGAACAGCGCGGCCTGGTCGGTGACCATCACCGAGCCGCACGACAGCACCGGGTTCAGCGAGCACGACGGGACGTAGGTCGGGTCCTCCGCGAGCAGGATCCGCTCGATCAACAGGGTCGCCGACGACACCAGGCCGATCAGGCCACCGATCGCCAGCAGCCACACCAGCGCCCGGCTCGGCTCGGGGCGCACCGGGTCATCGGCCGGCGCGGAGGGGTCCTCGAAGCTCAGCTCCGACTCGAACCCCGCCTCACTGCTCGGGTCGTGCTCGGTCGTGGTGCCACTCATCGTCGCTCTCCTTGCGCGAGGAACTCCAGCTGTGCGCGGACGCTGAGCTCGGCGGCGCCCCACAGCACGGGGTCGACGTCGGCGTACACCGTCTCCACCACGGTACGCGGATCGGCCTCGCCCGCCGGCACTCCCAGGGAATTCACAGCTTCGCGCACCTGCTCGAGCCGCTGCTTGCGGTGGCTGCGGTAGTGGTCGAGCGCGGCCAGCGCGTCGTCGATCACCGGGCCGTGACCGGGCCAGATCGCCGTGGCCTCCTGGGCGTCGGCGAGGGCGTGCAGCCGGTCGAGGGAGTCGAGGTAGGCACCGAGCTGACCGTCCGGGTGCGCGACGACCGTGGTGCCGCGGCCGAGCACCGTGTCACCGGTGAGCAGCGCCCGCTCGGCCGGCACCAGGAACGACAGCGAGTCGGCGGTGTGCCCGGGGGTGCCGACGACGTGCACCTCCAGACCGTCGACCTCGACCACGTCCCCGTCGTAGAGCCCCTCCGAGCCCAGGCGGTACGCCGGGTCCAGGGCCCGCACCCCGCACCCCATCCGCTCGGCGAAGGTGCGCGCAGCCTCGGAGTGGTCGTGGTGGTGGTGGGTCAGCAGGACGGCGGCGACCTCCCCGGCGGTCTCGGCGACGGCGTCGAGGTGGCTGAGGATCTCCGGGCCGGGGTCGATGACGATCGACCGCCGCGCTCCGGGCTCGCGCAGCACCCAGGTGTTGGTGCCGTCGAGGGTCATGATGTTGGGGTTCGGGGCGAGCACGCAGTGGGCCCGCTCACCGAACGACCCACCACTCCACGAGGCCGCCGGGTCGTTCGCGCCCTGACTCACACCGGGCTCCCGGGTCCGCGGCGACGGTCCGCGACCAGCGGGCGGAGCCGGTCGGGCATCGACAGCGTCCACCCGTCGCCCAGCGGTTCGACGCTGGGGGTGAACATCGTCGCCGACCGCTGCCCGGCCTCGGCGAAGACCGCGTCGGGGTCGGCGTACTGGCTGATGTCGAGGCAGGTGAGATAGGTCGGGGGCAGCATCGCCAGCGTGCCGGCGTCGGCCTGCGCCGCGGCGTCGCCGGCCGGCAACCAGGTCACCTCGGAGGACTCCCGCGACACGTCGCGGGTGCGTTGCCCCTCGGGCAGCCGGGCGACGAAGAACCAGGTGCGGTAGCGCTTGGGCTCGAACACCGGGGTCAGCCAGGCGTCCCAGACCTCCAGCAGGTCGGTGCGCAGCACCAGCCCGCGACGGGTGAGGAACTCGGTCATCGCCAGTTCGCGCGACTCCAGCGCGTGCCGGTCGGCCTCCCAGTCGTCACCGGTGGTGTCGGCGACGACCTCGTCGGCGGTGCCGGCCAGCAGCACCCCGGACTCCTCGAAGGTCTCCCGCACCGCGGCGCACACCAGCGCGCGGGCGGTCTCCTCGTCGCAGCCGAGCCGCTCCGCCCAGGCCGACGGCGGAGGACCGGCCCACGCGATGGTCGCGTCGAAGTCGCGCTGGTCGACCCCGCCGCCCGGGAACACCGCCATCCCGCCGGCGAAATCCATCGTGACGTGCCGGCGCAGCAGGTAGGCCTCGGGACCGGCGGAGCCGGGCCGGAGCAGGACGACGGTGGCCGCGTCGCGGGGTTCGACCGGCGTACGACGACCGTCCTCGAACTCGCGCGCGACCTCGATCAGGTGCTCGGGCAGCGGCACCGGGGGGAGCGGGATCCGCACCTCAGACCTCGACCGTCAGCTCGACCTCGACGGGCGCGTCCAGCGGCAGCGCGGCGACGCCGACCGCCGACCGGGCGTGGGCACCGACCTCGGCGAAGACCTCGCCCAGGAGCTCGGAGACGCCGTTGGCGACCTGCGGCTGACCGGTGAAGTCGGGCGTGGAGGCGACGAACACGACGACCTTCACGATCCGCTTGACGTTGCTCAGCTCCCCGACCTCCGCGTGCACCGCGGCGATCGCGTTGAGCGCGCACTGGCGGGCGCAGTCGTAGGCCTCCTCGGCCGATACCTCCCCGCCGACCTTGCCGGTGCGGATCAGCTGACCGTCCACCATCGGCAGCTGACCGGAGGTGAACACGTGCGCGCCCGACCGCACCGCGGGGACGTACGCCGCGACGGGTGCGGCCACCGCGGGGATGCGGAGTCCGAGGTCGGCGAGCCGCTCCTCCGGGGTCAGCGCCGGGCCGGTCATGCGCTCTTGGGTCGCTTGAAGTAGGCGACCAGGTTCTCGGGGTTCATCCCGGGCACGATCTGCACCAGCTCCCAGCCGTCCTCGCCGAAGTTGTCGAGGATCTGCTTGGTCGCGTGCACGAGCACGGGCGCGGTCAGGTACTCCCACTTGGTCATGCTCGCGACCCTACTCGTCCTGCTCCGACTAGGTTCGACGGTGTGGACCCCGACCTGACCCTGCGCTACGGCGAGCACGACGACGCGCTCGTCGACGTCCACCTGCCGCCGGGGCTGCGCGGGGGCGGGACCACCGAGCGGCCGCAGCCGGTGGTGCTGCTGATCCACGGCGGGTTCTGGCGCGCGGCGTACGACCGCAGCCACACCCGCCCGATGGCCCGCACGCTCGCCGATGCCGGCGCCGTCGTGCTGTCCCCTGAGTACCGCCGCGTCGGGAGCGTCGGGCACCTCGCGGGCGGCTGGCCCCGCACCTTCGACGACGTCGCCGGGGTGTACGCCGCCCTCCCCGCACTGCTCCGGGAGGTCGGGGTGCGGGCCGCCGGGCTCACGGTGACCGGCCACTCCGCCGGCGGGCACCTCGCTCTGTGGCTGGCCAACCAGCCCGTCCCCCACGGCATCGTCCTCGACCGGGTCGTCGGCCTGGCGCCCGTCGGCGATCTGCTCGCCGCCGAGGAGGCCGGACTCGGCGACGGGGCGGTGCCGGCGTTGCTCGGTGGGCGTCCGGTCGACCACCCGGAGCGGTACGCCGCGGCCGACCCCGCCCTCCGGCTCGCCGACCGGCCCGACGCCGCGGTGGTCATCGTCCACGGGGAGGACGACGACGTCGTGCCGCTGGCGAACTCGCGCGGGCTGGTGGCGCGCCATCCCTGGATCGACCTGCGGATCGTCCCCGGCGGCCACTTCGCCGTCATCACCCCCGGCAGCGCCGCGTGGGCCGAGGTGGAGTCCGTCCTCGTCGGGTCCGCCCGGTGACCGGGCCGATGCCATGACCGAGACCGAGACCGGGACCGGGACCGCTCCCCTCCCCGACCTTCCGGGGCGTCGGCCGCCGCGGCTCAGCCCACGGGCCGCCCGCCTGCTCGATGTCGCGCTCGTCGTCGTCCTGCTGCTGCCGGTGCCGGCGATCGCGCTCAGCGGCGTCGGGATCGGCCACGCACTGCTCTCCGCGGTCCAGATCGTCCCGCTGCTGCTCCGTCGCCCGCACCCGGGCCCCGTGTTCGCCGCGGTGGCGGCGTTCTCCGCGCTCCAGGTGCCGCTCATGGAGGCGCCGATCTGGGGCCAGGTCGCCTTCCCGATCGCGCTCTACAGCGTGGGCCGCTTCGGTCGGGCCTGGCAGGGCTACCTCGCCGTGGCGGTCGGGTTGTGCGCCGCCGTCGTCGCCGCGTACGACTGGGCGTGGCCGACCCCCGACCTGCGCGACAGCGGGTTCCCCGCCAACGCTGCCCTGATGGGGGTCATCGTCGTCGCGTGCTGGGCCCTGGGCACGCTGGCCCGCGTACGGCGCGCCTACATCGACGCCCTCGAGCGCGGCCACGCGCAGTTGCGCACCGATGCCGAACGGCGGATCGCGCTCGCCGCCGCCGAGGAGCGGGCCCGGATCGCCCGCGAGATGCACGATGTCGTCGCCCACGGGTTGTCGGTGATCGTCGTGCAGGCCGACGGCGCGCGCTACGCCGCCAGCCGGGACGCCGAGGTCGCCACCCGCACCCTGGGCACCATCGCCGCGACCGCACGGGAGTCCCTGGCCCAGATGCGCGGGCTGCTGGGGCTCCTGCGCGCCGAGGATCCGGACTCCCGGGACACTACTCAGGACGGCCCCGCACAGCTGCGTCCGCAGCCGACGCTCGCCGACCTCGACGAGCTGCTCGGCTCCGCGCCGGGACTGCGCGTGGAGGCGACCCTCCCCGACCCGATGCCCGCGGTCGCCCCCGGTGTCGGCCTCGCGGTCTACCGCACCGTCCAGGAGGCGCTCACCAACGTGCGCAAGCACGCTGCCGCGGGGCACGTCGAGGTGCGCATCTCCCACCCGGGTACGGCGATCGTGGTCGAGGTCCGCGACGACGGCAGGGGCGCTGCCGCCGCGGCGAGCGACGGCGAGGGCCAGGGCCTGCGGGGGATGCGCGAGCGGGTCGCGGCCCTCGGCGGCGATGTCGTGGCCGGCCCGGCTCCGGGCGGCGGGTGGCGGGTCCGTGCCACGATCCCGCTGACCACCACCGCGGCCGCGCAGGGTGACGGCACAACGACGGGAGTCCAGCGGTGATCCGGGTATTCCTGGTCGACGACCAGCACATGGTGCGTGCCGGCTTCCGGATGCTCATCGAGAGCCAGGACGACATGACGGTCGTCGGGGAGGCCGGCGACGGCAACGAGGCGCTGCAACGCCTGGCGGTGACCGGCACCGATGTCGTGCTGATGGACGTGCGCATGCCCCGGCTGGACGGCGTGCGGGCGACCGCGGAGCTCACCGCCCGCGGCGAGCTCCCCCGGGTGATCGTGCTGACCACCTTCGACCTCGACGAGTACGCCTTCGCCGCGATCCGTGCCGGGGCCTCGGCGTTCCTGCTCAAGGACGCCACACCGCCCGAGCTGCTGACGGCGATCCGTTCCGTGCACGCCGGCGACGCCGTCGTGGCCCCGCGCGTGACCCGACGCCTGCTCGACCACTTCGCCGCCCACCTGCCCGATCCCGCGGGTGCCGCACCGCGCACGAGCACGGTCGACGAACGCCTCGCCGCGCTCACCGACCGCGAGCGCGAGGTGCTGGTGCTGGTCGGACGCGGCCTCTCCAACACCGAGATCGCCGACGAGCTCGTCGTCGCCGAGGCGACGGTGAAGACCCACGTGGGCCGACTGCTGGCCAAGACCGCCTCGCGCGACCGGGTCCAGCTGGTGGTGCTGGCCTACGAGACCGGGCTGGTGGGCACCGCGGACTAGTACGACCACGGTCGTACGCCGCCCGTGCCGTACGACCCCGGTCGCACACCGGGACCCGCCCGCAGGCCGACGCTTCGCCGGCCGCGCGCTCCTAGCGTCCTCACCATGACCACACCCCGGACCCTGCCCGCGACCGAGCCCACGACCGGGACCGCGCCGAGGTCGGCGCAGGTCCCCTCCCCCGACCTCGCACCCCCCGCCGTCGTCGCCCGCGACCTGACCCGTACCTACGGCCGGGGCGCCAACACGGTGCACGCGCTCGCCGGGGTCGATCTCGACCTGCCCGCGAGCCGGTTCACCGCCGTCATGGGCCCCTCCGGTTCCGGCAAGTCGACGCTGCTGCACTGTCTGGCGGGGCTCGACAACCCGACCTCGGGATCGGTGCTGATCGCAGGTCAGGAGATCGGCCGTCTCGACGACGACGCGCTGACCCGCTTCCGCCGCGACCACCTCGGCTTCGTCTTCCAGTCCTTCAACCTGCTGCCGATGCTCACCGCCGAGCAGAACGTGCTGCTTCCCTTCGAGCTCGCCGGCCGCCGCCCCGACCGGGCGCGCTTCGCCGAGATCGTGGAGGTCCTGGGGATCTCCGACCGGCTCGGCCACCGGCCCTCCGAGCTCTCCGGCGGTCAGCAGCAGCGGGTCGCCATCGCCCGGGCGCTGGTCACCGACCCCCGGGTCGTCTTCGCCGACGAGCCGACCGGCAACCTCGACAGCACCGCCTCCGCGGAGGTCCTCGGGTACCTGCGCCGCAGCGTCCGCGAGCTCGGCCACACCGTCGTCATGGTCACCCACGAGATCGACGCCGCCGCGTACGCCGACGACGTCCTGCTGCTGGCCGATGGCGCGGTCGCCGACCACCTCATCGAGCCCGACACCGACACGCTGCTGCACGCGCTGCGACGGGAGGCCTGAGATGCGGACCGTCGCCCTCGCCTCGGTACGCCAGCACGCCCGCCGTTATGTCGCTGCGGGGTTGGCCATCGCCATCGGCGTGGCCTTCGTCGTGCTCGTCAACGGCCTGGCGAGCTCCGCCCGCGCGGGCATCCAGGCCGACCTCGACGCGGAGTACGCCGGCACCGAGCACGTCCTGGCCGACCCCGGATCCGACGAGGTCGCCGCCGCGGTCGACACCGCCGCCGGCCACGGGGCGTCCGTGGCCATAGTGGCTTCGGCGTACCTGCCTGTGACCGCCGACGGCGTACGCCTCGACGACAGCGCCGAGATCGGGGTGCTGCCCACGGACCCGGCCCTGCAGTGGCAGGACCTGGTCGCCGGATCGTTCCCCGACGGCCCGGACGAGATCGTCGTCGAGCAGGGACCCGCGGAGCGGGGCGGGGTCGGTGTCGGCGACCGGGTGCGGGTCGGCGAGGGAGAGGGCGCCCGGAGCTTCACCGTCGTCGGCGTCGTGCGCAGCGTGGGGATGTTCGCGACCTCGGCGGCGTACGTCGACTGGGCTGCTCTGCGGGCCTGGGAGTCCGAGGTGTTCGTCCGGGAGCTCCGGCTGCGGGCCGCGGACGCCGACGCGCTCGACGCGTTGACCTCGGCCGCGCCCACGGCTCGACTGGTCGACCGGACCACCCGCGTCGACGAGGTGCTGGTGATGTTCAACAACGGGGTCGACGTGATCGCGATCCTCGGCTCCCTCTTCGCTGCAGTCGCGTTCTTCGTGGCGGGCCTGGTCATCGCCAACACCTTCGCGATCATGCTCGCCCAGCGCACCCGGGAGCTGGCGCTGCTGCGGTGCGTCGGTGCCACCGGGCGGCAGCTGCGTCGGGCGCTGCGGCTCGAGGCCCTGGGGCTGGGAGTGCTGGCCGCCGCGGTCGGCGTCGCGGTCGGCGCGGGACTGGCGCACCTCGCCGTGCCGGCGCTCCGGACGCTGGCCGAGGACCTGGCCCTCGGAC
>JAJUGK010000066.1 GCA_029268205.1 Nocardioidaceae bacterium
CAACGAGGTCGCCGTCCTCGGTGTCGGCATGCACCCCTGGGGCAAGTGGGGCCACTCGTTCGTCAAGTACGGCGTCGCCGCCGCGCGTGCCGCGCTCGACGACGCGGGCGTCCCGTGGTCCGACGTCGACCTGATCGTGGGTGGCGAGACCGTGCGCAACGGCTACGCCGGCTATGTCGCGGGGTCGACGTTCGCCCAGGCGCTCGGTTGGAATGGCGCCTCGGTCGCCACGTCGTACGCCGCCTGCGCCACCGGCGCCCAGGCCATCGACACCGCCCGTGCGCGGATCCTGGCCGGGATGTGTGAGGTCGCGCTGGTCGTCGGCGCCGACACCACGCCGAAGGGCTTCCTCGCCCCCAACGCCGGCGAGCGGTGGGACGACCCCGACTGGCTGCGCTTCCGGCTCATGGGCATGACCAACCCGGCGTACTTCGCGCTCTACGCCCGCCGCCGCATCGACCTCTACGGCGCCATGCCGGAGGACTTCGCCCGGGTCAAGGTCAAGAACGCCAAGCACGGACTCAACAACCCGTACGCGCGCTACCGCAAGGAGGTCGGCGTCGACGACGTGCTGAACTCCGCAGTCGTCTCCGACCCGCTGCACCTGCTCGACATCTGCGCGACCTCCGACGGTGGGGCCGCGGTGCTGCTGACCTCGATGGAGTACGCCAAGAAGCACGGCATCGCCGACCCCGTGCGGGTCGCGGCGGTCTCGACGGTGACGCCGACGTTCCCGCAGACCGTCATCGACATGCCGTTGTTCTCCACCGAGTCCTCGGCCACCGTGCCGGCGCCCGAGCGCACCTTCAAGGAGTCGATCGGGCACGCGGCGTACGAGGAGGCCGGCATCGGCCCCGAGGACGTCGACGTCGCCGAGGTCTACGACCTCTCCACCGCCCTCGAGCTCGACTGGATCGAGGACCTCGGGCTCTGCGCCCGCGGCGAGGCGGAGTCGCTGCTGCGCGCGGGCGACACGACCATCGGCGGCCGGATCCCGGTCAACCCCTCGGGCGGTCTCGCGTGCTTCGGTGAGGCGGTGCCGGCCCAGGCGCTGGCGCAGGTCTGCGAGCTCACCTGGCAGCTGCGCGGACAGGCCGAGGGCCGACAGGTCGAGGGCGCCCGCGTCGGCATCACCGCCAACCAGGGACTCTTCGGCCACGGGTCCTCGGTGATCGTGCGGCGCTGAGGTGCCGGTGCGGAGGCGTCCGTAGACTGGTCGCCCACCCCTGCCGGCGCCCCGACAGGGGTCCGTCGCGCTGTCCGGGAGCACGTGTGAGCCTGCAAGGCCTGTCCGAGATCGTCCTGCGCGAGTCCGTGCTCGCCCGCGCACTTGAGGACGCCGGTGACGCATCCTCGGTCGGGCTCACCGCGCCGCCGGCGATCCGCCCGTTCCTCGTCCACGGACTGGTGCAGGCCGGCCGTACGGTGCTCGCGGTGCCGGCGACCTCGCGGGAGGCCGAGGACCTGGTCGCCATGCTCGGCGACCTGCTCGACCCCGCCGACGTCGCCTACTACCCGTCGTGGGAGACCCTGCCGCACGAGCGGCTCTCCCCGCGCAGCGACACCGTCGGCCGTCGGCTCGCGGTGCTGCGCCGGCTCGCCCACCCCGGGTCCGACGCCAGCAACGGTCCGGTCAAGGTCGTCGTGGCGCCGGTCCGTTCGGTGTTGCAGCCCCAGGTCAAGGGCCTGGCCGACCTCGAGCCGGTCGAGTTGGTCAAGGGCAGCGAGGAGCCCCTCGACGACGTCGTGGAGCGGTTGGCGGGCGCGGCGTACTCCCGGGTCGACATGGTCGAGAAGCGCGGCGAGTTCGCCGTGCGCGGTGGCATCGTGGACGTCTTCCCGCCGACCGAGGAGCACCCGCTCCGCGTCGAGTTCTGGGGCGACGAGGTGGAGGAGATCCGCGCCTTCTCCGTCGCCGACCAGCGCACCCTCGAGGCCGTCGACCGGGTCTGGGCGCCGCCGTGCCGCGAGCTCCTGTTGACCGATGAGGTACGCCGTCGCGCCGCGGCGCTGGCCGAGCAGCACCCGGCGCTGGCCGAGATCTGCGAACGGATCGCGCAGGGCCAGGCGGTCGAGGGCATGGAGTCGCTCACGCCGGCGCTGGTCGACGACATGGAGCTGCTGGTCGACCTGCTCCCCGACGACACCACCGTGCTGGTCCTCGACCCCGAGCGCGCCCGGTCCCGGGCCCGCGACCTGGTCGCCACCAGCGAGGAGTTCCTCGCCGCGTCCTGGGCCGCCGCCGCGTCCGGTGGCGAGGCGCCGGTCGACCTGGCCGCTGCGTCGTACCGCTCGCTGGAGGAGGTACGCGACCACGCCCTGGGCCGGGGGCAGGCGTGGTGGTCGCTGAGCCCGTTCGGGCTGGATGCCGCCGATGAGAGCGGCGCCGAGGGCGAGAGCCAGGAGGTCGCCGTCGCCCCGGTCGACTCCTACCGCGGCGAGGTGCCGCGGGCGATCGAGGACATCCGCGCCTGGTTGCGGACCAGCTCCCGGGTCGTGCTGGTCAGCGAGGGCCAGGGCACCAGCGCGCGGATGGCCGAACTGCTGCGCGACGCCGACATCCCGGTGCGCGAGGTCGAGAGCATCCTGCAGCCCGAGGACGCCCCCGAGGGGATCGTGGTCGTCACCACCGGCACCCTCGCGCACGGGTTCCGGGACGAGGCGCAGTGCCTGGCCGTCCTGACCGGGGAGGACATCCTCGGGCAGAAGAGCTCCACCAAGGACATGCGCCGGATGCCCACCCGGCGCAAGAAGCAGATCGACCCGCTCGAGCTCAAGCCCGGCGACTACGTCGTCCACGAGCAGCACGGCGTCGGCCGCTACGTCGAGATGAAGCAGCGCGAGGTCGCCGGAGCGACGCGGGAGTACCTCGTCCTCGAGTACGGCGCCTCCAAGCGCGGCCACCCGCCCGACCGGCTCTACGTGCCCGCCGACGCCCTCGACCAGGTCACCCGCTACGTCGGCGGCGAGCAGCCCAGCCTCGACCGGCTCGGCGGCGCAGACTGGGCCAAGCGCAAGGGCCGCGCCCGCAAGGCCGTACGCCAGATCGCCGGCGAGCTGATCAAGCTCTACGCCGCGCGCCAGGCGACGCAGGGGCACGCGTTCGGTCCCGACAGCCCGTGGCAGCGCGAGCTCGAGGACGCCTTCGGCTTCGTCGAGACCACCGACCAGCTCACCACGGTCGACGAGGTCAAGCGCGACATGGAGCGCACCGTGCCGATGGACCGGCTGGTGTGCGGCGACGTCGGCTACGGCAAGACCGAGATCGCCGTCCGCGCGGCGTTCAAGGCCGTGCAGGACGGCAAGCAGGTCGTCGTGCTCGTTCCCACCACGCTGCTGGTGCAGCAGCACTACTCGACCTTCGCCGAGCGGATGTCGGCCTTCCCGGTCACCCTCAAGGGGCTCTCGCGGTTCCAGTCCGAGAAGGAGTCCCAGCAGATCATCGCCGGACTCGCCGACGGCTCGGTCGACATCGTCATCGGCACCCACCGGCTGCTCAACCCCGACATCAAGATCAAGGACCTCGGGCTGATCATCGTCGACGAGGAGCAGCGCTTCGGCGTCGAGCACAAGGAGCAGATGAAGCGGCTGCGCACCAGCGTCGACGTCCTGGCGATGTCGGCGACGCCGATCCCGCGCACCCTGGAGATGGCGATCACCGGCATCCGGGAGATGTCGACGATCACCACCCCGCCGGAGGAGCGGCACCCGGTGCTGACCTACGTCGGCGCCTACGAGGACCGCCAGGTGATCGCCGCGGTCCGCCGCGAGCTGCTGCGCGACGGGCAGGTGTTCTTCATCCACAACCGCGTGCAGTCCATCGAGAAGGCCGCGGCCCGGATCAAGGAGCTCGTGCCGGAGGCCCGGGTGGCGACCGCCCATGGACAGATGGGGGAGCACCAGCTCGAGCAGGTGATGGTCGACTTCTGGGAGAAGCGCTTCGACGTGCTGGTGTGCACCACGATCGTCGAGTCCGGCCTCGATGTGTCCAACGCCAACACGATGATCATCGAGCGCGCCGACACCCTCGGCCTCTCCCAGCTGCATCAGCTCCGCGGCCGGGTCGGCCGCGGCCGGGAGCGGGCGTACGCCTACTTCCTCTACCCGGCCGACAAGCCGCTGACCGAGACCGCCCACGAGCGGCTGGCCACACTGGCGCAGCACTCCGACCTGGGCGGCGGCATGGCCATCGCCATGAAGGACCTGGAGATCCGCGGCGCCGGCAACCTGCTGGGCGGTGAGCAGTCTGGCCACATCGCCGACGTCGGCTTCGACCTCTACGTCCGGCTCGTGGGCGAGGCGGTCGCGGAGTACCGCGGCCAGGCCGAGGAGGAGCAGACCGAGGTCCGCATCGACCTCCCGGTCGACGCCCACCTGCCGCACGACTACGTCCCCAGCGAGCGGCTGCGGCTGGAGATGTACAAGAGGATGGCCGAGGTGCGCACCGACGAGGACGTGGCCGGCCTGCGCGAGGAGCTCACCGACCGCTACGGCACCCCGCCGGACCCGGTCGAGAGACTGCTCGAGGTCGCCCGGTTCCGCGGGCGGGCCCGCCGCGCCGGGCTGTCGGAGGTGACGCTGCAGGGCAAGTACGTCCGGTTCGCCCCGGTCGACCTGCCCGACTCGCGTCAGGTGCGGCTCAACCGGCTCTACCCCAAGAGCCTGCTGAAGGCCGGCACCTCCTCGATGCTGGTGCCGCGGCCGAGCGAGTCGGGCATCGGCGGCAAGCCGTTGCGCGACGGCGAACTGCTCGACTGGGCGCACCTGGTCGTCGACAGCATCGTCGACCCGGCGGACGCCTGAGGGTGTGATCCTGCGTACGATGCGGGTCGTGATGCGCCGAAACCTCGCCTCCGCCGGGCGCCGTGCCGCCCGCCGTCCAGTCCGCACCGCCGCGGTCGCCGTGGCCGCTGTCGGGATGCTCGCGCTCAGTGGCTGCGGGCTGCGCCCCGGGGTCGCGGCCGAGGTCGGCGACCGGACGATCACCAAGGAGCAGGTCGAGGACGTCGCCTCGGCGCTGTGCGCGGCCAACCTGACCCCCGGCCCCGGGGGCCAGGCGCCCCAGCTCCCGTCGTCGGGTGCGCGCGCCGGTGCCCTGCAGGTGCTGCTCGACGCGGAGCTGGCCCGCCAGTTCGGTGAGGCCGAGGGCGTCGAGGCCGACCAGACCCAGGTCGCGGCCGCACTGGCGCAGAACGAGCCCGGCATCGCTGCGCTGCCCGAGGATCGCCAGGACGCCTTCCGCGACGCCCTGCGTGCCTACACCGAGGGCCAGCTGATGCTGATCGAGGCCGGCCGCCGCTCGCTCCGGTCCGGCGGGACCACCGAGGTCACCGACGACGATGCGTTCGCCGAGGGTCGCCGCCTGCAGCTGGCGTACGTCGAGGGTCTCGACATCGAGGTCGACCCGCGGTTCGGGGAGTTCGACGAGGGGCAGCTGGTGCCCGGCAGCCCGTCGCTCTCGGTCGCGCAGAGCGAGTTCGCCGTCGCCGCCGGATCGGGCCAGCCCGACCAGTCCTTCGTCGCGCAGCTGCCGACCACCCAGCTCTGCTCGTGACCGACTCCGGCCCCTCCGGCGGGTCGGACTCCGGCCTGCTCGCGCTGGTCGGGGTCATGGACCGGCTCCGGCGCGAGTGCCCGTGGGACCGGGAGCAGACCCACCGCTCGCTCGTGCGCTACCTGATCGAGGAGAGCCACGAGGTCGTCGAGGCGATCGAGCATCTCGACGAGCCGGACGGCGGAGCCGGCCACCTGCGCGAGGAGCTGGGCGACCTGCTGCTCCAGGTCTACTTCCACGCCCGGCTGGCGCAGGAGCGCACCGAGGACCCGTTCGACATCGAGGACGTCGCCCGCGGCATCGTCGAGAAGATGGTGCGCCGGCATCCCCACGTCTTCGGGGACGCCCGCGCCGCCGACGCCGCCGAGGTCCGGGCCAACTGGGAGACGATCAAGGCCACGGAGAAGCGCCGCGACTCCGTCCTCGAGGGCATCGCGCCGACCCTGCCCGCGCTGAGCCTGGCCGAGAAGGTGCTCGCCCGGGCCGAGCGGGCCGGCATCACCCCCACCCCCGCGGTAGTCCCCTACGTGAGCGCTGACGAAGCGGCCTCGTCGGAGCGCTCAGGTAGGGGAATAGCGGACGAGGGGGACGCGGAGGTGGCCGTGGGGGAGGAGCTCCTGGCGACCGTCGTGCGGGCCCGCGAGGCCGGTGTCGACCCCGAGCAGGCGCTGCGCACCGCCGTACGCCGTTTCAGCGCCGAGGTCCGCGCGCAGGAGTCCGCCGACCCTCGCTAGGCTTCCGCGGGTAGCGCACCGCTCACCCCGTCCGTCCCCGGACCACCCGATCAAGGAGATGCTGTGGCGTCCATCGAGGCTGTCGGCGCGCGCGAGATCCTGGACTCGCGCGGCAACCCCACCGTCGAGGTCGAGATCGTCCTCGACGACGGCTCCACCGGCCGGGCCGCCGTGCCCAGCGGCGCCTCGACCGGCGCCTTCGAGGCGGTGGAGCTGCGCGACGGCGGCGACCGCTACCTCGGCAAGGGTGTGCAGAAGGCCGTGGAGGGCGTGCTCGACAAGGCCGGCCCGCGGCTGATCGGGCAGGACGCCTCCGAGCAGCGCCTGATCGACCAGCTCCTGCTCGACCTCGACGGGACCCCCAACAAGGCCGAGCTCGGCGCCAACGCGATCCTCGGCGTCTCGCTGGCGGTGGCCAAGGCCGCCGCCGACTCCGCCGACCTGCCGCTGTTCCGCTACGTCGGCGGGCCGAACGCGCACGTGCTGCCCGTGCCGATGATGAACATCCTCAACGGCGGCGCGCACGCTGACACCAACGTCGACATCCAGGAGTTCATGATCGCGCCGATCGGCGCGCCCACCTTCCGCGACGCCCTGCGTCAGGGTGCGGAGGTCTACCACGCCCTGAAGTCGGTGCTGAAGAAGCGCGGCCTGGCCACCGGCGTCGGCGACGAGGGCGGCTTCGCCCCCGACCTGGGGTCCAACCGCGAGGCGCTCGACCTGATCGCCGAGGCCATCGGCCACGCCGGCCTCGAGCTCGGCCGCGACGTGGTGCTCGCCCTCGACGTGGCCGCCACCGAGTTCTGCACCGATGGCCGCTACACCTTCGAGGGTGCGACCAAGACCGCCGAGGAGATGACCGCCTACTACGCCGAGCTCGTCGCGGCGTACCCCATCGTCTCGATCGAGGACCCGCTCGACGAGGACGACTGGGACGGCTGGAAGGCGATCACCGACCAGCTCGGCGCGAAGACCCAGCTCGTCGGCGACGACCTGTTCGTCACCAACGTCGAGCGGCTGCAGCGCGGCATCGACGGCGGTCAGGCCAACGCACTGCTGGTGAAGGTCAACCAGATCGGCTCGCTGACCGAGACCCTCGACTCCGTCGACCTGGCCCACCGCAACGGCTACCGCTGCATGATGAGCCACCGCTCCGGCGAGACCGAGGACGTCACCATCGCCGACCTCGCCGTGGCCACCAACTGCGGCCAGATCAAGACCGGTGCGCCGGCGCGCTCGGAGCGGGTCGCGAAGTACAACCAGCTCCTGCGCATCGAGGAGGAGCTCGACGACGCCGCCCGCTACGCCGGTCGGAGCGCCTTCCCCAGGTTCACCGCCTCCTGAGGGAGAATCGGTCGGTGGCCGATCGTCGTACGTCGTCGCGCCGCCCGGTCTCCCCGGGCGGCCGTCCCGGCGTCCGCACGTCGCGGCCCCGCCCGGTCGCCGCGGGGCGGAGCACCCCTGCCGCGTCGCAGCGCTCCCGGCCCACCGGACGCGCGGTGGTGCTGCTGGTCGTGCTCGGTGTGCTCGCGGTGTCGTGGGCCTCGAGCATGCGCGCCCACCTCGAGCAGCAGCGACACCTCAGCGATCTGCGTGCCTCGATCACGGCCTCGAAGGAGGCGATCGCGGAGCTGAAGCGGGAGAAGCGGCGCTGGCAGGACCCGGCGTACGTCGAGACCCAGGCGCGCAAGCGGCTCGGGTTCGTGATGCCGGGGGAGACCTCCTACCAGGTGATCGGGCGCGACGGTGAGCCGCTCGCGCCGGAGGCGATGCTCAGCGAGCCCGACCCCGCCGACGAGACCCCGCCGGCGTGGTGGGAGAAGGCCTGGGGCGCCGTCGAGGCCGCCGACGCCCCGCCGGAGGACGAGCAGGACCAGCCCGCGGAGCGGATCCGCGCCCCGAAGCAGAAGCAGCAGAGGTCCACCACCCCGTGAGCATCGACCCCCGCGACGAGCAGATCGTCGCCGCGCAGCTGGGCCGCGAACCCCGCGGCATCCATGCCGTGGGCCACCGGTGCCCCTGCGGCAACCCCGACGTGGTCACCACCGAGCCGCGGCTGCCCGACGGCACCCCGTTCCCGACCACCTACTACCTCACCTGCCCCCGCGCGGCGTCGCTGATCGGCACCCTGGAGGGGTCGGGACTGATGCGCGAGATGACCGCGCGGCTCGCGGAGGACCCCGAGCTCGCGGCGGCCTACCGCCGCGCGCACGAGGCCTACCTCGCCGCGCGCGCCGAGATCGGCGAGGTCCCCGAGATCGCCGGGGTGTCCGCCGGCGGCATGCCCGACCGGGTCAAGTGCCTGCACGTGCTGGCCGGTCAGTCGTTGGCGCAGGGGCGCGGCGTCAACCCGCTCGGCGACGAGGTGCTCGACGCGCTCGGGGAGTTCTGGGCCGCGGGACCGTGCGTGGGCGAGGACGCGGAGTGACCCGGGTCGCCGCGATCGACTGCGGCACCAACACCGTCAAGCTGCTGATCGCCGACCTGGAGCCCGACGGGGCGGCCGTCGAACACCTGCGCACGATGCGGATGGTGCGGCTCGGCCAGGATGTCGACCGCACCGGCGAGCTCCATCCCGATGCCCTCGCGCGGCTGTTCGCCGCCCTGGACGAGTACGCCGCCCTCATCGCCGACCACGGCGCGGAGCGGTTGCGGTTCTGCGCGACCAGCGCGGCGCGCGACGCCCGCAACGCCGCGGACTTCGTCGCCGGTGTCCAGGCCCGCCTGGGGGTGACTCCCGAGGTCGTCAGCGGCGACGAGGAGGCGCGGCTGTCGTTCGCCGGCGCCACCCGGGGCCTGCCCGATGGGCTGCCGGGTCCGTTCCTGGTGGTCGACATCGGGGGCGGGTCGACCGAGCTGGTGCGCGGCATGGCGTACGCCCCCTTCGACCCGGACGCGCCCGGCAACGCCGCCTGCTCGATGGACGTCGGCGCGGTGCGGCTCACCGAGCGGCACCTGGCCGACGACCCGCCCACGGCCGCCCAGGTCGCCGCGGCGACGGCTGACATCGAGGCCGCGCTCGACGCCGCCCCCGTCGACCTGTCGGCCGCCGGCACGGTCATCGGCGTGGCGGGCACCATCACCACCATTGCCGCCGACGTGCTCGGGCTGGACTCCTACGACCGGGAGGCGATCGACGCCTCGGTGCTGCCGGTGGCCGACGTCGCCCGCGTCGCGCAGCGGCTGCTCGGCTCGACGGTCGCCGAGCGGCGGGCGCTGCCGTTCCTACACCCCGGTCGCGCCGACGTCATCGGCGCCGGCGCGCTGATCCTGGAGCGGATCCTCGCGCGCACCGGCGTCGAGCAGCTCCGGGTCTCCGAGGCCGACATCCTCGACGGGATCGCCTGGTCGCTGGTGGGGTAGCGCGGTCGGTTAGTCGACGACGGGCGGGGGGTACGGCTCAGGTGTGAGCCGAGACGATGTGGACCGCGCCGCCGAGCGCCTGCAGCCGCCGACGCAGGCTGCCGCGCCCGACCCCGACGACCCGCGCAAGCCCGACGGGCCGCAGGACCTGTCGAAGCCATCGTGGAAGCACGTGCTCAAGCGCACGGTGCGGGAGTTCTCCCAGGACCAGTGCACCGACCTGGCCGCTGCGCTGACGTACTACTCCGTGCTGGCGCTGTTCCCGGCGCTGATCGCGCTCAGCTCGTTGCTCGGGCTGGTCGGGCAGGCGGAGAAGTCGATCACCACCGTCCTCGACATCGTCGAGGACCTCACCACCCCCGAGACCACCGAGTCGGTCCGCCCGGTGATCGAGAACATCGCCTCCTCCCAGACCGCGGGGTTCGCCCTGATCGTCGGTCTGCTCGGTGCGCTGTGGTCGGCCTCGGGCTACGTCGGTGCGTTCGGGCGGGCGATGAACCGCATCTACGAGATCGCGGAGGGGCGCCCGTTCTGGAAGCTGCGTCCCACGATGATGCTCGTGACCCTGGTGACCGTCGTGCTGGTCGCGCTCGCACTGCTGCTGCTGGTCGTCTCCGGCCCGGTCGCCGAGGCGATCGGCGGTGCCATCGGGCTGGGCGGGACGGCCGTGCAGGTGTGGAACATCGCCAAGTGGCCGGTGCTGCTGGGCGTCGTGGTCCTGATCGTGGCGCTGCTCTACTACAGCACCCCCAACGTCAAGCAGCCGAAGTTCCGCTGGCTCTCGGTCGGCGCGCTCGTCGCGCTCGTGGTGTGGGCGCTGGGCTCGGCCGGGTTCGGCCTCTACGTCGCCAACTTCAGCTCCTACAACTCCACCTACGGCTCGCTGGCCGGCGTGGTGATCTTCCTGCTGTGGCTGTGGCTGACCAACCTCGCGCTGCTCTTCGGCGCCGAGCTCGACGCCGAGCTCGAGCGCGGTCGTGAGCTGCAGGCGGGCATCGCCGCCGAGGTGGCGATCCAGCTGCCGGCGCGCGACACCTCGGGCATCGAGAAGGCCGAGGAGAAGGAGGCCGGCATGGTGCGCGAGGCGCGCGAGATCCGGCAGCAGGCCGAGGCGGAGCGCGGTCATGACTTCACGGTTGCGCCGGAGGAGGAGCACGTCGCCGCCTCCGGCGAGTCCGCCACCGGAGAGCCGACCGCGAGCGAGTGGGACGCGGCCGCCCGGGACAAGGGCCGCCACTGACCGGCCCCGTCCGCAGCCCGGGCGGCGTGCGGCAGCGTGCGCGACTGGCCGGTGACCTGACGGAGCTCGATGCCGCGATCATCGACTGCTTCGCCTGCCCGCGCCTGGTCCGCTGGCGCGAGCAGGTGGCCCGCGACAAGCGCGCGGCCTTCCGCGACCAGGACTACTGGGGGCGCCCGGTCCCGGGCTTCGGGCCCGCCGACGCCCGAATCGGCGTACTCGGTCTCGCCCCGGCCGCCCACGGCGCCAACCGCACCGGCCGGGTCTTCACCGGCGACCGGTCCGGCGACTGGCTGTTCGCCGCGCTGCACCGGGCCGGACTCGCCAACCAGTCCACCAGCACGCACCTCGGTGACGGCCTGGAGCTGCACGGCGTACGGGTGCTGGCGGCCGTGCGCTGCGCGCCCCCGGCCAACAAGCCCACCCCGGTCGAGCGCGACACCTGCGCGCCCTGGCTGGACCGGGAGCTGGAGTTGCTCGCACCGACGATGCGGGTGCTGGTCTGCCTCGGTGCGTTCGGCTGGCACGCCGGGATCCGGGCCCTGCGCGGCAGGGGGTACGACGTACCGGCTCCGGCGACGTTCGGGCACGGTGCCGAGGTCGTCGCCGCCGCTCCCGACGGGTCGGCCGACGTCACCCTGCTCGGCTGCTACCACCCCTCGCAGCAGAACACCTTCACCGGCCGGCTGACCGAGCCGATGACCGACGCCGTGCTCGCCCGCGCCGCCCACCTCGCCGGCGGCGTATGACGTCGCGCAGGGGGCGCCGATGACCGATGTCATGCCCGATCCGTGACGCAAGGGGGAGGCGCGGGAGGGGCCTGCGGGGTGAGGGTAGAGCCATGTCCACCGATACGACACCCCGGCCCGCCCCGATCGCCGCGGACACGGCCCCGGCCGTCGAGCTGGCCGGACTGACGAAGTCCTTCCGCACTCCCGACGGACCGGTGCACGCCGTCCGCGGCGTCGACCTCACGATCCGCGGCGGCGAGGTGGTGGCCTTCCTCGGGCCCAACGGTGCCGGCAAGACCACCACCCTCGACATGGTGCTCGGCCTGACCGAGCCGAGCACCGGCACCGCCCGGGTCTTCGGTCTCCGCCCCCGCGACGCGGTGGCCGCCGGCCGCATCTCCGCGGTGTTGCAGACCGGCGGGTTGCTGCGCGACCTGACCGTGCGCGAGACGGTCGTCCTGATCGCCTCGATGTACGCCGAGCACACGCCGGTCGAGGAGGTCATCGAGCGCGCCGGGCTGACCGCGCTGCAGGGGCGGATGGTCTCCAAGTGCTCCGGCGGCGAGCAGCAGCGGCTGCGGTTCGCCCTGGCCCTGCTGCCCGACCCGGACCTGCTCGTCCTCGACGAGCCGACGGCCGGCATGGACGTCGCCGCCCGACGCGACTTCTGGCGCGCGATGCACGAGGAGGCGGCGCGCGGGCGGACGGTCGTGTTCGCCACCCACTACCTGGAGGAGGCCGACGCGTTCGCCGACCGGATCGTGCTGGTCGCCGAGGGGCGGGTGATCGCCGACGGCTCGACCGCGCAGATCCGGGCGCAGGCGGCCGGCCGGACCGTGCACGCGACGGTGCCGGCCCCGCGGCGTACAGCGGTCGTGGCCGCGCTGCAGGCCATGGAGGGCGTCACCGACGTGAGCGTCCAGGGCGATCGCCTGCGCGTACTCGCCGTCGACTCCGACGCGGTCGCCCGGTCCCTGCTGACCGACCTCGGCGGCATCGACCTGGAGATCCAGACGGCGTCGCTCGACGACGCGTTCATGGCCCTCACCGGCCACTCGCACGAGGAGGACCCCCGATGAACCTCACCTACGCCGGACTCGAGCTCAAGCGGTTCGCCCGCGACCGGGTCAACCTGTTCTTCGTCGCGATCCTGCCCGCGTTCTTCTACCTGGTCTTCGGTGCCGCGCAGGACTACAAGGACGCGCCGGTCGGCAACGCCAACGTCGCCTTCTACATCCTCGTCTCGATGGCGGCGTACGGCGCGGTCACCGCCACCGTCGGCATCGGCGGGATGGCCGCGGTCGAACGCATGCAGGGCTGGGGTCGCCAGCTCGGGCTCACGCCGCTGCCCGACCGTGGGTTCGTGACGGTCAAGGCGTTCCTCGCGGTCGCTGTGGCCGCGGTGCCGATCGCCCTGATCGCCGTGCTCGGTGCGCTGACCGGTGCCTCGGCGGAGGCGTGGACCTGGGTGGTCAGCCTGGCCGCGATCGTCCTCGGTGCCACCGTCTTCGCGCTCTTCGGACTCTGCGCCGGCATGGCGTTCCGTACCGAGGCCGCGGTGGGCGCGGCGAGCGGCATGATCGTCATCATGGCCTTCCTCGGGAACCTGTTCCTCCCGCTCTCCGGAGCGTTGCTGACGGTCGCGAAGTTCACCCCGCTCTACGGCTACGTGGCCCTCGCGCGCTACCCGGCCACCGAGGGCCGGCTGGTCGACGGTCGCGGTGGACTGACCGACCCGGAGCCGCTGTGGATCCCCCTGCTCAACGTCTCGGTCTGGGCCACGCTCTTCGCCGTCGCCGCGGTTGTGCTGGTCCGCCGGGGCCGGGGTCGCCAGTGAGCGCTGCGCAGCAACCGGCGGTGCATGCCGTCGACCCCTGGGCCCGGTGGGGATGGGCGATGGCAGCCATCTGGCTGGTCTTCCTGATCTTCCCCGTGCTCGAGGTCTTCACCGGTGACCTGCCCTGGTGGCGTCGTGTGGTCGCTCTGGCGCTGCTCGCGGCCTTCGTCGCGGTCTACGTCCACGGGTTCGTCGTCGCGGACCGCCCACACGTCCGCTCGACCGGCTGGTGGCGTCCCTGGCGGGGCGTACTCGCGCTGACCGTCCTCGCCGCCCTGACCCTGGGGTTCCTGGGTGCGCCCGCGGTCGGGCTGCCGATCTATGTCACCGCGTACGCGGTGCTCCTGGCGCCGCTGCGGCTCGCCGCGCTGGTCGTCACGGCGGCGACCTCCCTCACCGTCGGCCTGGCCGTGTTCGCCGATGGCTACGAGGGCCTGTGGTTCCTGGTCCCGCTGCTGATCGGGGTGACGCTCGCCCTGGTGCTCACGCGGGTGCTGGAGGAGCGCGGCCATCTCGCCCAGGAGATGGCCGAGGAGGCGAACCTGGTCGCCGAGCGGGAACGGGTCGCGCGCGATGTCCACGACGTGCTCGGGCACAGCCTCACCGTGGTCACCACGAAGGCCGAGCTCGCCGAGCGCCTGATCGACCGTGACCCCGCCCGCGCGAAGGCCGAACTCGCCGAGATCCAGTCACTCACCCGCGAGGCGCTGGCCGAGATCCGCGCGACGGTCGCCGGGCTGCGGGTCGCCCGGCTCGGCGACGAGCTCGCCG
>JAJUGK010000067.1 GCA_029268205.1 Nocardioidaceae bacterium
ACCCGGGCGATGCCGAGGCCGCTGCCCGCGCCGCGGAGGCCGCCCGCGCGGCCGTGGCGGCGGCCGAGGAGCAGGTGCAGGCGGCCGAGCGCGTCCAGGCCACCACCGCCGAGACCCGGACGGCGGCCGACGACCTCGCCACCCGCCTGGACGACGCGATCGCCCACTGGCTGCCCGTGGCCGAGGAGCAGCGGCACGCCGACGGGCTCAGCCGGCTGGTGCGCGGCACCAGCGCCGACAACCGGCTGCAGATGCGGCTGTCCGCCTACGTCCTGGCCACCCGGCTCGACCAGGTCGTCGAGGCGGCCAACCTGCGCCTGGTGCGGATGCGTGACCGCCGCTTCCTGCTGCGCCGCACCGACCGCGCGGCCTCACGGCGTACCCGCGCCGGTCTGGACCTCGAGGTCCTCGACCAGTGGACCGGCGTCGCCCGGTCTCCCTCGTCGCTCTCGGGCGGCGAGATGTTCGTCGTCGCCCTCACCCTCGCCCTCGGACTCGCCGATGTGATCGCCCACGAGAGCGGCGGTGTCGAACTCGAGACGCTCTTCATCGACGAGGGGTTCGGAATGCTCGACGCCGACACGCTCGACGACGTCCTCGACCGACTCGATGAGCTGCGCGCCGGGGGACGCAGTGTCGGCGTGGTCAGCCACGTCAGCGAGATGCGGGCGCGGATCCCCGTGCAGGTACGCGTCGAGAAGACCCGTTCGGGGTCCCGGGTAACCTCGCCGCATGACCTCAGCCGGTCCCTCCCATCCCGTTGATCCCACCTTCACCGCGCTGCCCTACCGGCGGCTGGCCGATGCGGCGCTGAGCCGGGCCCGCGACTTCGGCGCCACCCACGCCGACTTCCGGTTCGAGCGCCTGCGCTACCAGGACCTGACGGTCCGGGACGGCAGGCTCGAGGGCGCCGCCGACCGCGAGGTGCTCGGGTACGCGGTCCGGGTGGTCCACCAGGGCGCCTGGGGGTTCGCCTCCGGGGTCACGCTCAGCGAGGAGGCCGCCGTCGCCGTGGCCGAGACCGCGCTCGCCGTCGCCCAGGTCGCCCAGGCGATGACCCGCGAACCGGTGCAGCTGGCCGACGAGCCCGTCTACGACGATGTCGAGTGGGTCTCGGCCTACGACGTGAACCCGCTCGAGGTGCCGCTGGCCGAGAAGGTGGCGCTGCTGACCGAGTGGACCGGCTCGCTCCTGGGCCGTGGCCCGGTGCAGCACTCCACCGGCCTGCTCAAGCAGGTGCAGGAGAACAAGTTCTACGCCGACCTCCGCGGCACGATCACCACCCAGCAGCGGGTCCGGCTCGAGCCGGAGTTCGAGGTCCACGGGTCCGGCCCGTCCGGGTTCGACTCCATGCGCACCATCGCGCCCCCGGTCGGTCGCGGGTGGGAGTACCTCACCGGCGACCTGCGCGACTGGCGCGCCGAGCTCGACGAGCTGCCCGCGCTGCTGGAGGAGAAGCTCGCCGCGCCCAGCGTCGAGGCGGGCCGCTACGACCTGGTCATCCATCCCTCCAACCTGTGGCTGACCATCCACGAGTCGATCGGGCACGCCACCGAGCTCGACCGGGCGCTGGGCTACGAGGCCAACTACGCCGGCACCTCCTTCGCGACTCCCGACAAGCTCGGGTCGCTGCAGTACGGCACCCCGGTCATGAACGTCACCGGCGACCGCACCGTGCACCACGGGCTCTCGACCGTGGGCTACGACGACGAGGGGGTGGCCGGCCAGCAGTGGGACATCGTCAAGGACGGAGTCCTGGTCGGCTACCAGCTCGACCGGGCGATGGCGGCGGCCAACGGCATCGAGCGCTCCAACGGGTGCGCGTACGCCGACTCCCCCGGGCACATCCCGATCCAACGCATGGCCAACGTCAGCCTGCAGCCGGCCCCCGACGGGCCCGACACCGAGGAGCTGATCGGCCGGGTCGAGCGCGGCATCTATGTCGTGGGCGACAAGTCGTGGTCGATCGACATGCAGCGCTACAACTTCCAGTTCACCGGCCAACGGTTCTACGCGATCCGCGACGGCCGACTCGACGGCATGCTGCGCGACGTCGCCTACCAGGCCACGACGACCGACTTCTGGGGTTCGATGGAGGCCGTCGGCGGCCCGCAGACCTGGGAGCTCGGCGGCGCGTTCAACTGCGGCAAGGCCCAGCCCGGCCAGGTGGCGTCCGTGAGCCACGGGTGCCCGTCGGCGTTGTTCCGCGACGTCAACATCCTCAACACGACCGCCGAAGCCGGCAGCCAGGAGCAGTGATGGCGACCTCCGTGACCCCTCAGCACCTCGTCGAGAAGGCGCTCGCCGCCTCACGTTCGGACGACACGGTCGTGATCGTCGCCGACACCACGAGCGCGAATCTGCGCTGGGCCAACAACACCCTGACGACCAACGGCGTCATGCACGACATCGACGTCACCGTCGTCGCGTTCAACGGCGCGCGCACCGCGTCGGTCAGCGGCAGCGTGGCGACGGTCGACCAGGTGGAGGCGCTCGTGGCAGCGGCCGACGCCTCGGCCGCCGACGCGCCGCCGGCGGAGGACGTCGCCGAGCTGGCGCGCGACCGCACCAGCAACGATTGGGACGACCCGCCGGTCCCGACCTCGATCCGGGTCTACGACACCTTCGCGCCGGCGCTGGGCGAGGCGTTCAGCCGGGCGCAGGCCGAGGACCGGATCCTCTACGGGTTCGTCGACCACGAGGTGACCACCACCTACCTCGGCTCCTCCACCGGGTTGCGACTGCGGCACGTCCAGCCCACCGGCCACTACGGCTGCACCGGGAAGGACGCCGCCCTGACCCAGAGCGCCTGGGTCGGCGGGGCCACCCGCGACTTCACCGACGTCGATGCGCACGCACTCGACGCGGAGCTGGCGCGCCGCCTCCGCTGGTCGCAACGCTCGGTCGACCTCCCGGCCGGTCGCTACGACACCATCCTCCCGCCCACCGCGGTGGCCGACCTGATGATCTACGCCTACTGGACCGCATCGGGGCGGCTGGCCCACGACGGGCAGACGGTCTTCTCCCGCCCCGGCGGCGGCACCCGGCTCGGCGAGCGGATCGTGCAGCCGTCGGTGCGGCTGCACTCCGACCCGGCGCACCCCGGTCTGGAGGCAGCACCGTTCGTGATCGCGCCCTCGTCGGGTCCGACGAGCTCGGTCTTCGACAACGGTCAGTCCCTGGCCGCGACCGACTGGATCCGCGACGGCGAGCTCACCTCGCTGCTGCAGACCCGCCACTCCGCCTCGCTGACCGGCGCGCCCGCGACGTACGGTGTGGACAACCTGGTCCTCGACGTCGACGGCGGTGCGGGCCGCACCGAGGACCTCGTCGCCGGGGTCGAGCGCGGTCTGCTGCTGACCTGCCTGTGGTACATCCGCGAGGTCGACCCGCAGACGCTGCTGCTCACCGGGCTCACCCGCGACGGCGTCTATCTGGTCGAGAACGGCGAGATCACCGGCGCAGTGAACAACTTCCGGTTCAACGAGTCGCCGTTGAGCCTGCTGGAGCGGTTCACCTCCGCCTCGGAGACGACCCTGAGCTTCTCGCGCGAGTGGGGCGACTACTTCTCCCGCACCGCCACGCCGGCGCTGCGGGTGCCCGACTTCAACATGTCGAGCGTGTCGCAGGCCCGCTGAGGGCTCAGCGGCCGTACGGGGTGCGCGTGTAGACGAACGTCGCGCACTCCAGCCGGTCGACGGTGCCGTCGGTGGCGCGGTGGACCCGCAGCACCTCGCCGCGGTGGTAGCCCTCGACACCCCGGAGCGTGCCGTCGTCGGCGACGGTGAAGGTGTCGGTGTGCGCGCCGTTGGCGAGGGTGCGCAGTTCGAGGCGCTCGTCGCTCCACCGCAGCTCCACCGCGGTCGTGCCCCAGAACCACAGTCCCGCGAGCTCATCGACCGGTGCCGGCACATCGCCACTCGGACGCCAGGGCCGGGCCGGGGCCGGGGAGGCGGAGGGCGTCGTGGGGGCCGTTCGCGCGTGCACGAGCCCGGGCAGCTCGGCGGTGGGGAGCCCGATCGTCGCGTTGGCCAGGGCGACCACGCCGTCGCCCGTGGCCCGGTCGACGAAGCAGGAGGCCAGGAAACCCGGCATCGAGCCGGTGTGCCCGACCCAGATCCGATCCCCGTCGTCGACCAACCGCAGCCCCAGGCCGTACGACGGTGCCGGCGGCTGCCGGCGACTCATCTCCGCCAACGTCCGGGCGGACAGGACGTCGGGGTGACCGGAGGCCAGGAAGTCCGCCCACCGGGCGAGATCCCCGAGCGTGCTCCAGGCCTGACCGGCCGGCGCCATCGCGCCGGTGTCATGGTGCGGCTCCTCGACCAGCGTGCTCCGGAAGTGGTCGACGCTGGTGCCCTGGGCAGCGGGCGCGACGGCGTCGTAGCTGGTCGCGTCCATCCCCAGCGGCGCCAGGACCTCGTCGCGGACGACGTCCCACCAGCCGCGCCCTCGGACCTCCTCCAGGACTGCGCCGAGGAAGGCGTAGCCGAGGTTGGAGTAGTGGAACCACTCCCCCGGATCGGCGACCGCGCCGGCGCCGTCATTGGCCACCAGCAGCCGCGCCCGGTCGACGCCGGGCGACCGCTCCCACCACGGCCCGACGGGCTCGCTCTGGAGTCCACCGGTGTGGGCGAGCAGTTGCCGGAGCGTGACGGCGCCGTACCCCGCGTCGGGCAGGTAGCGGCCGAGCGGGTCGTCGAGGTCGACCAGCCCCTCGTCGCGCAGCCGGAGCACGGCCACCGCGACCAGGGTCTTGGTGATCGAACCGATCCGGTAGCGCGTCGCGAGCACGGGGCCCGGCACGTCGCCGGCGCCACCGCTCCAGGCCAGCTCTCCCGCCCGCAGCACACCCAGCACCAGCGAGGGGAGCCGGCCGGACCGCTGCAGGTGAGCGATCAGGGACCGTGGGTCACTCACCGAACGCCTCGGGTGGCGGGCACGCGCAGACCAGGTTGCGGTCACCGTACGCCTGGTCGATGCGGCCGACCGGCGGCCAGTACTTGTCGGGGTCGGCGCCCAGCGGGAACGCGCCGGTCCGGCGCTCGTAGTCCCGGTCCCACGCCCCGGTGACCGCGTCGGCCGTGTGCGGCGCGCGGCGCAACGGCGAGGCATCGGCCGCCCACTCCCCCGCCTCGACCCGGGCGATCTCCTGCCGGATCGCGATCATCGCCTCGCAGAACCGGTCGAGTTCGGCGAGGTCCTCGGACTCGGTGGGCTCGACCATCAGGGTGCCGGCGACGGGGAAGCTCATCGTCGGGGCGTGGAACCCGTAGTCGATCAGCCGCTTGGCGACGTCGTCGACACTCACCCCGCTGGCCTTGGTGAGGCCGCGCAGATCGAGGATGCACTCGTGCGCGACCAGCCCGCCGTGGCCGCGGTAGAGCACCGGGTAGTGGTCCTCGAGCCGGTGGGCGACGTAGTTCGCCGCGAGCACCGCGACCGCGGTGGCCCGGGTCAGACCCTCGCCTCCCATCATCCGGACGTAGGCCCACGAGATCGGCAGGATGCCCGCCGAGCCGTAGGGCGCGGCGCTGATCGGGCCGATGCCGGCACGCCGCGCGGGGTCCGGGTGCATCCCGTGGGTGGGGAGGTACGGCGCGAGGTGCGCGGCGACCGCGACCGGGCCGACGCCCGGGCCGCCACCGCCGTGCGGGATGCAGAACGTCTTGTGGAGGTTGAGGTGGGAGACGTCCCCGCCGAAGACCCCCGGGCGGGCGTAGCCAACCAGGGCGTTGAGATTCGCGCCGTCGACATAGACCTGGCCGCCGTGCGCGTGGACGACCTCGCAGAGCGCGGAGATCCCGTCCTCGTAGGCGCCGTGGGTCGACGGGTAGGTCACCATGATCGCGGCGAGCCGGTCGCTGTGCTGCTCGCACTTGGCGCGCAGGTCGTCGAGGTCGACCGAGCCGTCCTCGGCGGCACCGACGACCACGACCCGCATGCCCGCCATCACCGCCGACGCCGCGTTGGTCCCGTGCGCCGAGGACGGGATGAGGCAGACGTCGCGGGCGGCCTCGCCGCGGTCGCGGTGGTAGGCGCGGATCGCCAGCAGCCCGGCCAGTTCGCCCTGCGAGCCGGCGTTGGGCTGGATGGAGACGGCCGCGTAGCCGGTCACCTCGGCCAGCCAGGACTCCAACTGCGCGATCATCTCGTGGTAGCCCGCGGCGTCCTCGGCGGGCGCGAACGGGTGCAGGTCGGCGAACCCCGGCAGCCCGATCGGCTCCATCTCGGTGGTGGCGTTGAGCTTCATCGTGCACGAGCCGAGCGGGATCATGCCGCGATCGAGGGCGTAGTCGCGACGCGCGAGCCGCGAGATGTAGCGCAGCATGGCGGTCTCGGAGTGGTGGGTGTTGAACACCGGGTGCTCGAGGAAGGTGCTGTGCCGCAGCAGCGACGCGGGCAGCGCGGCGTCGGTGCGGCGCGCGAGGTCGTCCCAGTCGACGGGCTCGAGGCCGAACGCCCCGACGAGGCGGTCGAGGACGTCGAGGGTGGTGGTCTCGGAGGCGGAGACCCCTACCCGGTCGGCGTCGATCCGCAGCACGTGGATCCCGCGGGTGCGAGCCTCGTCGACGACGGCGTCCGCGCGCTGCGGCACCCGGACCACGACGGTGTCGAAGAACTCGGCGTGCTCGATCTCGAGGCCACCGGCCCGCAACGCCGCCGCGAGCGTCGCGGCGCACCGGTGCACCCGCTCCCCGATCCGGCGCAGACCGGCCGGGCCGTGGTAGACGGCGTACATCGATGCGACCACGGCCAGCAGGACCTGGGCCGTGCAGATGTTGCTGGTCGCCCGGTCCCGCCGGATGTGCTGCTCGCGGGTCTGCAGCGAGAGCCGGTACGCCGGGCGCCCCGCGTCGTCGACCGAGACACCCACCAGCCTGCCCGGGAGGTGCCGCTCCAGTCCGCCGGCCACCGCCATGTAGGCCGCGTGCGGGCCGCCGTAGAACAACGGCACACCGAACCGCTGGGTCGAGCCGACCACGACATCGGCTCCCCAGTGGCCGGGCGCCTCGAGCAGGGTGAGGGCGAGCAGATCCGCCGCGACGACGGCCAGGCCGCCGCGGGCGTGCACGGCCTCGATCGCCGGGCGCGGATCCCGCACGCGGCCGGAGGCGCCGGGGTACTGCACCAGCACCCCGCACACGTCGTCGGGGAGGTCCTCAGCGGTGAGGTCGTCGAGGTCCTGGACGCGGACCTCGATCCCCATCGCAGCCGCGCGCGTCCGGACCACCTCGATGGTCTGGGGCAGCGCGTCGGCGTCGATCACGCACGGCCCCTCCTGGGTGCGCTTCACCCGTCGTACCAGGGTCATCGCCTCGGCGGCCGCCGTGCCCTCGTCGAGCAGCGACGCGTTGGCGGTGGGGAGACCGGTCAGGTCGCCGACCATCGTCTGGAAGTTCAGCAGGGCCTCGAGCCGTCCCTGGGAGATCTCCGGCTGGTAGGGCGTGTAGGCGGTGTACCAGGCGGGGTCCTCGAGCACGTTGCGCTTGATGACCGGCGGGGTGATCGTGCCGTGGTAGCCCAGCCCGATCATCGCCTCGGCCGGACGGTTGCGCGCCGCCAGGTCGGCGAGTTCGCGCGCGGCGTCCCGCTCGCTCGCCGCCCCGGGCAGCCCGAGCGGGTGCGGGGAGCGGATCCGCGGCGGCACCGCGGCGTCCATCAGCTCCTCGAGGGAGTCGAAGCCCAGCGTTTCGAGCATCGTGCCGACCTGGTCGCGGTCCGGACCGATGTGGCGGTCGACGAAGGCGTCGGCGGCGAGCAGGGGGGCGGGCGCGGAACGGTCGGACAAGGGGACTCCCGGGGAGCAGCGGCGTGGGCGGACTGCCCTCCCCCTCTGTCGTTCCCGCGGGCGGGTCCTCCAGAGTCGCCTCGACCACGCGGTCCTGGGCACCTGAGAGGTTCCGGGGAGGAATTGCCCCTTCGGCGCTCCGCTCGCGGCGGAGTCTCTCCCGCGCGGGCTCGTCGGCGGTGCCTACGGTAGCAGCGTCAGCCGACCTGCTTGGCGCGCCGCCGCGCCGCGAGCTCGTCGGCCGCCGCGGAGCCGGCGTCGTCTGCCGCACGCTCGCTGGGCAGCTCGGCGAGGGTCCCCTCGATCTCGCGCCACACGCCGCCGATCGCGAT
The DNA here is from genome assembly GCA_029268205.1 of Nocardioidaceae bacterium. Classification (GTDB taxonomy): domain Bacteria; phylum Actinomycetota; class Actinomycetes; order Propionibacteriales; family Nocardioidaceae; genus Nocardioides_A. The sequence continues at coordinate 8,125 of JAJUGK010000067.1, forward strand.
GCCGAACACGCCCTGACCGCCCTGCAGCAGGTCGATCACCTCGTGGTCGCTGGTGCACTCATAGACCGTGGCGCCGTCGCTCATCAGGGTCACCTGCGTCAGGTCGTCGGTGCCGCGCTCGCGCAGGTGCTGGATCGCGGTGCGGATCTGCTGCAGCGAGATGCCGGCGTCGAGGAGCCGCTTGATCACCTTGAGCAGCAGGATGTCGCGGAAGGAGTACAGGCGCTGGCTGCCCGACCCCGCAGCTCCGCGGATGGTCGGCTCGACCAACCCGGTGCGGGCCCAGTAGTCGAGCTGGCGGTAGGTGATGCCCGCGGCGTTGCAGGCGGTGGGCCCACGGTAGCCGGTGTCGCTCGGCAACGGCGAGACGTCCTCGGTGAAGAGCAGACCCTGCTCCTCGGCCAGCATCGTGGCCTCGACCTGTGCCTCGTCGCCCTCGCGGCGCCCACCGGCGTCGTTCACTGTGCCCACCTGGTCCTCCAGCTTTCCTTCGCTCTGCGTGACTCCGAGGGGGAAGTCGCCGACCCTGGGACAGAGCACAGCGATGGAGTTACAGCGAAGACATCCCTCACGGTAGGACGCCGTCGGGTGCTGGTCAACGACATGTGGCCGCGCCGCGCCGGTGTGTCGCACCCTCAAGTTGAGGTTGAGGGTTGCCCCTCAGCCCTGCTCGAAGTCCTCCGGCGAGACATGGTCGAGGAACTCGCGGAACTTCTCGACCTCGTCGTCCTGCTCGTCGGGGACCTCGACCCCGGCCTCGGCCAACACCTCCTCGGCGCAGACGATCCGCGCACCGGTGCGCAGCGCCAGGGCGATGGAGTCGGAGGGACGGGCGCTGACCTCGATGCCCGAGGCGAGGACCAGGGTCGCGTAGAACACGTTGTCGCGCATCTCGGTGATCCGGACCTCGGTCAGGGCGTTGCCGGTCGCCTCGAGCAGGTCGCGGATCAGGTCGTGGGTGAGCGGCCGCGGGGGCACCACGCCCTGCTGGGCGAACGCGATGGCGGTCGCCTCCACCGCCCCGATCCAGATCGGGAGGTACCGCTCGCCGGTGGACTCGCGCAGGAGCACGATCGGGTTGTTCGAGGGCATCTCGACCCGGACACCGATGACATCTACCTCATGCACGTCGTCAGCCTACTCCGTGCCCGGAAGCGCTCAGCGGCTGCGCAGTCCGGCCCGTACCAGGGCCGCGTGCAGCTGCACCGACAGCGCCGCCATCTGGCTGACCGTCTCCTCCGCACGCCCCTGGGCACCGGCATCACGGCTGCGCCGCAGCGGCTCGACGACCTGCTCCACCAGTCCGATCTCGCGGTCCGCGGCGGTCCGGAACGACCGCAGGTGCCGCGCCTCGACGCCGTACGCCGCGAGCTCGCCGGCGGTGCGCGCGATCAGCACCGCGTCCGCGTCGTACGGCGCCCGGCTGCCCGGCCGGGCGCGGACCAGACCGAACCCCTCGAGGTCGGCGAGCAGGTCCTCCCCGATCCCGGCGGCCTCGAGCAGTTCGGTCCGCGTCAACCGCAGATCGCTGGGTTCGGCGGCGAAGCTGGCCGGATCGGGGGCGTCGGTGCGCAGGACCGCGACCGGGACGCGGGGAGCGGCGCCGGGGACCTCCGGCGGCTCGAGGCCGCGGTCGATCGCGTCGAGGTGCTCCTTGATGACCTTGAGCGGGAGGTAGTGCTCGCGCTGGCAGATCAGCACGTACCGCAGCCGCTCGACGTCGGCCGGGGAGAACTTCCGGTAGCCGGCCTGGGTGCGTTCGGGCTCGACCAGCCCCTCCGCCTCGAGGAAGCGGATCTTGGAGATGCTGACGTCGGGGAAGTCCGCGCGCAGCGCGGTGAGGACCTCCCCGATGCTCATCCGCGCCCGTGCCGCCTCGGCTCGGGAGACCGGAGCCACGATGGTCAGCCCTGGCTGCTGGCGAAGAACACCAGCCGGAACTTGCCGATCTGCACCTCGTCGCCGTTCTGCAGCAGCACCGACCCGTCGATCCGGTCGCGGTTGACGTAGGTGCCGTTGAGGCTGCCGACGTCGCTGACCGAAAAGCCCTCCGCACTGCGGCGGAACTCCGCGTGCCGACGGGACACGGTCACGTCATCGAGGAAGATCTCGCTCTCGGGGTGGCGGCCGGCGTGGACCTGCTCGGTGTCGAGCAGGAACCGGCTGCCGGCGCCCGGACCGCGTTGGACGACCAGCAGCGCGCTGCCGGCCGGCAGCGCGTCGACGGCCGCGGCGTCGGCCTCGTTGAGCGCGCCGTCGTCGCCCTCGCCCCGCGCCGGTGCGCCGAAGGTGATGGTCGCGGTCGTCTCGCTGGGCGAGTCCGCCGCGGGAGCGGGCGCCTGCTGCAGGCGCGTGCCGCACTGGGCACAGAACCGAGCATCGTCCGGGTTCTGGTGTCCGCACTGGGTGCAGAACGGCATGGCTTCCTCCCGCGACCGACCGTCGCAACCCTCAAGCGACAGTCGAGGTTGATGGTTGACCGAAAACCTATCAGGCAGGCGTGAACTCAGGTGTCGAGCTGGGCCTGATAGCCGGCGGCGTCGAGGAGCCCCTCGACCTGCGCCGGGTCGCTCGGGGTGAGCTCGAAGAGCCAGCCCTCGCCGTACGGGTCGGAGTTGACCAGTTCGGGCGTGGCGTCGAGCGCCTCGTTGCGTGCGGTGACCTCGCCGGAGACGGGGGCGTAGAGGTCGCTGACGGACTTGGTCGACTCCAGCTCACCGATCGCGGCGCCGGCCTCGACCGTGTCGCCGACGGCGGGCAGGGAGACGAAGACGATGTCGCCCAGCGCGTCCTGGGCGTAGGAGGTGATACCGACCCGCACGCTGGCGCCGGGGCGCACCCACTCGTGCTCGCTGGTGTACTTGAGGTCCTCGGGGTACATCGGCGCTCCGATCCTTGGGGGTGCTCGGGTGGGAGAGGCTACTCGTCCTCGACCGGGGTCGCGTACTCCGAGGTCGCGATCTCCCGGACACTGGCGATCTCGACCTCGTCGAGCTCCTTGACGACCGCCCGCGCGCTGACCTGCTCGACCTGCTCGAGGAACCCGCCGAAGATCTCGAGCGCGGTCGCGAGCGTCTGCGGGTTGCCGATCGCCTCGATCACGTACGGCTGCGCGAGCTCCTGGCCGTCGACGATGATCCGACCGGGCTCGCCCGCGGCGGTCCCGTCGTCGAGCGCCGTCTGCGCGACGACCCGGACCGCGTCGTTGATCTCGATCGCCTCGGCACCGGCATCGCGCAGCTCCTGCAGGGCGTTCAGCAGCTGGTCGATCTTGATCTGACCCGACTCGTCGGTGACCGTCACCCGGATGCCGGGGCCCGTCGCCGGGACCGTCCCGGCCAGGATGGCCAGCGCGTCGGCCTGCTCCCGCGCCCGCGAGATCGCCGCCGCGCGGCTGTCGCGGTTGCTCAGCAGCGAGGACTGGGCCTGCTCGAGCTGGTTGATGTCGTTCTCCGCCCGCTGTGCGGCGGCCGAGAGGTTGTTGAGGACCTGGACGAGGTCCTCCTGTCGCATGCCCGGATAGGTCGTGGCGGCTTCGGTGGAGCGGACCTGGACCGCGGCGGAGAAGCCCAGGATCGCCAGGATCACCGCGACGCCGACCTGGCGGCGGGTCGGCTTGCGGATCGCCTGGACGAGCCGGTCCCGGCCGGTCTCGACCGGCTGGTCCCCCGCGCCGGCGACAGTGTCGTCCCGCTCGGGCTGATCCGGCTGCTCGTGCTCAGGCATGGAACAGATGGCGGCGGATGGCCGCGACGTTGGAGAAGATCCGGATCCCGAGGACGACGATCACGCCGGTCGACAGCTGGCCACCGACCCCGAGCTGGTCGCCGAGGTAGACGATCAGCGCGGCGATGAGCACGTTGCTGGTGAAGGAGACGACGAACACCTTGTCGTCGAAGATCCCGTCGAGGAAGGCGCGCAGCGCACCGAAGACGGCGTCGAGCGCTGCGACCACCGCGATGGGGAGGTACGGCTCGAGCCACAGCGGGACCTCGGGCTGGAGCAGGAGACCCGCCAGGAGCCCGATGAGGAGACCGAGCGCGGCGATCATCGGGCGTCCACCTGCACGCTCGTGGCATAGCGCAGCCTGAAGTCGGCAGCTGCCGGCAAGGTCAGGTCATCCTCCGGAGTCATCGTGAAGCGCAAACCCACCGCCCGTTGCAGGTCGAACCACTCGGCACCGTGCCGGGTGTCGACGAATCGTGCTGGGATCGTATCCGGATCGCCGATCGCTTCCACGACATACGGGCGTCTGATCGCCTGGTAGTTCACCGTGATCGCCGGTCCCGCCTGCCGGATCGCCGTGAGCGCGGTGACCCGCCTGCCGTTGATGGCCATCGCCTCCGCCCCGGCCGCCCACAGCGCGTTCGCGAGCTTCTGCAGGTCGGCGTCGAGGACCCGTTCGACGTCGGTATCGGCGCCCTCCGCATCGTCGACGACCACCTTGACGCCCGATCCGCGCACGCGGACCAACCCGGTCGCCATCCGCAGCCGGGCCACCCGGGTCGTCAGGGCGCGGCCGGCCGAGGTCTCCTCGATCAGGCTGGTCTCGAGTTCCTCGTTCTCCGCGCGCAGGGTCTCGACCCGGGCCCGGCGCTCCTCCACCAGCGTGCGGCGGTCGGCGATCTGACTGATCAGCTCCTCGCGACCCGTGGCCCGGTCGTCGGCCGAGCGGGCGGTCTCGAGCCCGGCGGTCACCACCAGCGCGCCGAACAGGGCGATCACCACCAGGCCGATGGTGCCGATCCCCCGCCGATCGGTCGGCGCGTCCGCACCGCGCTCCCCCGCCGTACGCCGACGCTCGGCCACCGCGACGTAGTCCTGGTCGAGGGATTGGGACGTGACCAGATCGAGCAGCCCCATCGTGACCTGCGCCGGCAGGGGCCGCTCCGGCTGGTCGGTCGTGGGACGTGCGCTCATCGCCGCGGTCCTCAGCTGTCGAGGACCGGCGCGCGGCGGTCGTGGTCGGCCAGCAGCTTGCGCACCTGCCAGGCGTACAACAGTCCCGCCCACCAGTACAGCGAGGTCCCCCAGATCGCGAACGCCCACCCGAAGACCTGGGCCAGGGTCGCCACCACGCCCGTGCCGTCACCCAGCAGCAGCAGCGGGAAGGCGTAGAGGAGGTTGAAGGTGGCGGCCTTGCCCAGGAAATGCACCGGGAGTGCGCTGTAGCCGCGAGTACGCAGGAACGGGACCAGGCACCACAGGAAGACGTCCCGGGCGGGCAGCAGCAGCGCCAGCCACCAGGGGATGATGTCGCGCCAGGCGAGTCCGAAGACGACGGCGAGGATGTAGAGCCGGTCGGCGATCGGGTCGAGGAGCTGACCCAGCTGCGACATCTGGTCGAGACGGCGCGCCAGGTAGCCGTCGAGGTAGTCGGTCACCCCGGAGACCATCAGGACCAGCAGCGCCCATCCGTCCGCCTCGGGTCCCAGCACGAGCCAGAGGAACAGCGGCACTCCGAGCAGCCGCAGCCCGCTCAACAGGTTCGGAACGGTCCACACACGTGCCGTCGCCTGCGCGTCGGACGTGCCCACACCGCCTCCTCGTCCGCTCCAGTCCTGGTGGCGGTCAGCCTACGCCCGCCGGACACCGGCCCGGATTCGGCCCGCCCGAGTGACTGCGGTAATGTTCCGCTCGCTTCGCACGGCGATCCCGCGCGAGGCGTTCGGGCTGTGGCGCAGCTTGGTAGCGCACTTGACTGGGGGTCAAGGGGTCGCAGGTTCAAATCCTGTCAGCCCGACAGTGTGATGTCTCAAGACATCGGCATAGCCGGACCTACGGAATCGTAGGTCCGGCTATGTGTTTGTGGGGCCTGGTGGTCGGCCGGTGGGTTGGTAGTCGCGGGTGGGGTCCAG
>JAJUGK010000068.1 GCA_029268205.1 Nocardioidaceae bacterium
GGTCTTGCCGACGCCGCCCTTGGGGGAGAACACCGTCACCTGCCGGCCGCGGTCGGGGCCGGTGGAGGCCTCGACGCCGTGGATCGCCGACCACACCTGCTGGGCCCGGACCACCGCGGCCGCGAGCCGCTGCGGCGTCCGCACGTCGACGACGTCGCGGACGCCGGCGTCCATGCAGGCGGAGAGCACGTCGGGGTCGACCACGTCGCGCACCACGATCACCGAGACGTCGGGCCGCTTGACCCGGATGCTTTCGGCGTACGCCGTGGCCTCGTCCAGCGCCACGGCGGGCCCGAAGACCACCGCGTGCACGGTGGGCTGGGTCTCCATGTGCGCCCGGAGCTCCTCGACGGTGCCGAAGACGGGCGTACGCGGCCGCAGCTCGGCGGTGAGCTCGGGGGCCAGCGGGGTGCCGGCGTTGACGACGACAGGCATCAGATCACGTCCTCGGGGGTTCGTCAGAACAGGTTGCGGACGTCGACCCCGGGCCCGGGCGACACATCGGAGTCCTCGGTCAGCAGGCCGAAGGCGAGCTCGCCGGTGCTGGACCCGAACAGCACCTTCTCCGCCTGCTTCTGGGTGACCGCCAGGGTGAGCAGTGTGCGCGGCAGCTGCTCGGTGGTCTGGCCGCCCGACCCGTCGGTGGTGGTGGTCGGGACGACCGAGGTGGTGCCGACCCCGATCACGGTGACGCGGGGGAGCAGCATCCGGGTGTAGGCGCCCTGCGGACCCGACTGCGAGGTGAGGAAGACCGACACCTCGGCGCCGGGGTTGACGAAGCCGGCCACCCGGGCGGGGTCGGAGAGGTTCACCGAGATCGCCATCATCCCCTCGGGGATGGTGAGCACCTCGGTCTCGGCCGAGCTGCCGAAGCGGCTGTCGAGGATCTGCTCGCCGGGGAAGATCGTGGTGAGCGCGACCTTGCCCGACAGCCCCTCGGTGTCGGTCCGCGCACCCTCGAGCACGGCGTTGCGGCTCACCGTGCCGGTCTCGATCTTGCCGGCGGCCTGCGCGGCCTCGATCGACTCGCCGGCGGGGATGACCTCGACGGCCCGGAGCACCGAGACGGCGTCGAACTGCTGGGTGGCGCGCTCGTCGGCGCTGCGCACGTAGAGGAACACCAGCAACGTGCCGACCGCCGCGATCGCCGCGGCGACGATGAGGAGGACTCGTCGTCGATCCATGGAGAGTTCTTCCCTTGCAGTCCAGCGGTGAGTGCGCACAGACCAGTCGGGGACTCTCCCGAGAGGACCGGTGAGCACAAACCGGATCTCAGTGGGACAGCAGGCCGTCCGGCCCGCTGACGCAGGTCCTATCGGCGTCCCGCCGCCGGATCCGAGGAATTCGCGCGAGCCGTCTGCGCGTAGGGTCGTCGCTCGTGCTCTCCGCCCTGCTGCTCTCGACCCTGGTCATCTTCGTCGCCGAACTCGGCGACAAGTCCCAGCTGATGGCGATGACCTTCGCCACGCGCTACCGCACGCGCGACGTGATCATCGGCATCACCGCCGCCACCGCGATCGTCCACCTGGCCTCGGTCGGCATCGGCTACTGGATCGGCGAGGCCTTCGCCGACTACCAGGGCTGGATCTCGATCGGCGCCGGTGTCGCCTTCATCGGCTTCGCGCTGTGGACGCTGCGCGGCGACGAGCTCACCGAGGACGAGGCCGAGAAGGCCAAGCGCAGCACCGGCAAGGCGCTCCTGGCCGTCGGCGTGGCGTTCTTCCTCGCCGAGCTCGGCGACAAGACGATGCTCGCCACCATCACGCTGGCCGCCAAGGAGGACTGGTTCGGCGTGTGGATCGGCAGCACCGTCGGCATGGTCGCCGCCGACGCGCTGGCGATCGGTGTCGGCGCCGTGCTCGGCAAGCGGCTCCCCGAGCAGGTGATCAAGTACGGCGCCGCCGCGGCGTTCGCGGTCTTCGCCGTGCTGCTGATCGTCGAGGGCGCCGGTCAGATCTGATCCCGGCAACGCCCGGATTCCGGACCCCGGAGCGGCCCCCGGAGCCCGGAAGGTCGGCCGCCGACTCCAAGAACCGTCGAAACTGAACGAAAATCGGGCAATTCGCAGCCGAAATTCGGCTGATTGACGCAGGGATCACGGCCGTATCTCCCAATTCCCGGCATGTGCGCGGCGGGCGTGCATCGCCGGCGGTCCTCATCCTCCGGCGAGAGCCGAAGGGGAATCACATGGGATCTGTCCGAAAGCGCCGTTCATCGGTGTGGTCACGTGCAGTGGCCGGTGCAGTCAGTTTGTCGATGCTCGGCATCGGCGTGGTGGCGACGACGACCCAGGTCGCGTCGGCTGCCGAGACCGACTTCGAGGTCGATCGGCACGACCTCGAGTTCATCCTGAATCAGATCAAGATCGCCGAAGCCCACTCGACGGCCCTGCGCGAGGGTGACGAGGAGTACTCGTTGCTGTGCAAGAACCGCGCCGACACATCGTGGACCTGCGTGCCGGACGCCAAGCTGCCGTACGGACTGCGCACCGTCGACGGGTCGTACAACAACATCATGACCCCGGCGCGCAAGCACTTCGGCGCGGCCCTGCAGGAGTTCCCGCGACTGCTCCCGGCCGAGCTGCGCGACGCGGAGCCGGTTCCGTACGACTTCGACGGGGACGGCCCGGTCGAGGTCGGCGACCCGACGTCGTACAAGCAGCGCACCGGCTGGGTGGTCGACTCCGAGCCGCGGGTGATCAGCAACCTGATCGTGGACCAGAGCGTGGCCAACCCGGCCGCCCGGGCGGCGCTCACCGAGCTGGCAGAGCTCGGTGCCAGGGCCTACGACCACGACGACGACCCCCAGACACCCGACTCGGTGTACCTGCCCAACGTGTCGGCGGACGAAGGGCTGTCCGCTCCGTTCAACTCGTGGTTCACCATCTTCGGCCAGTTCTTCGACCACGGTCTGGACCTCGTGTCCAAGGGCGGCAACGGCACGGTGCTCGTTCCGCTCCAGCCGGGCGACCCGCTGATGTCCCGGGCGGGCAACACTCCCTTCCTGATGCTGACCCGCGGCACCCCGGCCCGATGGAGCCCCGGGCCCGACGGCGAGCTGGGAACGGACGACGACATCCCGGAGCACACCAACCGCACCACCCCGTTCGTCGACCAGAACCAGACCTACACCTCCCACCCGTCCCACCAGGTGTTCCTGCGTGAGTACGAGTTGTCTCCCGAGGGCCACCCCGTGCCCACCGGCGAGCTGCTGGACGGCGCGGACGGCGGCCTCGCGACGTGGGGGGACGCCAAGGCCCAGGCCCGTGACCTCCTCGGCATCGAGCTCGACGACGCCGACGTCCTGGACGTGCCGCTGGTGGCCACCGACCCGTACGGCCGGTTCATCCCCGGCCCCAACGGGTATCCCCAGCTGGTCGTCGGCGGTACCCCGAACAACACCCTCCTCGAGGGCGACCCGGCGGCCCCGGTCGACGCGACGGGAGCGCTGAGCGCCGGACACGCGTTCCTCGACGACATCGCCCACGATGCCGTCCCGGACGGCTCCCACGACGCGGACCTGCTGGCCTCCCACTTCGTGACCGGAGACGGTCGCGGCAACGAGAACGTCGCGCTCTCCGCGGTGCACCAGGTCTTCCACTCCGAGCACAACCGCCTCGTCGGGGAGATCGACGAGCTGATCCAGAACTCCGACGACGCGTTCATCGCGAAGTGGCAGGACGAGACCGGCCCGTGGGACTACGGCGAGCGGCTCTTCCAGGCAGCCCGGTACGTCACCGAGATGCAGTACCAGCACCTGGTGTTCGAGGAGTTCGCGCGCAAGATCCAACCGACGATCGATGTCGGGCCGCTGAACGAATCGTTGTACGAGGCGGATACCAACCCCGCGGTCACGGCCGAGTTCGCCCACGTGGTCTACCGGTTCGGGCACTCGATGCTCACCGACGACGTCAAGCGGAGCGGCCGCGGCCTGGAGGACCTCAAGCTGTTGGACGCCTTCCTCAACCCCGCGGCGCTGACCGACAACGGGAGCGTGACTCCGGAGCAGGGTGCCGCCGCGATCGTTCAGGGCATGGTCAACGACACCGGCAACGGGATCGACGAGTTCGTCGTCGACACCCTGCGCAACAACCTGCTCGGGCTGCCGCTGGACCTGGCGACCATCAACATGACCCGCGCACGGGAAGCCGGCGTTCCGCCCCTGCAGGCCGCGCGACGGACGTTCTACGAGGCCACGCTGGACCCCGCGGTCAAGCCGTACGCGAACTGGCTGGACTTCCGGTTGGCGATGAAGCACCGCGCCTCACTGGTCAACTTCCTCGCCGCCTACGGCACCGACGAGACCATCACGTCGGTGCCCGCCGGCGACATCGCGGGCAGGCGCGCCGCGGCGCAGGCGATCGTGGACACGATCGGGACCCCTGATCCGCATCCGTTGTTGACCATGCCGGCGGCGGAGTCGGGACTCGACGACGTCGACCTCTGGGTGGGTGGCCTCGCGGAGCGGACGCTGCCCTTCGGGGGGATGCTCGGCACGACGTTCAACTTCGTGTTCGAGGACCACATGGAGAAGCTGCAGAACGGCGACCGGTTCTACTACCTGAACCGCAACCAGGGCCTGAACCTCTTCCACCAGCTCGAGGCGAACTCGTTCGCGGAGCTGATCATGCGCAATACCGACGCGGAGAACCTGCCGGCGGACATCTTCGCCAGCCAGGACGTCACGAACCTCGACATGGACACGCCGCCGGCGCCGGGGGAGTACCCGCAGCTGATCATGTCGGGTCCCCACTCCTGGCGTTGGGATGGTCCCGAGCACATCACCATCCACGGCACTGCGCAGGCCGACACCATCCACGGCGGCGACGGCGACGACGCGCTGTGGGGCCACCAGGGTGATGACGACATCGAAGGGGATGTCGGGAACGACACCCTCCACGGCGGGGCCGGCAACGACATCCTGAAGGACCACTTCGGTGACGACGTGATCCATGCCGGGGGCGGCGACGACGTGGTCAACGGGGGGCCGGGGATCGACATCCTCTTCGGCCAGTCCGGTCAGGACTTCATCCTCCATGGCCAGGACCAGACCCAGTCCTTCGCCGGAGCCGGGGACGACTTCGTCCTCGGCGGCAACGCCATGGACATCATCGGTGGCGACCAGGGAGCCGACTGGCTCGAAGGGGGACGCGGCGCCGACCTCGTCCAGGGCGACCTGGCCCTGACGTTCCAGAACGATCCCTACGGCGGTTCGGACGTCCTCCTCGGTGGGAGCGGTAACGATGACCACGATGCCGAGGGCGGCAACGACATCATGACCAACAACGGCCGGGACCGGCACGCCGGCATGCTCGGCTTCGACTGGGTGACCCACAAGGGCGACCCGGATCCGGTCGATGCGGACCTCGACGTCTCGATCTTCCAACCGCCGAACGTGACGCTGATGCGCTCCCGCTTCATGGGGATGGAGGGTCTGTCCGGCTGGACCGGTTCGGACGTGCTCCGGGGCGAGAGCCACCCCGGGGACCAGGCCTTCGCCAGCGGGACCGGGCACGAGCTCACACAGCGGCACCTCGATGAGGTCGCGAACCTCCGCGAGCTGCTGGGCGGTGGGGAGGTGCCCCGGTACGCCACGCCGTTCCTGACGACCAACCAGACCAACAACATCGTCCTGGGTGGTGCGGGCAGCGACATGATCGAGGGCCGCGGTGGGGACGACTTCATCGACGGTGACGCGGCTCTCGACGTGTACCTGGAGGGGCCGGACGGAGAGCGGGGCGACGACATGGGGGTCTTCCGGGCCCGCATGTTCGCCGGGACCCTGACGCCCGCTGATCTCACCATCAGGCGGGAGATCATCCTCGACCAGCCGGAGGCATCCGACGCCACGGACGTCATCGACACGGCGTACTACGAGGACGTACGGGAGAACCTCACCATCACCGAACTGGTCGCGGCGGACGAGTCCACCGGAGACCCCGGTGTCTGGCGGGTCGCCCACGTCGAGGAGGACGCCGGAGGTCTGTCTTCGGGTGTGGACGTCCTGCGCAACATCGAGCGTCTCCAGTTCGGGGACGGCGAGGTCGTCATGCTGGCCGACTGGCTGGGCGGAGGCGCTCCGGTCGGCACGATCGGGTTCAGCACGCTGACCCCGACGGAGGACGTCGAGCTGTGCGCGATCCCGGACTTCACCGACCCGGACAACCCCGGCGGAGTCGTCGACCCCGACGACATCAGCTACGCCTGGCAGTGGGGTGACGACGAAGGCGAGTGGACGCCGTCGGTCGACGGGGTGGAGGCGTGCTTCACCCCGGGTGATGCGGAGGCCGGCCGGCCGCTGCGGGTCATCGGCACCTACCAGGACGTCAACGGGACGACCGAGTCGGTCACGTCGCAGAGCACGATGCCCGTGACCAACGTGAACGACGAGCCGACCGGCCCGAGCATCGACAACCGGAACCCCTTCGTGGGGGCCGTGCTCACCGCCGACCAGCCCGTCGACGCCGACGGCACGCACAACGACGACGGCGACCTGCTGGTGGACTTCCGCTACCAGTGGCAGCAGAAGTCGGGCGACAGCTGGAACAACATCAGCGGGGCGAGGGCGAACACCTTCACCGTCACGCAGGCTCAGGAGGGCAAGCAGTTGCGGGTCACGGTGTCCTACACCGATCTCCTGGGCACGGACGAGACCGCCGTCTCCGAGGCCACCGAGCCTGTGGTCGTCGCCGTACCCCCGGCGGCTCCGCAGCTGACCCGCGCCGCGGCCGGGCCCGGGTCGGTGACCCTGGGGTGGTCGCCGCCGAGCGATGACGGCGGCGCCCAGCTCGTCGGCTTCGCGCTGCGGATCGTCGGCGGGTCGGATGGCGAGCGGGTCATCGACGGCATCGGGCCGGAGGAGACCAGCCTGGTCGTGACCGATCTGGAGGTCGGAACCGAGTACACCTTCTCGCTGATGGCCTTCAACGCCGCCGGGCACAAGAGCCCGTACTCGCCGACGGTGACGGCGACTCCCGTGGCGGGCGGCGATCCCGACCCGGGCACTCCCGGCGACCCGGGTGACCCCGGGACCCCGGACGAGCCCGGTGACCCCGGGACCCCGGCCGACCCGAGTGACCCCGGCGACCCGGGCGAGCCCGCGGCGAACAGCCCCGTCACCGGTCGCGTGACCGTCGCCTTCGTGAAGAACGGGCGAGTACTGAGGGCGTCGACGGCCCGCCTGGGCGACCCCGATGGCTTGGGCCGCTTCGGGTACCAGTGGCAGCGCGCCGTGCGTGGTCGTTACGTCGACATCACGGGCGCCACGAGCCGGCGACTGCGACTGGGGTCCGGAGTGCGTGGCGCGTCCGTACGGGTGGTGGTCACCTTCACCGATGGGGCCGGCAACGCCGAGCGTGCCGTCTCCCGGGCGGTGAAGGCGCCCACGGTGCCCGGGAAGGTGCGGCGTCCACGCGCCGTCGCCGGTGAGGTCGGGGGTCGGTCCACGGCGCGTGTGACCTGGCGTCCGCCGGCCACCGACGGTGGTGCGCCGGTGATCCGCTACCGGGTCAGGGCGGTCCAGGTGCGGCCGGGACGCGACGTCGTGGTGCGGAGCAAGGTGGTCCGTGCGGGTCGACGTCAGCTGAACCTGCGGCTCCCGCGTGGCCGCTACCGGTTCGTGGTCGTGGCGGTCAACGCCATGGGCTCGGGCAGGTCGGCGACAACGCGGGTGGTCCCAGCGCGCTGACCCCGAAACCCGGCGCTGGGACAGAGGGAGGCGGAGTTCCCTTTCCGCCTCCCTCTTCCCGTGCGTCGGGACCGCGCCGACGGCTGCGTCAGGTGTAGAGCGCGTCGACCGCGTCGGCGAAGTCGCGCATGACCGCGGTGCGCTTGAGCTTCATGCTCGGCGTCACGTAGCCGGCCTCCTCGGTCCAGTCCTCGGTGAGGATCTCGAACTTGCGGATCGACTCCGCCTTGGAGACGGCGCGGTTCGCGTCGGCGATCGCGGCCTCGATCTCGGTGCGGACGTCGGGGTCCTGGGCCAGCGCCTCGGGGTCGAACGCGCGGCCGTTGAGCTCGGCCCACGACTCCAGGCCCTCGGGATCGAGGGTGATGAGCGCGGCGATGAAGGGCTGGCCGTCGCCGACGACCAGGCACTGGCTCACCAGCGGGTGCGCGCGCACCCGGTCCTCGAGCAGGGCGGGCGCGACGTTCTTGCCGCCGGCGGTGACGATGATCTCCTTCTTGCGGCCGGTGATCCGCACGAAGCCCTCGTCGTCGATCTCGCCGACGTCGCCGGTGTGGAACCACCCGTCGTCGTCGAGCGCGGCGCGGGTCGCGGTCTCGTTGTTCCAGTAGCCGGTGAACACCTGACCGCCGCGGAACAGCAGCTCGCCATCCTCGGCGACGCGTACGGCGGTGCCGGGCAGCGGGCGGCCGACGGTGCCGATCGTCACCGCGTCGGGGAGGTTCACCGTCAACGCCGCGGTGGTCTCGGTCAGGCCGTACCCCTCGAGCACGGTCAGGCCGATGCCGCGGAAGAAGTGGCCCAGTCGCTCGCCGAGCGGTGCGCCGCCGGAGATGGCGTAGTCGCAGCGGCCGCCCAGGGCCTGGCGCAGCTTGTGGTAGACGAGCTTGTCGAACAGCGCGTGCTGCAGCCGCAGCCGGAGCCCGACCTTGCCGGCCTCCTCGGCCCGCGACCAGGCGATGGCGGTCTCGGCGGCCTTGTCGAAGATCTTGCCGCGCCCGTCGGCGGTGGCCCGCTGCGAGGCGCCGTTGAAGACCTTCTCGAACACCCGCGGCACCGCGAGCAGGAACGACGGCTGGAAGCTCGCGAGCGCGGGCAGCAGCTGGCTGACGTCGGCGTAGTGCCCGATCTTCGCGCGGGCCTTCATGCAGCCGATCTGGATGATCCGCGCGAAGACGTGGGCCAGCGGGAGGAACAGCAGCGTCGACTGCTGCTGGCCGTCGGCGGCGTCGCCGTCGCCGAAGAGCTCCTGCAGCTCGTGCACGGCCACGCCGAGCTCGAAGGCGAAGTTGGCGTGGGTCAGCATGCAGCCCTTCGGCGACCCGGTGGTGCCGGAGGTGTAGATCAGCGTCGCCACCGAGAGTGGTGTCACCGCGGCCCGGCGGGCGTCGAGCACCTCATCATCGACATCGGCGCCGAGCGCGGTCAGCACCTCGACGGCCCGGTCCTCGATCGTCCACACGTGGGCGAGGTCCTCGAGCGTGTCGCGCACCTGCGCGACCCGGCTGCGGTGGTCGGCGGTCTCGGTGATGATCCCGACCGCGCCGGAGTCGGAGAGGATCCACTGCACCTGATCGGCCGAGGAGGTCTCGTAGATCGGCACGGTGACCGCGCCGGCGTACCACAGCGCGTAGTCGACCAGCGTCCACTCGTAGCGGGTCTTCGACAGCAGCCCGACCCGGTCGCCCTCCTCGACGCCGGCCGCGATCAGGCCCTTGGCGACCGCGCGCACCTGGGCGTGGAACTCGGCGGCGGTGACGTCGGTCCAGCCGCCGTCGGTGTCGGGCCGGCTGTAGAGCACGACGTCGGGATACTGCTCGGCGTTGGTCACCAGGTCATCGGTCAGGCTGCCGGTGGACGGCAGCTTCGCCGACAGGGACGGTGACAACGGGGTGGCGTACTCGCGCACTACTTCTTCTCCTGGTGAGGGCTGACCGACACGAGCACGGTACTCCGGGGTCGGATAGTCTCTGTCAGCCCGCCCCCGCGCTTGTGCGCCCGTCTGCGAAGGACCCGCTGTGCCCGATCAGACCACTTCGAGCATCGTCGTCGCTGCGAGCCCGGAAGCCGTGATGTCCGTGATCGCCGACTTCGAGGCCTATCCGGAGTGGGCGCAGGGCGTGAAGACCGCCCGCGTGGTGGAGCAGTCCGACGACGGGCAGGTCGGCAAGGTCTACTTCGAGCTCGACGCCGCACCGATCCGCGACTCCTACACCCTCGCCTATGCCTGGAACGGCACCGACTCGGTCACCTGGACCCTCGACGAGGGCAAGATGCTGCGCGGCATGGACGGCGCCTACGAGCTGGAGGACCTCGGCGACGGGCGCACCGAGGTCACCTACCGGCTCGCCGTCGACGTGGCCATCCCGATGATCGGCATGCTCAAGCGCAAGGCCGAGAAGGTCATCATCGACACCGCGCTGAAGGGCCTCAAGAAGCGCGTCGAGTCGCTGGCCTGAGCCGGCGTACCCCCGCGTGCGGATCCTCCTGTTCACCGGCAAGGGCGGCGTCGGCAAGACCACCGCGGCCGCGGGTACGGCGACCCTGGCCGCCCGCCGCGGTGAGCGGACCCTCGTGCTCTCCACCGACGCGGCGCACTCGCTCGGCGATGCATTCGGCGTAGCCGTGGGCGCCGAGCCGACACCGGTGGCCGACCGGCTGCACGTGCAGCAGGTCGATGCCCAGCGCCGGTTCGAGGCGTCCTGGCAGGAGGTGCAGCACTACCTGCTCAGCGTGCTCGATGCCGCCGGCGTCGACCGGATCACCGCCGAGGAGCTGACCGTGCTGCCGGGCGCCGAGGAGGTCCTGGCCCTGCTGGAGGTCCGTGCCCAGGCACTCTCGGGCCGGTGGGACGTGATCGTCGTCGACTGCGCGCCGACGGCCGAGACGCTGCGGCTGCTCGCGTTGCCCGAGGCGCTCGGGTGGTACATGGAGCGCATCTTCCCGACCGAGCGCCGGGTGGTGCGGGCCCTGCGCCCCGTGCTCACCCGCGCCGCCGGAGTACCGATGCCGCAGGACTCGGTCTTCGACGCCCTGGAGCGGCTGCACGCCGACCTGCGCGAGGTGCACGAGCTGCTCACCGGGGAGCAGGCGAGCGTCCGGCTGGTGCTGACCCCGGAGACGGTGGTCGTGGCGGAGGCGCGCCGCTCCCTGACCAACCTGAGCCTGTTCGGCTACCGCGTCGACGGCGTGGTCGCCAACCGAGTCTTCCCGACCGACGGTGCCGACGACTGGCGGGGCGCGTGGGTCGAGACCCAGACCCGGGTGCTGGAGGAGGTCGAGCAGTCCTTCGCCGGCCTGCCGGTCTGGCGCTCGGCCTACCACTCCCGCGAGCCCGTGGGTGCCGACGAGCTGGCGACGTTCGCCGAGGCGGCGTACGGCACCCACGACCCGCTGGCGCGCCCGGAGGGACCGGGCCCGATGCTGGTCGAGCGCACCGAGGAGGGCGCGCGGCTGCGGATCGCGCTGCCGTTCGCCGCGCGCACCGACGTGCACCTCGCCCGGCACGGCGACGACCTGGTGGTGACCGTGGGGTCCTACCGTCGGTTGCTGACGCTGCCCGCGGCGCTGGGTCGGATGCGGGTTGCGGGTGCGCGGGTCGACGACGGCGCGCTGCAGGTGCGGTTCACCACGGAGGAGGAGCGATGAGCGACGGTCCCGACGGTCCCGGCCCCACCGAGGGCGTGGGCTCCCTCGGCGAGGAGGCCGCCAAGCTGTTCGAGGCGCTCTCGGAGCAGTTCGGGGCGGCCGCCGGTGCGGTCAACGAGCACGTCGCCACCGGCGGCGCCGATTGCCGCTACTGCCCGGTCTGCCAGCTGATCGGCGTCGTCCGGACCACCAGCCCCGAGGTCCGCGCCCACCTGACCACCGCTGCCGGGTCGTTGCTGCAGGCGGTCGCCGGCATCATGGCCACGCACGTGCCGCAGGACCGGACCCATGACCGGCACCAGCGCGACCGCGGCCCGGTCGAGCACATCGACCTGGACGGCGATGCGCCCGAGTCGGAGGCGGACCGGTGAGCCTGACGGTCGGGGTCGACGTCGGCGGCACCAAGATCGCCGCCGGGGTCGTCGACCCCGAGGGCCGGGTGCTGGCGCGCGGGCGACGGGAGTCGCCGGCCAGCGACCCCGACGCCATCGAGGCGACGATCCTCGACCTGGTCACCGACCTGCGCGCCGAGGTCGCCGACGCCGGGGACCCGGCGATCGAGGCGGTCGGCGTCGGCGCCGCCGGCTTCATCGACGCCGGCCGCTCCACCATCCTGTTCTCGCCCAACCTCGCCTGGCGCGACGAGCCGCTGCGCGCCGACCTCGAGCGCCTCCTCGACCTGCCGGTGGTGATCGAGAACGACGGCAACGCCGCGGCCTGGGGCGAGTTCTGCTTCGGCGCCGGCCGCGACGTCGACGACCTGCTCCTGATCACGGTCGGGACGGGCGTGGGCGGCGGCATCGTGCTCGACGGCCGGTTGCACCGCGGCGCCTCCGGCATCAGCGCCGAGGTCGGCCACCTGCGGGTCGTACCGCAGGGCCGCCCCTGCGGCTGCGGCAACCGCGGCTGCTGGGAGCAGTACGCCTCCGGCTCCGCGCTGGTCGCCGACACCCGGGAGGCGGCCGCCGCCGATCCCGCGGGAGCGGCCGACCTGATCGCCGCCGCCGGGGGAGAGGTCGCGGCCATCGACGGCCCGCTGGTCACCGCACTGGCCGCGGGAGGCGACGCGTTCGCCCGCGCGCGGCTCGCCGACCTCGGCCGGTGGCTGGGCGAGGGTGTGGCCTCGCTGTGCGCCGTGCTCGACCCGGCCCGGATCGTCGTCGGCGGTGGGGTCGCCGCGGCCGGCGACCTGCTGCTCGACCCGCTGCGCGAGGCGCTGACCGGAGAGCTGATCGGCCGCGACGCACGCCCCGTGCCCGACGTCCGGCTCGCCGCGCTCGGCAACGACGCCGGAATGCTCGGAGCCGCCGATCTCGCCCGCCGCCCGTGACCCTCACCGTCGGCCTCGACATCGGCGGCAGCAAGATCCTCGGCGTGCTCGTCGACGGCGACGGTGCCGTCGTGGCCGAGCACCTGGCGATGACCCCGCGCGGCGACGTGCGGGCCGTCGAGGACGCGCTCATCGCAGTGGTCGACCACCTCCGGGCGGCCACCGACCGCCCGGTGAGCGCCCTCGGGGTGGGAGCGGCGGGTCTGGTCGACGTACGCCGTGGGGTGGTGCTGCACTCCGCGCACCTGCCGTGGCGCGACGAACCGCTGCGCGCACGGCTCGCCGAGCGGACCGGACTCGCGGTCACCCTCGACAACGACGCCACCGCCGCGGCCTGGGCCGAGCAGCGGCACGGGGCCGGCGCGGGCGCACCCGACATGCTCTTCGTGGCGCTCGGCACCGGCATCGGTGGGGCGATCTTCTCCGGCGGACGGCTCGTGCGCGGACGCACCGGTCTGGCCGGCGAGTTCGGCCACGTGCAGGTCGTGCCGGACGGTCGTCCCTGCCCGTGCGGCCTGCGCGGCTGCTGGGAGCGCTACTGCTCGGGGACGGCGCTGGCCGAGTCGACGATGCCCGAGGTCGCGCACTGGCTCGCGGTCGGGCTGGGCGGGCTGGTCGCGACCTTCGATCCCGACGTGGTGGTGCTCGGCGGCGGACTCGGCGTCCCCGAGACCGGCCTGCTGACCCACGCCGAGACGCACCTGCGCGACCACCTCACCGGCGGCGCCCACCGCCCGGCACCCCGGCTGGTGTACGCCGCCCTCGGTCCCCGCGCGGGGGCCCTGGGTGCGGCCGGCCTGGCGGCGACCGGCCACTAGACGACGGCGCCGTCGCCCCAGCCGTCGTCGTCGGTGCGCCGCATGGTGGCGAACAGGTAGACCGCGCCGGCGAGGAACCACGCCAGCAGGCACCCGAGCAGGAACCGCGGCGGCTCGAGCCCGACGAGCAGGAGCGCGACCACCAGCGCGGGGACGCCGAGCATCCCGAACCACGCCGCTCGGCGCAGCGGGGTGGCGCGCCGCACCGGGGGCGGGGCGGGCGGGGCGCAGCCGGCGGGGGCCGCGCGGGCCGCCCGCGCCTGAAGGCCCCCGGGCCCCACCGGGGGGCGGGGGGCACGGGCGAGCCGCCGCACC
>JAJUGK010000069.1 GCA_029268205.1 Nocardioidaceae bacterium
CACATCGAGATACTCACCCCGGAAGCGGCCCGCGAACGCATCCGTCAGCTTGCCACGGACATGGCCGAGCGGCACTCGCCCCAGTCTGATGACCGGTAAGCGGCATACTCCACCGTCGATCAACGTCCCCGGTCAGTACACCTAGGCCCGCCCGAGGTTGTCGTCGAGGAACGTCCGGGTGGCGTGGATGAACTCCGACCACCCGGTCGAGAAGCGGTGGTCCTCGCCCGGGTAGAGCCGGAGGTCGACCGGCGTCCCCAGGTCGGCCAGTCGGCGCGCCGTGCGTCGACTCCACCGCGCGAGGGTGACGTCATCGGCCAGGCCGTGGTGGATCTGCACCGGCACCCGGATGCGGTGCAGGTAGGACGACGCGCTGATCTGGCGCCAGAACGCCGGGCGCGTGCGCGGGGTCCCGTACGCCGCCCGCACCTGCCGCGCGAGCCGACGGTGGCCCGCCCGACCGACGACGAAGCGCCGGTAATTGTCGGCCGCCCGCGCGCTGAGCGGGGAGTAGAGCACCACCGCGTCGGCGAGGCGCGGCCGGGCGGCCAGCGCGTTGAGCACGACCCCACCGCCCATCGACCGGCCGAGCAGCGCCAACCGCCCGGTGTCCACGTACGGCAGGCGCGCGGCGCGGAGGGCGCGGACGAGGTTGATCAGGTCCTCGGCGTAGCCGCGAGGACGCGGCACCGTACGGCCGCGGGCCTCCCGCCCCGAACCCCCGTGGTTGCGGTAGTCGGTCTCGACCACCACGTAGCCGGCGTCGGCCAGGTAGGCGTGCTCGCGCTCGAGTCCGCGACCCGACACGTACGTGCGGGTGTCGGCATAGCCGTGGGCCGCGACCAGCACCGGGAACGGTCCGGCGCCCTGCGGGATGCTGATGACGCCGGTGACCCGGCGACCGGCCGAGCGGTAGGAGATCCGGTGCTTGCGGTGTCCGGGGGTCTCCCACAGCCGGGCCCGGAGGCGCAGCGAGCCGCCGTCGAACCGGGTGCGCTGCAGCGTCGGGATGTGAACGACGTTGAACGGGGTCGACACGTCGTTGTGCGCGCCGTACACCGGCAGCGGCGCACGCGCCGGGGCGGCGCCGGGGACCAGGACGGCGACGAGTCCGGCGAGGATCAGGCCGGTCAGAGCGAGGAGGGCGGGGCGTCGCGAACGACGGGAGGGCACGTGCACGGGAGAATCATCGGTGACCCCAGGGGGCGAAATGACCGATTCCGGGCCCCGTTACCGAGTTGTGAGCAACGGTGTGATCGACGTCTCCGACCAATGCCCGGGCCGGTCGTTCGGGGCCGGTCGTTCGAGCCGGCGATCCCGGGCGGTAGTGCCCGGTGGCGTCCGACTCTCAGACGACGTGGTGCAGCCACCGCACCGGGGCGCCCTCGCCCGCGTGCCGGAACGTCTCGAGCTCGTCGTCCCAGGGCTTGCCGAGGAGCTTGTCGATCTCCAGCAGCACCGTGGTGTCGCCCAGCGCCGCCTTCACCACGGCGGCCTTGAGCCGGTCCTCCGGGATCATGATGTCGCCGTGCAGACCCGTCACGGCGTGGAAGACGCCGAGGTCGGGGGTGTAGCAGAAGCGCGCAGCCTCGCTGCTGGCCGTGGCCTCCTCCGTCACCTCGAAGCGCAGGTGGTTCCACCCGCGCAGCGCGGAGGTGAGCGCGGCCGCGGTGCCGGCGGTGTGCGACCAGGAGTACTCCGCCCGATAGGTCCCGCTCTGGGCGGGCTGGGGGGTCCAGTCGAGGTGGACGGGCGCGCCGAGCACGCCGCCGAGCGCCCACTCGACGTGCGGGCACAGCGCGGAGGGCGCGGAGTGCACATACAGCACGCCGCGCGTGGTCGCCTGGGTCGAGGCACGTGTGGTCACCGAGGGCTCCTTCGTCCTTGCTCCGGCGCGAGGTGCGCCTTCCCCAGCGGTCTCGACAACGGATCGGACGATCAGCCACTCGTGCGCCCGCGTACGGGTCGACTCGTGGTGCGGATGTGAAGTTCTGGGGCCATTGTGGCCCACGGGGGGCGTCTGCGCCACCTCTCAGCCGACGACGCGCCGACCAGAACCCCCGGCTCGGCGGTCCGACCGCCCCGCGACCGCGTCGGCGACCTCGGTCACGGCCTCCCCCACCGCGGCACCGGCAGGTCCCCCGCGACCGCCCAGCACACCCTCGAGCACCCCGTCGAGCACCTCGCGGGCGATGCCGAGTCCCCCGAGGTGGCTCTGCCCAGCGATCACCGAGAGCCGGGCGTCGGGGAGCCGGGCGACCGCGTGCTCCCCGTGCCGCAGCGGCACGATGTGGTCGTCGTCCCCGTGCCACCAGTGCACCGGGGCCCCGACGTCGGCGAGGTCGAAGCCCCAGTGCCGGCAGAAGAGCACCAGGTCGGCGAACGGCGCACTCATCTGGAACCGGCTCCCGTTGAGCAGGTCGTCGACGAACATCGCCTTGAACTCGGGCACGGCGAGCAACGTGCGGTCGCCGGGCGGCTGGAAGTGCCCGTAGAGGTCGACGGCGTGGTTGGCCAGCGGCTTGACGACCCGGATCACGCCGCTGATGGCGGCACCCATCGCGAGCCGGCCGTGGCGCAGCACCGGTTCGAGGGTGACCGCGAGTTGGATGGGCCCGCCCGCCGCGGCGTCGACCCCCACCGTCGGTGCAACCCCGCCGAGGACGCCGACGGCCGGCACCCGGTCGGGAAACGCCGCGGCGGCTGCGAGGGCGTACGGTCCGCCACCGGAGAGCCCCACGGTGGCGAAGGTGTCGAGCCCCAGGGTGTCGGCGAGGAGCTCGAGGTCACCGGTCCAGTCGAGCACGTCGCGGTAGAGGTGCGCGGTCGAGGAGCCGATGCCGGGCCGGTCGATCCCGATGATGCGCAGGCCCTCGGCCTCGGCGATCGCGCGCGCCTCGAGCGGCACCTGGCGCCGCGCCCCGGGGGTGCCGTGCATCCACAGCACGGCCGGGCCGCGCGCGACGCCGTACTCGGCGAAGCCCAGCCGGCGTCCGTCGCGGACGGCGACCGAGCCCTCCAACCGGGGTCGTGTGACGGCGGTCATGGCCGAGGATCATGCCACGGGTCCGTACCGGAGCTGGGGCCGACGCGGTAGCGTGCGACCAGCAGCCGCTCACGACCGAAAGGCACCCGGGCCACGATGGCCGACGACCAACCTCCGGATCGCCGTTCCACCCCGCCCCCCGCGACCGCCCCGCGCGGTCCCCGGCCGGCGCCGCCGTCGGCGCCCCGGAGCCGGGCGTGACCGAGACTCTGCTCCTGGCGCTCGCGCTGCTCATGGTCCTCGGCTGCGGCCTGTTCGTCGCGGCGGAGTTCTCCTTCGTCACCGTCGACCGCTCCTCCGTCGACCGCGCGGCCACTGCCGGCGACCGCGGCGCCGAGGGCGTCCAGCGCGCGCTGCGTTCGTTGTCCACCCAGCTGTCCGGCGCCCAGGTCGGGATCACCGTCACCAACCTGGCGATCGGCTACCTCGCCGAGCCGGCGCTCGCCGCCCTCCTGCAGGACCCGCTCGCCGCCGCCGGGCTCAGCCCGTCCCAGACCAGCGGCGCCGCCTTCGCCCTGGGGTTCACCATCGCCACCGGGTTCACGATGATCTTCGGCGAACTGGTCCCCAAGAACCTCGCGATCGCCAAGCCGCTGGCCACGGCCCGGGGGACCCAGCTGTTCATGCGCGGGTTCACCGGCGCGATGGCGGTGCCGATCCGCTGGCTCAACGGCTCGGCCAACGCCCTGGTGCGCGCAGTGGGCATCGAGCCGCAGGAGGAGCTGCGCTCGGCGCGCACGAGCGAGGAGTTCGTCTCGCTCGCCCGGCGCTCGGCGACCGAGGGCACCCTCGACACCGAGACCGCCCACCTGGTCCAGCGCTCGGTGGCGTTCGGGCCCCGCATGGCCGGGGAGATCATGACGCCGCGGGTGCAGATGGTGGCCGTCGACGCCAAGGACCCGATCAGCCGCGTCATCGCGCTGTCGCGGGCGACCGGCTACTCGAAGTTCCCCGTGACCCAGGGCGCCGGCGACACCGTCATCGGCGTCATCCACGTCAAGCAGGCCGTCGCGCTGCCCTGGGCCGAGCGCTCGACGAAGGTGCGCGACGTGATGGTGCCGCCCACCGTCGTCCCCGAGTCGCTGCGGCTGGATCCGCTCCTGACCCTGCTGCGCGGTGAGGGCTTCCAGCTCGCCGTCGTCGTCGACGAGTACGGCGGCACCGCCGGCGTGGTGACGCTGGAGGACGTGATCGAGGAGATCGTGGGCGAGATCGCCGACGAGCACGACCGGTACGGCAGCCAGATCCGCGCCCGCAAGGACGGCTCCTGGACGCTGTCGGGGATGCTGCGCCCCGATGAGGTCGCCGACGTCAGCGGCGTCCGGCTGCCCGAGCACGACGACTACGACACGGTCGGCGGCCTGATCATGCGTGCGCTCGGCCGGGTGCCCGAACGGGGCGACCGGGCGGTCGTACCGCTGCCACAGATCGTCCCCGACGAGGGCGACCCGCCGCCGCCGGAGGTGGCCGAGCTGAGCGTCGAGCGCATGGACGGCCTGCGGGTCGACCGCGTCCGGATGGTCCGGCGTACGGCCCTCCCCGGTGAGCACGAGGCCGTGCCGTCATGAGCGACTACACCGCGCTGATCCTCGCCGTCGTGCTGCTGGCGGCCAACGCCTTCTTCGTCGGCGCGGAGTTCGCGCTGATCTCCGCGCGTCGCTCCCAGATCGAGCCGCGCGCCGCCGCGGGTTCCCGCGTCGCCCGCACCACGCTGCGCGCGATGGAGCAGGTCTCCTTGGTGATGGCGGGCGCCCAGCTCGGCATCACGGTGTGCTCGCTCGGGCTGGGCGCGGTCGGCGAGCCCGCCGTGGCCCACCTGCTGGAGCCGCTGTTCGTACGACTGGAAGTGCCCGAGGGACTCGTGCACCCCGTGGCGTTCGCCATCGCCCTCGGCCTGGTGGTCTACCTCCATGTGGTGCTGGGCGAGATGGTGCCCAAGAACATCGCCATCGCCGGACCCGAGCGGTCCGCCCTGCTGCTGGGACCGCCGATGATGGTGGTGGTGACCCTGATCAAGCCTTTGGTGGTGGCCCTCAACGCCACCGCCAACGCGGTGCTGCGCCTGCTGCGCGTCGAGCCCCGTGACGAGGTCGCCTCGGCCTACACCCGCGAGGAGGTGGAGGCGATGGTCGACGAGTCGCGCCAGGAGGGCGCGCTCGCCGACGAGGAGTACGTCCGGCTCACCGGCGCACTCGGCTTCACCGGCCGCCAGGTGGTCGACGTCGTACTCCCGCTCGACACCCTGCAGACCGTCGACCGGGGCGCGCGGGTGGCCGACCTCGAGAACGCCTGCGCGGCGACCGGCTACTCCCGCTTCCCGGTCGCGGGCGAGGACGGGGAGCTCGTCGGCTACCTGCACATCAAGGATGCGCTCGAGGTCGACCCCGACCGACGCACCCGCACGCTGGACGACAAGTGGGTGCGGCCCTTCGCCAACATCCGCCCGGTCGACACGCTCAGCGAGGCTCTGCAGACCCTGCGCGCGAAGGGGGCGCACATGGGACGGGTCGTGGAGTCCGACGGCACCGTGCTCGGCGTGGTCATGCTCGAGGACGTGCTGGAGGAGCTGGTCGGCGAGATCAGGGACGCGACCCGCGCCGACGCACCCTCCGACGCACCCCCCAGCGCCCCGCCGACCGGGCCGGCGGGCGCCCCACTAGCCTGAGGCCCGTCGCCCCCGCCCCCTCAGCAGGAGGAACCGTGAAGAACTCGTTGGTCCGCGCCACCGGCATCGCCCTCGCCGCCACCGGAGGTGCGCACTTCGTCGCCCCGGAGATCTTCGAGGACCTCACCCAGGCGGCGTTCCCCGAGGACACCGAGACCTGGATCAAGCGCAACGGCGCGACCGAGGTCGCCCTGGGGCTGGGCCTGGTCAGCCGGCGGACCCGCAAGCTCGCCACGCTGGGCCTGGTCGGCTACATCGGCCACCTGGCGTTCCGCGTCGCCACCAACCAGCGCTGAATTCGGGGCTGAGTCCGGTGACCCTCCGCACCTGGCCCGGTCGACGCTCCGCCCGGACCCTCGGCGTCGCGCTCGCCGCCCTCGCGCTCGTCGCGTGCGGCGGCACGGCCGACGACCCCGCCGACGAGACCGCGTCAGCACCGACGTCCGCCCCGACCGCCAGCGCGTCGCCGACCGCTACCCCCGACCAGCCCGCCGAGTCGGAGACGGCCCCGGAGACGGCCCCGGAGACGGAGTCGGACGACCCGGTGCTGGAGGTCGTGATCGAGGGATCCTCGATCAGCCCGAACGCCGCGGAGCTGGCGATGCCGGTCGGCAGCAGCCTGACGCTGCAGATCACCTCCGACCGCGAGGGCGAGTTCCACGTCCACGCGCGGCCGGAGTCCTACGTGCCGTTCGGCGCCGGCGAGACGACCCACGTCCTCACGTTCGAGAACCCCGGCACCGTGGAGATCGAGGAGCACGACACCGGCTTCGCGATCGCGGTCATCGAGGTTCGCTGAGGTGATCCACGGCCGACGCCCCCTGGCGGGCGGCGGTGCGGGCGAGGCTGATCTGGTCCTCGCCCACGGTGTCGGCGGCGCCGCCGACCAGCCGATCCCGGCCGCCTGGGCGGTGACCGGCGGCGCTGCGGCACTGGCGATCACCTTCGTCGTCCTGCTGCTGGCCTGGCGGTCGCCCCGGCTGGCCGACCCGGGTGGACGCCCGGTCCCGCGCCTCGACGCGGTGGTGGGCTCCGCGCCGTACCGAGTCGGCGTCCGGCTGATCGGACTGGCCGCGACGGCGTACGTGGTCGCCGCGGCGCTCTTCGGGGCGGACCTGCGGGTGAACCCGGTCTTCGGGGTCGTCTACGTCCTGCTCTGGGTCGGGCTGGTGCCGGCGAGCCTGCTCCTGGGACCGGTGATCCGGGCCCTGAGCCCGGTGCGCACCGTGCACATCGTGCTCTCCCGGCTCACCGGGGGCGACCCGTCCCGCGGCCTGCTGCGGCTGCCCGACCGCGTGGGCTACTGGCCCGCAGCGCTGGGCCTGTTCGCCTTCGTGTGGCTCGAGCTCGTCCATCCGCAGCAGACCTTCCTCGACCCGGTGCGGATCTGGTTCGCGACCTACGCGGCGGTGCTGATCATCGGAGCGGCGCTGTTCGGTGATCGGTGGTTCGCGCGCGCCGACCCGTTCGAGGTCTACTCGACCCTAGTCGCCCACCTCTCCCCCTGGGCGCGCGACGACGACGGGGCGCTCGTGCTGCGCAACCCGCTGCGCAACCTCCCCACCATCCCGATCGAGCCGGGGCTGGTCGGAGTGGTCGCCGTGCTGCTGGGGAGCACCGCCTTCGACAGCTTCCGTGAGGCGCCGATGTGGCGCCGCGTCGTGCAGGACCTCCCCTCGGGCGCGACCTGGGTCAACACCGCGGTGCTGGCGGCCTTCTGCGTGGGCGTCGGGGTGGCGTACTGGATCGCCACCGTCGCCGTCGGTCCGGACGAGCCGTGGTCGAGGCGCGAGGTGCCGAGCCTGCTGGCGCACTCGGTGGTGCCGATCATCCTCGGCTACATGGTCGCCCATTACGCCTCGCTGCTGGTCGAGTACGGCCAGCAGACCGTCATCTACCTCAGCGACCCGCTGGTGCGCGGCGACGACCTGCTCGGCACCGCCGACCTCACCGTCGCCTACGTGCTCTCGGCCAACCCGTCGCTCCTGGCGACGCTGAAGGTGCTCGCGATCGTCGCGGGCCACGTGCTCGGCGTGCTGGCCGCGCACGACCGATCGTTGGCCCTGCTCCCGGCCGAGCGCCGGGTGAGCGGTCAGGTCCCGCTGCTGGTGGTGATGGTCGCCTTCACCTTCGGGGGGCTGTGGCTGCTGTTCGGGATCTAGGGCGACCCGCGGCTCAGCCCTGCATGCCGTCCATCGACAGCACCGCGCCGGAGACGTAGCCGGCCTGCGGCGAGGCGAGGTAGACGATGGCCGCAGCCACCTCGGCCGGCGGCATGAAGCCCGCACCGGCCAGGAGCGGGTGCATCCGGTCGGCCAACCGCGGGTCGAGGTCGTCGGGGTACTGCTCGGCGACCCGCGCGACCAGCGGGGTGTCGACGCCGCCGGGGCACACGCAGTTGACCCGGACGCCCTCCGGTCCGAGCTCCATCGCCAGCGACCTGCTCATCTGCACCAGCCCGCCCTTGGCCGCGGCGTACGCCGCGACGTAGGGCTGCGGGACCCGCCCGGCGACGGAGGCCACGTTGACCACGCAGCCGCGGGCCGCGCGCAGGTAGGGCAGCGCCGCCTGCATCGTCAGGAACGGTCCCTTGAGGTCGACGGCCAGGGTGCGGTCCCACACGTCCTCGGAGATCGTCGCCAACCGGCCCAGTTGCGGGATCCCGGCGACGTTGGCCAGCACGTCGATGCGTCCGTCGACGGCGGCGTCGTCGATCGCGGCGGTCACGGCCGCCCGATCGGTCACATCGCAGCGGACCAGCTCCACCCCCGCGGGCGCCGCACCTCCCAGGTCCAGTCCCACCACCCGATCGCCCCGGTCGACGAAGGCCGCGGCCGTCGCCGCACCGATGCCGGATCCCGCGCCGGTCACGACGACGACGCGGGGAGAGGAAGTCGAGGGTGCAGTCATGGGGGCAACGTACTGCAGCCGACGAGAACGTGTTCTCGTTTTTCGGCAGGGGGTCGCGGCTCAGCCCTCGGGCCAGCAGCGCGGGCACAGCTCGCCCTCGCCCGACTCGATCCCGAGCAGGTGCAGCGTCTCGACCCCGGCGCCGCACAGCGTGACGAACGCTCCCGGCCGAGCGGCGTGCACGGCACCTGCGGCCAGCACCCGACCCCGCGGGCCGCGCGCCGGACGCTCCTCGCAGTAGCGCAGCAGACGTGTCCCCCGCATACGCCGACCGTACGCGGCGCCCCGAGCACGCGGAATCGGCCGATCGGCCACCTCGGTCTAGTCCCTCCGGTGGCCGGCCGGTCGTCGACGAGAGCGGCATCACACGGGCACCGGGAACACCGCGCCGATTGTGTTCGCTTCAACCATCGACGTTGTTCCGACCGAGGAGATCCGATGACTGCCACCCAGACCCGCCTGCCCGAGCTCGACGAGACCGGCCGCGCGACCCTGTTCACCGCCGCCCGGACGGTGAACAACTTCGCCCCGACGCCGGTCACCGATGAGGAGCTCCGGGCGATCTGGGACCTGGCCCGCTGGTCGCCCAGCGCCGCCAACAGCCAGCCGCTGCGGGTGCTGTTCGTCCGCACCGAGGAGGGCAAGGCACGGCTGCTCCCCCACCTGGCCGAGGGCAACCGGCCCAAGACCGAGAAGGCTCCGGTCGCCGCTGTGCTGGCACACGACGTCGACTTCCACCAGCACCTGCCGCGGGTCTTCCCGATGAACGGCGAGGCGATGCGCGCCGGTCTGGGCCAGGACGAGGCGGCCCGCGCCGGGATGTCGTCCTACAGCGCCGCGCTCCAGACCGGTGTGTTCCTCCTGGCCGTCCGGGCGGTCGGTCTCGCCGCCGGCCCGATGAACGGCTTCGACCACGCCGGGGTGGACGCGGAGTTCTTCGCCGGCACCAACTGGCGCAGCCAGCTCGTGGTCAACATCGGTCACCCCGGCGTCGACCCGTACTTCGACCGGCTCCCCCGGCTCGAGGACGAGGAGGTCCTCGCCTGGGCCTGAGAGCTGCTCAGGGCTGATCAGGGTTGGGCTGATCAGGGGTCGATCGGGACTGCCCGAGACGTTCCATGAGCGCCCGGGCGTCGTGGGGCGCGAAGCCCTTGGCGTCGTTGTCGAAGTAGACGAACACGTCCCCGTCCCCTGCCCACGCGCGGCAGCGCTCGGCCCAGTGGTCGAGCGCTGCCGCCGAGTAGCCGCTGGCGTAGAGCTCGGTGTCGCCGGGCAGTCGTACGTAGACCAGGTCCGACGTACGGCGCAGCGCCATCGGGAAGCGCCGCGCGGAGTCGGCCACCACGCAGGCGATGTCGTGCTCGGCCATCAGCGCGAACGACTCCTCGGTGCAGAAGGTCTCGCTGCGGAACTCCAGGGCGTGCCGTAGTGGGCGGTCGTCCTCCGTCGTGGTGAGGGCGCGGTCGTCGGGCAGCTTGTCGTCGTGCTGTTGCGCCAGGGCCGCGGCCTCGCCCGTGGTCCGCGGCAGTGCGGCGTAGAAGCGCGCCATCCGTCCCGGCTCGAACCGCAGCGTCGCCGGCAGCTGCCACAGGATCGGTCCGAGCGTCGGCCCGAGGGCGAGCACGCCCGAGGCGAAGAAGTTCGCCAGGGCCGTCCCGACATCGTCGAGCCGCCGCATGTGCGTGATGTAGCGCCCGCCGAGCCCAACCGACCCGCGGCGTAGGCGAGTTCGCGGCGCTGCGCGAGGCCCGCGGGGTAGAAGTCTCCCCGCCACCCCGCATAGGTCCACCCCGAGATGCCGACCCGGATCCGTCCCGTCATGGCCCCAGGGTGCCCAGCGGCCCGGCCGGCATCACCCTGAGCCGGGCTCGGGGTCGGGCCAGGGTGTCGCCCAGGGGAAATGGGGATGCGCGGTCCCCCGGTGAACGACTTGGCTTGCCCCATGCCGTCCCTCCGCCTCCCCGGGTCCGTCCGCACGCTCCCGTTCGCCCTCCGGCAGGCGTTGCTGCTGGCGGCGGCCGTCGGCGTCTACTTCGGCGTACGCCACCTGACCGAGGGTGACGTCGTCACCGCGACCCGCAACGCCGGCCGCATCGTCGACGCCGAACGCGCCCTCGGGATCTTCGTGGAGCAGCCCTTCCAGGCCTGGGCGCTCGGGCTCGACGGCGTCACCACGGTGTTCAACGCCGTCTACATCTGGGCCCACTGGCCGGTGATCATCGCGGTCCTCGGCTGGCTGGCCTGGCGGCGGCGCGACGCGTTCGTGGTCTACCGCAACGCGCTGCTGATCTCCGGGGTGGTCGGCATGGTGATCGTCGCGACCTTCCCGGTCGCGCCGCCGCGGTTGCTCGATCTCGGCTTCGTCGACACCGTCACCCTGCACACGGAGTCCTACCGGGTCCTCCAGCCGCCGTCGCTGACCAACCAGTACGCCGCGATGCCGAGCTTCCACGTCGGCTGGGATCTGCTGATGGGCATCGCGCTGGTGCGGGAGGCGCCGTACCGCTGGGCGCGAGCGGTCGGCTGGGCGCTCCCCGGGCTGATGCTGGTGGCGGTGGTGGTCACCGGCAACCATTTCCTCCTCGACGCGGTGGTCGGCGACGCCATCGTGATTGCCGCGCTGGCCCTGAGCGTCCGGCTCGCCCGACGCCGCGACCCCGCCAACGCGCACACCGAGGCGGCCGAGGAGCCGGACGCCGGCACCCGGCTCCCGGCTCCCCGGCCGGCACCCGACCGGGTGCCCGAACCCGCGGTAGGGCGGGTGGGACTTGAACCCACGACCCAAGGATTATGAGTCCTCTGCTCTGACCGACTGAGCTACCGCCCCTCGGGGCGTCAACCTACCGGCACGGGCGGACGCGGAGGCGGCAGGTCGTGGAGACCCGCCCGATGGGGTACGGGAGGACCATGGACACCCTCTCGGTCGTGACCGCCGCCGCGGCCCTCATCACCGGCATGACGCTGCCCGCCGGCGTGTGGCGCGTGCTGGCCTATCGCTCCGGCCAGGTCGACCACACCCCCGGAATGCGCAACGTCGCGATCCTGGCCCTCGGCCTGGGCGTCGCCTCCGCGGCGGTCCTGGTCGCCTGCGTGGTGCTGCTGGCGACCAGGACCTGACCGCGACGGTGGGTGCGGTGGCGGGTACGGCGATGGGTGGCGTCAGCGCACCCTCACCCGGACGACCGGGGAGGCGACCCGGAGCGGCTTGCGCCCCGGTGCGGCCACCACGACCCGCAGTCGCAGCCGTGCGCCCCGGTCCGCGCGGCGGACCCGGTAGACGGCGCGGTTGGCGCCCTTGATGACCTTGCCGTTGCGCAGCCAGCGGAAGCGCACCGCGGCCTTCGGAGTCCCGGTCCGCTTGCGGATCTTGGCCTTGCCCAGGGATGCCTTCACGACGCCGCGGGTCCGGTTCTTCCAGACCACGCGCGGCTTCTTGCCCTTCCACGCGGGGGCGGCCGCCTTCGCGATCCGGCCGACGGGCACGACGCTGACCTGCGGGTCGAAGCCGGGTCGGGTGCCCGTCACCCGGACGCTCAGCGCGCGGCCCGCGTCGGCGGGACGCGGTCGGTAGGTCCTCTTCGTCGCAGCGCCGATCGGCTTGCCGGCCCGCAGCCACTGCACCGCGACCGCATCCGCGGCCGGGGTCCAGGTCCCGGGGTCGACGGCGAGGCGGCCACCGACCACGCGCTTCCCGGTCACCTTCGCAGCGCCGGCGCGTGCGAGCCGGCCCGGCCGGACGACCCCGTCGCTGAAGATGTTCGTCGTGCGCTGGACGTGACCGTCGCGATCGGCCTGCACGACCAACTGCACCCGATGACCGACGTCGCCCGGCACCACCGTGTAGGACGGCCCGCTCCCGCCGCCGCCCTCGGTGTACCAGGTGTAGGAGATCTGATCCGGCACCGGACTCCAGCTGACGTCGGGGAGCCGCAGGACCTCACAGACGCGCAGGTCGCCCTCGATGGTCAACGGCAGCGACGGGGTGGGGGCGGGTCCGGACCCGATCTGCGGAGTCGCGACGTCGGCGACGCCGTCCTCGTACCCCGCGGTCCGCACCCGCACCCGGGCCTGGAGCACCCGGCCCCGGTCGGCCACGACCGGCGTGTAGGTCCGACCGGTGCCGACCTGCTCCCCGTCGCGACGCCACTCGAACGTGATCTGCTCGAAGTCGCGACTCCATGCTCCGTCGGAGACCGTCAGCTCCCCGCCCACGCGGGCGTCGCCGGTGATGGTCGGCATCGTGCTGACCACCGGCGGAGCACCCTTCACCACGGGCGGGGTCTCCTCGGAGTACTCAGTCTTGGTGCAGGTCGGGTCGACGCCCCGGGCGCGCACCGCCAGTCGTAGCGGCTTGTCGAGGTCGTCGGGGGTGATCGTGTAGCTGGTCGTCGGCCCGCCGATGGGGAACCCGGCGCCCACCGCCGTGGGTCCGGCGTACCACCAGCCGAGGTAGGAGTCAGCGGTGCTCGACCACACGCCCCGGTTCCCGACGATGGTCTGACCGACCCGGTAGGGAGCGGGGGTGACGATGCTGGGATCGACGGTCGCGGTGATCGTCGGGCAGGCTCCCGGCCCACCGGGGTCCGGGAGCTCCGGGTCATCGCAGCCGTGGCACGGGCGTGCGGTCGCAGATCCCGCCAGTGCCAGGGTGGCGGCCAGGGCGGTGGTGCCCAGCAGTGCGCCGGTCCGGCGCAGGCGTGGGCGAAGGACGAGATCCCCCATGGGTGAGACTCCTCGGACGAGTGGTCGACAGGGTCGACCGGGACATGCCGGCGTGCGGAGGCACGCCCGACTGATCACCGTAGGAACCCCGGGCACTCGCCCGCGTCGTCCGAAAGTTGACACTTCGCGGCCTTGCGGCGCCGCTCAGTCACTCCGCCCGTGCCAGCCCGACTCGTAGGCCAGGATCACCGCCTGCACCCGGTCGCGGAGCCCGAGCTTGGTGAGGATGCGGGTCACATAGGTCTTCACCGTGGCCTCGGTGAGGAACAGCTCCCCGGCGATCTCGGCGTTCGACAGCCCCCGGGTGA
This sequence comes from Nocardioidaceae bacterium, assembly GCA_029268205.1. GTDB lineage: Bacteria > Actinomycetota > Actinomycetes > Propionibacteriales > Nocardioidaceae > Nocardioides_A. The sequence continues at coordinate 13,652 of JAJUGK010000069.1, forward strand.
GCGCGCGCAGCACGTCGCGCTCGCGCGGGCTGAGTGCGGCCAGCGCGGGCGGGACCTCGGGATCCGCCGGCCGATCGACGTAGGTGCGGACGAGCCGGTCGACCACACTGGGGGCGAAGGCCCGGTCGCCGCGGTG
>JAJUGK010000070.1 GCA_029268205.1 Nocardioidaceae bacterium
AGTGGGTCGTCAACGCCTACCTGCTCACCCTCTCGGCGCTGATCCTGGTCGGCGGCTCGCTCGCGGACCGGCTCGGTCGGCGCCGGATCTATCTGGTCGGCGTGGTCGGCTTCGCCCTCACCTCGCTCGGCTGCGGACTCGCGCCCACCGTGGAGGTGCTCATCGCCGCGCGGCTGCTCCAGGGCGTGTGCGGGGCACTGCTGACCCCGGGCAGCCTCGCGCTGATCCAGGCCAGCCTGCACCCCGACGACCGCGCCCGCGCGATCGGCACCTGGTCGGGGTTGACCAGCATCGCGATCCTCGCCGGACCGTTCGTCGGCGGCTGGCTGATCGACCTCGCGTCGTGGCGGTGGATCTTCTTCATCAACCTCCCGCTCGCCGCCGTCGTCGTGGCGCTGTGCCTGCGGTTCGTGCCGGAGTCCCGCGAGCCCGTGGGCGCCGGCACCCGCTTCGACCTGCCGGGCGCCGCGACCTCCGCCGTCGCGCTCGCGGCGCTGACCTACGTCCTCACCGAGGCCGCCGGGCTCTCCGGCGCGACGGTGGGGCTGCTGACCGGCATCGCCGTGCTCGCCGCGATCGCCTTCGGGGTCCGCGAACGGCGTACGGCCCATCCGTTGGTGCCCCTGAGCCTCTTCGCCGACCGCGTGTTCAGCACCGCGAACGCCATGACGTTGCTGGTGTACGGCGCCCTGGGTGCGACGTCGTTCTTCCTCACCCTGCAGTTGCAGGTGAGCGTGGGCATGTCGCCGCTGCAGGCGGGCCTGGCGTCGCTGCCGATCACCGGTCTGCTGATCGTGTTCTCCGGGCGGGCGGGGGCTCTCGCCGGCCGGATCGGGCCGCGCGTGCCGATGAGCCTCGGGCCGCTGCTGGCCGCCGCCGGCACCTGGCTGCTCGTCGGCGTCGAGGCCGGGACGACGTACGTCTCGGGGGTGCTGCCGGGGGTGGTGCTGTTCGGCGCCGGGCTGACGCTGCTGGTCGCGCCGCTGACCGCGAGCGTGCTGGCGGCCGCGCCGGACGCGCACGCCGGCGTCGCCAGCGGGATCAACAACGCCATCGCCCGCACCGGCGGACTCCTGGCCGTCGCCGCACTCCCGGCGGCCGTGGGCCTCGGCGGCGCGGACTACCGGGACCCGGAGGTCTTCACCGCGGGCTACGCCGCCGCCCAGATGATCTGCGCCGTACTGCTCGCCCTCGGCGGGATCGTCAGCTGGGTCGGCCTCCGCCCCGGACGTCATACGACCCAGGAGCTATAGGTCGTCGGACGTCTGACGTCCCGCGGGGGGTCAGACCATCTTGCGCAGCAGTGGGACCGGCAGCACCTTCATCACCGGACCGAGGACGGCCCAGGGCCAGGCGGGCACGTACGCCGAGGCCTTCTGCTTGCGGATCGCCTCGACCATCGCCGCGACGCCCTTCTCGGTGCCGACGATGAACGGTGCCTTCGTGCCCTCGGGGTTCATCTCGGAGTTGATGTAGCCCGGATAGAGCACGGTGAACCGGATCGGCGAGCCGTGGAGCTCGACCCGCAGCCCCTCCACCAGCCGCGCGACGGCGATCTTGGTGGCGGCGTACGTCGCGGTGGCCCTCGGCATCCCGCGCATCGCCGACATCGACGAGACCATCACCAGCTGGCCGGCGTTCTGCGCGCGGAGGATCTCCATCGCGGCCTCGGTCTGGGTCAGCGCGGCGACGAAGTTGGTCATCGCGGTCTGGCGGTTGGCGTGCTGCATGCCGGTGCCGATCGGGGCGCCCTTGCCGATGCCGGCGTTGAGGACGATCCGGTCGAGGTGGCCGAAGTCGGCGGCGAAGGCCCGGAAGACCTCGAAGACCTGCTCCTCGTCGTTGACGTCGAGCGCGCGCACCTCGACCCGGCGGCCCGGGTGGGCGGCGGTGATCTCCGCGCGGAGCTCCTCGAGCCGGTCGGTGCGGCGCGCGCAGAGCGCGAGGTCCTCGCCCTCGGCGGCGAGCTGACGGGCCATCTCGGCGCCGAGGCCGGAGCTGGCACCGGTGATCAGGGTGACGGACATGGGTTCCTCTCGACGGGTCAGCGGAAGGTCAACAGCGCGGCGGCGTCGCCCTCGAAGTGGCTGTGGTCGTTGTAGGTCAGCAGCGTCGGGCCGCGCCGCCCGGCCAGCACCTTGGTCAGCGAGGCGTTGGCGGTGACGAAGTTGAGTCGGCGCCACATCCGCGGGTCGCCGCCCCCGAGCAACCGGGTCACCACCCAGGAGATGGTGCCGCCGGAGGTGAAGACCACCGCCGTACGCCGCCCGCCGGCCACGGCGTCGACGGTGCGCGCGAGCGCGGCCTCGACGCGGGCGGTGAAGGCGGTGAACGTCTCGGCGTACTCGTGGTCGAACTCCCCGCCCACCCAGCGATCGATTGCGCCGTCGAACCAGGCGGCGAACGCGCGCTCGTCGGCGAAGGACTCGCCCTCCGCGAGGCCGGTGGCGTGCCGCTCGAAGATGTCGCTGTGGCCGAACTCGTCCCAGTCGGGGTCGACCGCGACGTCGAGGTCCCACCCGGCGCCGGCGAGCACCCCGGCGGCGGTCTGGTCGTGGCGGCGCAGCCCACCCCGCACGAGGTACGCCGGTTCGATCCGGCGCGCCGCGAGGGTCGCGCCGAGGGCGGTCGCCTGCTCGGCGCCGAGCTCGGAGAGCTGGTCGTAGTCCGCCGCGCCCCACGAGGCCTGGCCGTGGCGGACCAGCAGGATCTGGCCCATCAGGCGCTCGGCCCCCGCGATCCGCCGGTGTGCGATCCGCCGGTGTGCGATCCGTCGTGCGCGTTGCCGTCGCCGGTGGCGATCAGCCGCCGGCATCGCGCCTCGAGCTCGTTGACGACCGTGCCGAAGACCGCGAACGAGGGGTTGGTGGTCTGCTGGTGCACGTAGCGGTAGTAGATCTGCTGGGCGATCACCGCGAGTCGGAACAGCCCGAAGGTCTCGTAGAAGATCCGCTCGCCCGCGCCGACGGTGCGTCCCGTGCGCTCGCCGTAGTGGTCCCACACCTCGGCGCGGGTGAGCATGCCGGGCAGATGGGTCGGCTGGCGCCGGAAGAGCTGGAACATCTCGTCGTCGTCGCCCTGCGTCCAGTACGCCACGACGGCGCCGAGGTCCATCAGCGGGTCGCCGACGGTGGCGAGCTCCCAGTCGAGCAGCCCGACGACCTCCAGGTCGGGGCCGAGCACGACGTTGTCGAAGCGGTAGTCGTTGTGGATCAGGCACATCCCGGCGTCGTCGGGCTGCTCGGCCGCCAACCACGCCGCCACCTCCGCGAAGTCGCCGACGTCGTCGGTGCGGGCGCGCGCGTACCGGTCGGTCCACCCGGCGACCTGGCGGGCGACGTACCCGGGTCCGCGGCCCAGGTCGGCCAGACCGGCCGCCTCGACGTCGACGGCGTGCAGGTCGACGAGGGTGTCGATCATCCGCGTCGACAACCCGCGCGCCTGCTCCGGCGTGAGGCTCATCCCGGCCGGGAGGTCCTGGCGCAGGATCGTGCCCTCGAGCTTCTCCATCACATAGAACTCCGAGCCGAGGACCCGCTCGCCCACCTCGTGCCCGGCGTAGGCCGCCATCCGGGGCACGCGCCCGAACACCGGGTGCAGGGCGGCCTGGATGCGGTGCTCGCGTCCCATGTCGTGGGCGCTGCGGGCCTTCACCCCGCGGGGCGGGCGGCGCAGGATCAGCCGGCGCCCGCCGCTCCAGGTGAGCTGGTAGGTCAGGTTCGAGGCGCCGCCGGGGAACTGCTGCACCTCCGGCAGCCCGTCGGGGAGTGGTTGGGCCCAGTCGGCGACGTGCTCGCGCAGCCACGCGTCGACCACCGCGACGTCGAAGGCGTCCTCGGCCCGCACCGCGCGGGGGGCGTCGCGGTCCTCGATCTGCTCAGCCACCGGCTGCCTCCTCCAGCTTGACCGCCTGCGCGCGCAGCACCGCGTCGTACCCCTCCCGGTCGCTCGTCTTGAGTCCGTACGCCGCCCGCGCGCCGTCGTCGGGCAGCACCAGCTCCGCGCCGGCGTCGATGCCAGCCAGCACCTCGGCGGCGACGTCATCGGCCGAGACCGGCGAGCCCTCCACCAGGTGCCGCATCACCGTCGCGAGCGCGGCGTCGCGCCCCTGCAGACTCTCCATCAGGTTGGTGCGGAAGTAGCCCGGGCACACGACGGTGCATCCCACGCCGTACGCCGCGAGCTCGTGGCCGAGCGTCTCCGACAGCGCCACGACGGCCGCCTTCACCGCGTTGTAGGAGGCCATGCCCGCGGGGTGGACGAGACCGGCCAGCGAGGCGACGTTGACGATGCGGCCCGAGCGCTGGGCCTTGAGCATCGGGGTGAACGTGCGGCAGCCGCGCACCATCCCGAAGAGGTTGATGTCGAAGATCCACTGCCACTCGTCGAGGTCGGCGACGTCGATGCGCCCGCCGCCGGCCACCCCGGCGTTGTTGACCAGCACGTCGAGCCCGCCCCAGGTCCGCTCGACGCGGGCGCGGGCGGCCTCCCAGTCGTCGGCGGAGGTGATGTCGAGGGCCAGGTCGATGCCCTCGCGGCCCGGCAGGTCGGTGGCGAGCACCTCGTCACCCCGGGCGCGGAAGGCGGCGGTGAGCGCGGCGCCGAGCCCGGAGGCGGCGCCGGTGACCAGGACCCGGCTCACCGGTAGCGCCCCAGCTCCAGGCGCGCGACGACGCCGCGGTGCACCTCGTCGGGGCCGTCGGCGAGCCGCAGTGCGCGGGCGGTGGTCCACATCGCCGCGAGCGGGAAGTCCTCACTCAACCCGCCACCGCCGTGCAGCTGGATGGCCAGGTCGACCACCTGCTGGGCCATCGCCGGGGCGGCCACCTTGATCTGGCTGACCTCGCTCAGCGCCGCGAGCGGTCCGCCGGTGTCGAGCAGCCAGGCGGTCTTGTGGACCAGCAGCCGGACCTGCTCGATGGCGATGCGGGCCTCGGCGATCCGCTCGCGGTTGCCGCCGAGGTTGACCAGGGGCTTGCCGAACGCGGTGCGCTCCAGGCCGCGCCGGCAGGCGCGCTCGAGTGCCTCCTCGGCCAGGCCGATCAGCCGCATGCAGTGGTGCACCCGGCCGGGGCCGAGCCGCCCCTGCGCGATCGCGAACGCCTCGCCGGGGCCGACCAGGATGTTGTCGCGCGGCACCCGGACGTCGGTGAAGGACACCTCGCCGTGGCCGAACGGCTCGTCGTACATCCCCATCGTGGTGAGCATCCGCTCGACCTTGACCCCCGGAGCGTCGGCCGGCACCAGGACCATCGTGTGCTGGTGGTGCCGATCGGCATCCGGGTCGCCGGAGTGGCCCATGAAGATGAAGATCCGGCAGTCGGGATGCCCGACCCCGGTCGACCACCACTTGCGGCCGTTGATGACGACCTCGTCGCCGTCGACGATCGCCGTGGCCTCCATGTTGGTGGCATCGGAGGAGGCCGTGCCCGGCTCGGTCATCGTGAACGCGCTGCGGATCCGTCCGTCAAGAAGCGGTTCGAGCCACTGGGCGCGCTGCTCGGGGGTGCCGTAGCGCAGCAGCACCTCCATGTTGCCGGTGTCGGGGGCGTTGCAGTTGAAGACGTACGGTGCCAGGAACGACCGGCCGGTCTCCTCCGCGATCGGCGCGTAGTCGGCGTTGGTCAGCCCGTCCGGCGCAGCGCCGTCGGCGGCCCGCGGGCCGTACTGCTCGGCGTACTCACGCACCTTCGGCTCGTGCGAGGAGTGCGGCAGCCACAGGTTCCACAGGCCCTGCTCGCGGGCCTTCGCCTGGAGCTCGGCGAGCACCGGCAGCTGCTGCCAGGCGTCGCCGCCGCTCTCGCGGGTCTGCCGGATGGTGCGGTGGTAGTCGGCCTCGACCGGGGCGATGTGCTCAGCGATGAAGGCCCGCACGCGCGCGGTCAGGTCGGCGGCGCGGGGCGAGGGCGCGAAGTCCATGCCGGGGACAGTACCGGGAGCGCTCAGCCCGCCACGGTGGCGACGACACGCCCACGGACGGCGGGGTCGTCCCACCGCTGCGCGACCCGCGCCAGGCGCAGAGCACCGAAGCAGACGAACGGCACCGCCAGCAGCACCGGCACCCACCAGTCGTCGAGCCGGGCGGTCGCGGCGAAGAGCAGCCCGACGATCGTCGTGACCGTGGCCAGCCGTACGGAGTAGCCGAACATCGCGGCCGGGGGGGCCGGGGTCGCCCGGGCGCTGCGCAGGTCGGCGGCGTACGGCGTGGTGACCGACCACTGCAGCGAGCGGCCGGTGACCATCACGATCACGACCACGGTCGTGCACAGCAGCGCCGCGAGCTCGGTGGCGGTGGGCCACCCGGCCTGGATCGCGCCGAGCGCGATGGTCGCGGCGGTGGCGACCAGCAGCACCTCGGCGAGCACCACCGCCCGCGCGGCCAGGGGTACGCCGGGTCGCACCGGCAGCGTCTCCCGCCAGAACCCGCCGGCCCCGTCGAGGCACCAGGCGTTGACCCCGAACAGCAGCGCCCCGCCGGAGCCGACGAGGCCGGGCATGATCAGCAGGGTGTCCCACGCCAGCCCGCCGGCGAGCGCGGCCCCACCCGGGAGCAGGGCGAGGACGGCGACACCGCAGCGCAGCGGCACCGACCGCCACACGCCGGCCCGGTCGAGGCGCAGCAGCATCCGCAGGTCGGCCGCCCGGGCCCGCGGGGTGGGACGGGGGGCGTAGTGGCTGGTCTCGAGCGCCGACTCCTCGCGGGCCGGCAGCCGGGCGAGCCGATGGGCGGGCGGCGCCCCGAGCGCAACGGCCAGCACCAGGACGAGCACCAGGACGGTGATCCCGGCGGCGTACTCGCCCCAGCGCCCGTCGCGGGCGGCGGCGCTGAGCAGCGCGAGTCGGATCGTCGGCGCCTGGTCGAGGAGGGCGGTGACCCGGCCGGCGGCGACGATCAGGCCGGCCAGTCCGACGCCGGCGACCACGATCGCCAGCGTCGCGAACCGACCGTGCCGCAGCCGGCGTACGCATTCGTAGGACCACGCCAGCACCTGGGCGGCCGCGGTCGCGATCAGCACCCACAGCACGATCGGGAGCTGGACCCAGCCCAACCGCTCCGGTCCCCAGGCGTACGCCGTCGCGCCCAGCACCGCCCAGGTCTGCAGCAGCCAGGCGATGTTGAGCGGTGCCAGCAGCAGGCTGCCGAGGTGGTCGGTGGTCGGGCTGACGGGGAAGGCGACCGCCTGGTCGCGCTGCAGGAGCTCCCGGCCACCGCCGGCGGCGGCCGCGGAGACGATGGCGATGCCGAGCACGCCGAGGTAGGCCGAGGGCAGCAGCAGGAGCAGCTCGCCCGCGCGACCCTCCTGACCCGCGTCGGCGACGTGGGCCGGCACGATCGCGGCCGCGACGGTGCAGCCGAGCAGGATCCCGGCAACCACGGCGATCCGGCGCCGTGCGGAACCGCGCAGGGCGGCCGCGCGGAACCGGAGCAGCGGACCGACGTCGGCGATCGAGCGGCGTACCCGGGCCAGGTGGCCGGGCTCAGTCGAGGAGGGCGCGGTAGGCGCGGGCACCGGTCTCCCCCTCGAGCTCGGCGGACGGCAGACTGCCGACGATCCGACCACCGCGCATCACATGGGCGTCGTCGCAGGCCAGCACCGCCAGGTCGCGCAGGTGGGTGGAGACCAGCACCGCCGCGCCTGACGCCCGGGCCTCGGCGACGACCTTGAGGGTCGCCTCGACCCCGAGCGGGTCGACCCCGTCGAACGGCTCGTCGAGTAGCAGCACCCGCGGCTGGTGGAAGGCGGCCAGCACGACCGAGAGCCGGCGGCCCATGCCGTGGCTGAAGCCGGCGGTGACCCGGTGGGCCACGTCGCCGAGCTCGAAGGTCTCGAGCAGGTCGCGGGCGCGCTCCTCCCAGTCGCGCAGCCGACGCAGGCGCGCGGAGAGCTGTAGGTGCTCCCACGGGGTCGCGCGCGGCACGAGGCCGCCGACGTCGGGGCAGTAGCCGACCAGCTGCTTGACCCGCAGCGGATCGCGGCGCTGCTCGATCCCGGCGACCAGGACCGTGCCCTCGGTGGCCGGGAAGACCCCGGCGAGCACCTTCATCGTGGTCGACTTGCCCGCGCCGTTGCGCCCGAGCAGGCCGACCGCCGCGCCCGGCTCCACGGTCAGGTCGATCCCGCGCACCGCCTCGACCTCGCCGAAGCGGACCCACAGGTCGCGGACGGCGACGGCGGGCGGGGGCGCGGGCGGGGGGAACACGGCGTACCTCGGGACGGCGGGCGGGGACCCTCCCAGTATCGGTCCCGCGGCACGGGTCCTGAGCCCCCATAACGCGATACTCCCCCACCTCAGCGCGCTCCGGGGGCCCGGAGGACGACGCTGACGTAGGGGAGTATCGGGTCGCGGCGGTGCTCGACCGACCGGGACAGGTCGGTCAGGCGGGGAAGGACTCGCCCTTCTCGGCCATGGCGACGAGGTACGGCGTGGGCTCGAAGCGCTCGCCGTACTTCTTGGCCAGCTCACGGGCGCGGTCGACGAAGCCGCTCAGGCCGCGGCGGCCCGAGGTGTCCTCGTAGCCGACCATGAACTGCACGGTGCCGCCGGTGGGCGGCGGGTAGCCGATGCCCATGATGGCGCCGATGTTGGCCGCGGCCGAGGAGGTGATGACGCCCTCCTCGAAGCACTTGGCGGTCTCGAGCGCCTCGATGGCCATCAGCCGGTCGCGCAGGTCCTCGATGGGGGGCTGCTCCTCGGCGGTCGGGAACTTGTCGGTGAGCTCGTCCCAGAAGCCCAGCCGCTTGCCGTTCTCGTCGTAGTCGTAGAAGCCGGCACCGCGCAGGCGGCCGGGGCGGCCCGCCTCGAGCATCGTGTCGACGATCGCGTCGGCCGGGTGGGCGACGTAGGCGGCGCCCTCGGCCTCCTGGGTCGCCTTGCGGATCTTGGCCATCAGCTCCATGTTCAGCTCGTCGCTGAGCTGCAGGGTGCCGACCGGGTAGCCGGCCTGGGTGGCGGCCCGCTCGATGGTGTGCGGGCTGACGCCCTCGGCGAGCATCGCGATGCCCTCGTTGACGAAGGTGCCGATGACCCGGCTGGTGTAGAAGCCGCGGCTGTCGTTGACGACGATCGGGGTCTTCTTCAGCTGCTGCACGACGTCGATCGCCTTGGCGATGGCGCCCTCGGAGGTCTGCTCACCGCGGATGATCTCCACCAGCGGCATCTTGTCGACCGGCGAGAAGAAGTGCAGACCGACGAAGTCCGCCGGGCGGTCGACGCCGCCGGCGAGCTCGGTGATCGGCAGGGTCGAGGTGTTGGAGCACAGCAGCGCGTCGCCGTCGACGACGTCGAGCACCTCGGCGAAGACCTTGGCCTTCAGCGCGGGGTCCTCGAACACCGCCTCGATCACCAGGTCGCACCCCGCCAGGTCGGCGGCGTCGGCGGTCGGGGTGATCCGGGCGAGCAGCTCGTCGCGCTTCTCCGGGGTGGCCCGGCCGCGGTCGACGGCCTTGTCCATGATCTTCTGGCTGTAGGCCTTGCCCTTCTCGGCGTTCTCGACGCTGACGTCCTTGAGGACCACCTCCATGCCGGCGCGCGCGCAGGAGTACGCGATGCCAGCGCCCATCATGCCGGCGCCGAGGACACCGACCTTCTTGGCGGTGTAGCGGTCGTAGCCCTCCGGGCGCAGCTTGGTGCCGTTGAGCGCCTGCAGGTCGAAGAAGAACGCCTGGATCATGTTCTTGGCGTTCTGGCCGGTGACCAGCTGGGTGAAGTAGCGCGACTCGATCCGCGAGGCGGTGTCGAAGTCAACCTGGGCGCCCTCGACCGCGGCCGACATGATGGCGCGCGGCGCGGGGTAGTTCGCGCCCTTCAGCTGCTTGCGCAGCATCGCCGGGAAGGCGGGGAGGAAGCCCGCGAGCGCGGGGGACTTCGGCGTACCGCCGGGCATCTTGTAGCCCTTGCGGTCCCAGGGCTGGACGCCGGCGTCCTCGACGCCCTGCTGGGAGGCGATGTACTTCTTCGCCGCGGGGACGAGCTCGTCGGCGCTGCCGACCAGCTCGTCGACCAGGCCCTTCTCCAGAGCCTTGGCGGCCTTGAACTGCTTGCCCTCCAGCAGCACGTCGAGGAGAGCGGACTGCAGGCCGAGCATGCGCACCGTGCGCGTGACCCCGCCGCCGCCGGGCAGCAGGCCGAGGGAGACCTCGGGCAGGCCGACGACGACACCGGGGGCGTCGACGGCGATGCGGTAGTTGGTCGCCAGGGCGATCTCGTAGCCACCGCCGAGGGCCGCGCCGTTGATGCAGGCCACGACCGGCACGGGCAGCCGCTCGAGGCGACGCAACTGGGCCTTGACGGCCTCGCCCATCGCGAAGGCCTCCTCGGCCTGGTCGGGGCCGACCTCGAGGAGCTGCTTGAGGTTGCCGCCGGCGAAGAAGGTCTTCTTCGCCGAGGTGATGATGACGCCCTTCAGGCCGTCCTCGGCCTCGAGCTTCGCGACGACCTCGTCCATCGAGGAGCGGTAGAGGTCGTTCATGGTGTTGGCGCTGGCGGTGGGGTCATCCAGCACCAGCGTCACGATGCCGTCGGAGTCCAACTCGTACCGGATCGCGCTCTGCGTGGTGTCGCTCATGGGTCTCTTCTCTGTCTCGAAAGTTCGTGGGTCCGGTACGACGCTCAGACGCGCTCGACGATGGTGGCGATGCCCATGCCGCCGCCGACGCACAGCGTGGCCAGGCCGCGGCGCAGGTCGCGGCGCTCGAGCTCGTCGACGAGCGTGCCAAGGATCATCGCGCCGGTGGCACCGAGCGGGTGGCCCATCGCGATCGCCCCGCCGTTGACGTTGGTGATCTCGTCGGTGATGCCCATGTCGCGCATGAACCGCATGGCGACGGCGGCGAACGCCTCGTTGATCTCGAACAGGTCGATGTCGCCGACCTCGAGCCCGGCCTTGGCCAGTGCCTTGCGCGCGGCCGGGGCCGGACCGGTGAGCATGATCGTCGGGTCGGCGCCGGAGACCGCGGTGGCGACGATGCGCGCCCGCGGGGTGAGGCCGTTGGCGGCGCCGGCCTGCTCGCTGCCGATGACGACCAGCGCGGCGCCGTCGACGATGCCCGAGGAGTTGCCGGCGTGGTGGACGTGGTCGATCTTCTCGATCCAGTGGTACTTCTCCAGCGCCACGGAGTCGAAGCCGGCCTGGTCACCGATGCCGGCGAAGGACGGGTTGAGCTTCGACAGCGTCTCGACGGTGGTGTTGGGGCGGATCAGCTCGTCGTGGTCGAGCACGGTCAGGCCGTTCTTGTCCTTGACCGGGATCACCGAGTTGGCGAACCGGCCGTCCTCCCACGCGGCGGCGGCACGGACGTTGGACTGCGCGGCGTAGGTGTCGACGTCCTCGCGGCTCCACCCCTCGAGGGTGGCGATGAGGTCGGCGCCGATGCCCTGCGGCACGAAGCCGGCCGCGAACGCGGTGGCCGGGTCGGAGGCCCAGGCGCCGCCGTCGCTGCCCATCGGCACGCGGCTCATCGACTCCACGCCGCCGGCGAGGATCAGGTCCTCGAAGCCGGAGCGGACGCGCTGCGCGGCCTGGTTGACCGCCTCCAGGCCCGAGGCGCAGAAGCGGTTGAGCTGCACACCGGCGACGGTGTCGGGGTAGCCCGCCGCGAGCGCCGCGGTCTTGGCGATGTCACCACCCTGGTCGCCCAGCGGGCTGACGACGCCGAGCACGACGTCGTCGACGTTGTTGGGGTCGAGCCCGGGGTTGCGCTCCTTGACCGCGTCGAGGAGGCCGACGACGAGGTCGACCGGCTTGACCTCGTGCAGCGATCCCTTCGCCTTGCCGATTCCTCGGGGCGTGCGGAGGGCGTCATACACGAATGCTTCAGGGGCCTGCGCCATGGAACGTCCCTACTCTCGGGGGGTTGGGTGTGACACCCGATTGTGACACCAATACTGTTAGCGTCGTCAACGGGGTGCACGTCACACCCGTCCGCCCGAGCCAGGAGCTGCGTCGATGAGCACCGAGTCCCCCTCCTCGTCCGCCGGGGCGCCGGCCGAGCGGGACCTGCTCACCCTCGAGGAGCTCACCGAGCGGGCAGCGACCAGCGTGCGCAACGTGCGGTTCTACACCTCCAAGGGCCTGCTGCCGCCGGCCATCCGCCGCGGCCGGTCGGCCTACTACACGGCCGACCACCTCGCCCGGCTGGAGATGATCCGCGAGCTGCAGGTGCACGGATTCACCCTCGCGGCGATCGAGAAGTACCTCGCCCGACTCCCCGAGGACGCCACCCCCCAGGACATCGCGTTGCACCGCACACTGCTCGCCCCGTGGATGCCCGAGCTGCCCGAGACCGTGACCCGCGACGAGCTCGAGCGGCGCGCCGGCCGGGCGCTGAGCGAGGAGGACGTCGACACCCTCGAGGCGTTCGGCATCGTCGGACGCACCGACGACGGCTACCAGGTCGCCACCTCCCACCTCTCCGTCGGCGTCTCCATCCTCGAGCTCGGGATGCCGCTGGAGGCCGCGCTGGTCTCCCACGAGATCTTCCAGAAGTACGGACGGGCGCTCGCGGTGGAGCTCACCGAGAACTTCCGCACCCGCGCGTGGCCGGCCTACAAGGCCGCCTACACCGAGGGCGGGGTGCCGCCGGAGCGGCTGCAGGAGATCATCGAGCGGCTCAAGCCGGTCACCGTCCAGGCGCTGGTCGCCGCCTTCGAGGCCGCGGTCGACGAGCAGAAGCGGCAGACGATCGCCAAGCGCGCCCAATAACGCGGTGCAGTAGCGCGGTGCAGTAGCGCGCGCCCGGCGGTCGGGTCAGGCCAGCACGAACCGCAGGCACACGATCATCGTGTCGTCATCGACCGGGGTGCCCTGCGCGGCCCAGTAGCGCCGGTGCCCCGCGCGCCACTCCTCGAGGTCGGCGTCCCCCTCGCCCTCGGCGGCGGCGAAGTCCCAGGAGACGTCGGCGAACCGGACGACCTCGATACCGGTGACCTCGACGGTCGCCACCGGTGCGCGATCGTCGTCGAGGATCACCAGTCGCTCGCCGACGTGCTCGAGCGGCTCGGACTCCTCGGCGTACTCGCTCAGGAGCCCGGCGGTGGCGCGTTTGCGACCGGCGAGCACCAGCGCGTTGAGCTCGGCGCGCTGACCGCCGGGGTTGCCCAGCTCGATCGAGCGCATCCCGTCGACGACCGGCCAGGTCATGTCTGGACCGCGATGCCCTGGGCGATCAGCTCGTCGACGCCGGCGATGCCCCAGGCCTCGAGGGCGGCCCGGGTGTGGGTGCCGGCCTCGGGGCTGGGCGGGGTGGACAGCGACGG
>JAJUGK010000071.1 GCA_029268205.1 Nocardioidaceae bacterium
CGCCGGCGGCAAGCGGCTGCGGCGCACCGTCCCGGTGCGCGCCGGAGCGCCGCGCGTCGTCCGCCTCGGCCGCGTGCCCGCCCGGGCGCGGGGCGCCGCGGTCGTGCGGGTCGTCCTGCTGCCGGCCGACCGCAGGGCGACCACCCGCGCCATGACCACCCGGTTGGCGCAGGTACGCCGCTGACCCGCTGACCAAGCGGGACGTCCGCTGACCCCCGGTCGGGAGCCCGGCCGGGGGTCAGCCGTGTCCGTGGGCCATGCGTGTCCGTGGGCCATGCGTCGCAGCCGTTGCCTGCCCGAAACACGTGTGAAGCACGGGTGGAACCTGCCTGCGGCAGCGTGGCGCCATGTTGTGGAGAGTGCGGACGACCCTGGAGGACCGACCCGGTGCGCTCGCGCACCTCGCGCAGCACTGCGGCGATCGCGCTGTCAACATCCTGGCGTTGCAGATCTTCCCGGGCATCGAGGGCGTCACCGACGAGCTCGTGCTCTCCTGCCCGACGGGGTGGTCGGCCGCGGACGTCCGCGCGCTGGTCGCTGCGGCCGGGGGACGGGAGACCAGCGTCCGGGCCGCGCCGGAGCGTGCGCTCGTCGACGAGCCCACGCGCTACCTGCAGGCCGCCCGGCAGCTCCAGGAGGGGCTGGTCCCGGTCGCCGAGGTTCTCGCCCACCTGCTCGAGGCCCGGGTCGTCGACGGACCCTGCGCCGGACCCGAGCCCGTGCTCGAGCTCGAGGCGGACGGCGCGACGATCCGGGTGCAACGGCCGACCGCGTTCACCCCGACCGAGCAGGCACGGGCCGCCGCCCTGATGTCCTTCGTCCCGGCCCGGCCGGGGCTCGGTCCGCTCGTCGGGGCGGCCGAACCGGGCCAGGTCCGGCTCCGCGCCGCACGCCCGGGGGACCACCACGCCCTGCAGCGCATGCACGCGCGCTGCTCGAGCCGCACGGTGCTGCACCGCTACGGCGTACCCCTGCTCCGGTTGACCGACCGGCTCGCTCGGCACCTGGCCGACTCCGACGCGATCGTCGCGGTGGTCCCGGCCGAGGAGGGGGAGGAGATGGTCGGCATCGCCCAGGCCGTGCGCCGCGGCGGCGGCACCACGCCCGAGGTCACCGTGCTCGTCGAGGACGACTGGCAGCGGCGCGGCCTCGGCAGCCGGCTGGTGCATGCCGCGCTGCGGCAGCTCGCCGCCGACGGCTACCGGGAGGCCCTGCTGCGCGGCCAGGTCGACAACCCGGGTCTGGTGCCGCTCGTCGCGCGCCTGGGCGCCCGCGTGCGGGTACGGGTGGTGGGCGACGCGGTGACCGCGCTGCTCACCCTTCCGGCACCCGCGGGGGAGTGGGCCGGCGGTGACGTTCAGCAGAGGGGGACGGCGCCTGGGGTGGTGACCACCCGCGGCTAGACTCGGCGTACCTCGCCGCCTGCTGTGAAGGACGCCATGAACGCGCTCTCGAGCCCCGAGCCTGGCCTCCCGCCGGGTGTCCCCGACAAGTTCGCCGCGCTGGGGCTGACCTACGACGACGTCCTGCTGCTGCCGGGCTACTCCGACCTGGCGCCGAGCGACATCGACACCACCTCCCGGCTCACCCGGGAGATCTCGCTCCGGGCCCCGCTGATCTCGGCGGCCATGGACACCGTGACCGAGTCGCGGATGGCGATCGCGATGGCCCGCCAGGGCGGCCTCGGCGTGCTCCACCGCAACCTCTCGATCGAGGACCAGGCCTACCAGGTCGACCTCGTCAAGCGCACCCAGACCGGGATCATCTCCAACCCGGTCACCATCGGTCCCGACGCGACGCTGGAGCAGCTCGACCAGATCTGCGGCGAGTACCGCGTCTCCGGGCTCCCGGTCGTCGACACCGACGACAAGCTGCTCGGCATCATCACCAACCGCGACCTGCGGTTCACGCCGGTCAAGGAGTGGGCGACCACCAAGGTCGCCGAGATGATGACGCCGATGCCGCTGATCACCGGCCCGGTCGGCATCAGCCGCGACGACGCCACGGCCCTGCTGCGCCAGCACAAGCGCGAGCGGCTGCCCCTCATCGACGACGAGGGCCGGCTCGCCGGGCTGATCACGGTGAAGGACTTCGTGAAGTCCGAGCAGTTCCCCCACGCCTCCTACGACGCCGACGGCCGCCTGCTGGTCGGGGCCGCGGTCGGCTACTTCGGCGACGCGTGGGAGCGCGCCACGACGCTGGTCGAGGCCGGGGTCGACGTCCTGGTCGCCGACACCGCCCACGGTCACGTCCGGCTGCTGCTCGACATGGTGCGCCGGCTCAAGACCGACCCTGCGACCCGGCACGTGCAGGTGATCGGCGGCAACGTCGCCACCCGTCAGGGCGCGCAGGCGTTCGTCGACGCCGGTGCCGATGCGGTGAAGGTCGGCTTCGGGCCCGGCTCGATCTGCACCACGCGCGTGGTCACCGGCGCCGGCGTACCCCAGATCACGGCGGTGTACGAAGCCTGGCTGGCCGCGAAGGAGGCCGGCGTCCCGGTCATCGCCGACGGCGGTCTGCAGCAGTCCGGCGACATCGCCAAGGCGATCGTCGCGGGCGCGGAGACCGTGATGATCGGTTCGCTGCTGGCCGGCTGCGAGGAGTCGCCCGGCGAGCTGGTCTTCGTCAACGGCAAGCAATACAAGGCCTATCGCGGCATGGGCTCCCTGGGCGCGATGAGCAGCCGCGGCAAGAAGTCCTACTCCAAGGACCGCTACTTCCAGGCCGAGATCACCAGCGACGACCAGATCGTCCCCGAGGGCATCGAGGGGCAGGTCGCCTACCGTGGTCCGCTCTCCGCGGTCGCCCACCAGCTGATCGGCGGGCTGACGCAGTCGATGTTCTATGTCGGCGCTCGGACGATCCCCGAGCTGCAGGAGCAGGGGCGCTTCATCCGGATCACCTCGGCCTCGCTCAAGGAGAGCCACCCGCACGACATCCAGATGACCGTCGAGGCACCGAACTACATCACCCGGTGACGCCCGACCCCGCCGACGTCGACCTGGCCGTCGCGCTCGTGCGCGACGCTGCGCTGCTGGCCGCGCGGATCCGCGCCGAGGGCGACCTCGACGTGGAGCGCAAGACCTCGGTCTCCGACGTCGTCACCACCGCCGACCACGCGGCGGAGCGACTGGTCGTCGAGCGGTTGCGCGAGCAGCGGCCGGCCGACGGCGTCCTGGGGGAGGAGGGCGCCGCGCACGCCGGCACCTCCGGTCGACGCTGGGTGATCGACCCGGTCGACGGCACCTACAACTTCACCCAGGGATCGGACTACTGGTGCTCGGCCGTGGCCCTGGTCGACGGCGAGGACCTGCTCCTCGGGGCGGTCGCCCACGCGGCCAGCGGCCGGGTCGTGGTCGGCGGGCCCGGTCTGCCCACGACTGTCGACCGGCGGCCCGTCGCGGCGCTGGACGACCGTCCGGTCTCGCAGCTCAGCGTCGCGACCTACCTCCACCCGCTGCGGGTCGACGACGACACCCTGCGGGAGCCGTTCCTGCGCGCCGCGCGGTTGCCGGCCACGATGCGGATGCTCGGCAGCGGCTCGATGGACCTGGTCGGAGTCGCCACCGGCCAGCTCGGCTGCTTCCTGCAGGCCCGCACCCCGCCGTGGGACTGGTTGCCGGGTGCTGCGCTGGTGCTGGGGGCCGGCGGCGCCGCCGAACTGATCGACGTCGAGGGCCATCAGTGGTCGCTGGCCGGCCCGCCGACCGCGGTCGCCGAGCTGCTCGCTGCCCTCGACGCGGACCCGACCGATAGCCTGGACCGGTGACCGAGATCGAGATCGGCCGTGCCAAGCGCGGACGCCGCGCCTACGCCTTCGACGACATCGCCATCGTCCCGAGTCGCCGTACCCGCGACCCGGAGGAGGTGAGCGTGGCCTGGCAGATCGACGCCTACCGCTTCGAGCTGCCGATCCTGGCCGCGCCGATGGACTCGGTGATGTCACCCGAGACCGCGGTCGCGCTCGGGCAGCACGGCGGGCTGGGGGTGCTCGACCTCGAGGGGCTGTGGACCCGCTACGAGGACCCCACCGACCTGCTCGCGCAGATCCGCACCCTGGACCCCCAGGCGGCGATCGGCCGGCTGCAGGAGATCTACGCCGAGCCGATCAAGGCCGAGCTGATCACCGCGCGCCTCAAGCAGATGCGCGAGGCCGGGATCACCGTCGCCGGATCGCTCTCGCCGCAGCGCACCAAGGAGTTCGCCAAGGTCGTCGTCGACGCCGGCGTCGACATGTTCGTCATCCGCGGTACGACCGTCTCGGCCGAGCACGTCTCCGGCCAGGCCGAGCCGCTGAACCTCAAGGAGTTCATCTACGAGCTCGACGTGCCGGTGATCGTCGGCGGGTGTGCGACCTACCAGGCGGCGCTGCACCTCATGCGCACCGGTGCCGCCGGAGTGCTGGTCGGCTTCGGCGGCGGGGCGGCGCACACCACCCGCACCGTGCTCGGGCTGGCCGTGCCGATGGCCTCGGCCGTGGCCGACGTCGCCGCCGCCCGCCGCGACTACCTCGACGAGTCCCAGGGCCGCTACGTCCACGTCATCGCCGACGGCTCCATCGGCCGTTCCGGCGACCTGACCAAGGCGATCGCCTGCGGCGCCGACGCGGTGATGATCGGCTCGCCGCTCGCGCGGGCCACCGACGCCCCGGGGCAGGGCTTCCACTGGGGCTCGGAGGCCTGGCACGCCGAGCTGCCGCGCGGCCAGCGGGTCGAGATCGGCACCGTCGGCACGCTCGAGGAGATCCTCTTCGGTCCCTCCCGGGTCGCCGACGGCACGATGAACCTCGTCGGCGCCCTGCGCCGGGCCATGGCGACCACCGGCTACACCGAGCTCAAGGAGTTCCAGCGGGTCGAGGTCGTCGTCCAGTGAGCGGCCGGCGGCCGTGACGCTGGTCGTCGCCGCGGGCCAGGCCGAGGCCGTCGCCGGTGACCTCCCCGCCAATGTCGCCGCCGCCGCGCGGCTCACCCGCCAGGCCGGCGCGGAGGGCGTGCGGCTGCTGGTGCTGCCCGAGGCCTTCCTGACCGGCTACGCGCCGCGAGTCTTCGCCGGCGACCTGCCGAGCGAGGACGACCACCGCGGACCGTCGCTCGACCCGCTGCGGCAGGCTGCGGCCGCGACCGGTGTCACCGTGCTCGCCGGGACCGCGGTGCGTCGTACGCAGGGGGCACGGTTGGCGCTCGTGCGGGTGCGCCCCGACGGCAGCGTCGACCTGCCCTACGACAAGCAGCACCTCGACGCCGAGGAGAAGACGCACTTCGGTGTCGGTGACCACGGCACCTCGATCCGCGTGGACGGCATCGAGCTCGGGTTGAGCATCTGCTACGACGGCTGCTTCCCGGAGCACGCACGCGCGGTTGCGGCCGACGGCGCGATCGGCTATCTCGCCTCGGCCGCCTACTTCGCCGGCGGCGAGCACCGGCGCGACCTCTACTACGCGGCGCGGGCGGTGGAGAACGGCATGTACGTCGTGTTCTCCGGCCTCACCGGCCGCTGCGACGACGCGGAGTTCTGCGGCGGGTCGGCCGTCTACGACCCCGAGGGCCGCCCACTCGCCCGGCTCGGCGAGGAGGAGGGCCTGGCGATCGCCACGATCGACCCGGCTCTCGTCGTCGCCACCCGGTCGCGCCACACCATGCTGGCAGACGTGCGGCCCTCCCTCGGCGTACGCCACCGCGCCTGAGGTCGCGGCTGCCCGCGGCCGTCCGGCACTGCCAGACTGGCGGCATGGGGATCTCCACCGGTGAGGCGTCGGCGCGGCTGAGCCCGCAGACGCGGGCGGCCGCCCTGGAGGCGATGGCATCCACGGACCTGCACGGCGCGGAGCTCGACGTGCTCGTCGTCGGCGGTGGCGTCGTGGGCGCGGGTACGGCGCTCGATGCCGTCACCCGCGGACTGTCGGTAGGGCTCATCGAGCAGCGTGACCTGGCCTCCGGCACGAGCAGCCGCAGCTCGAAGCTCGTGCACGGCGGCCTGCGCTACCTCGAGATGCTCGACTTCGGCCTGGTGCGCGAGGCGCTCGAGGAGCGCGGGCTGCTGCTGACCCGGTTGGCGCCACACCTCGTGCGCCCGGTGCCGTTCCTCTATCCCCTGCACCGTGCGTGGCAGCGCCCGTACGTCGGGGCGGGGCTGGCGCTCTACGACGCGATGGCCGCCGCCGGCGCGCACCCGCGCGGGCTGCCCACCCACCGTCATCTCGGGCGACGCCAGGTCGCGCGGATCGCGCCCGACCTGCGCACCGAGGAGCTCTCGGGGGCGATCCGCTACCACGACGCCCAGGTCGACGACGGTCGGCTCGTGCTGACGATCGCGCGCACCGCCGCCCACCATGGTGCGCACGTCGCCACCCGCACCCGGGTCGTCGGGTTCCTGCGCGAAGGGGAGCGGGTCGTCGGCGTCCGCGCGCGCGACCTGGAGACCGGGCGGGAGCTCGAGGTGCGTGCCCGCGTCGTCGTCAACGCCGCCGGCGTCTGGACCGACGAGATCCAAGAGCTCGTCGGCGGTCGGGGTGCGCTGCATGTCCAGGCCAGCAAGGGCATCCACCTCGTCGTGCCGCGCGACCGGATCCGCTCCGAGGTCGGGTTCATCACCAAGACGGCCGTCTCGGTGCTGTTCGTCATCCCGTGGGGTCGGCACTGGATCATCGGGACGACCGACACGCCGTGGGAGTTCGACCTGGCGCACCCGGCGGCGTCCCGGGCCGACATCGACTACGTCCTGGACCACGTCAACGCGATCCTGCGCGAGCCGCTCGGCCATGCCGATGTCGAGGGGGTGTACGCCGGCCTGCGACCACTGCTGCGCGGTGAGTCCGAGCCGACCTCGCGGATCTCCCGCGAGCACACCGTCGTCACGCCGGTGCCGGGGCTGGTGATGATCGCCGGCGGCAAGCTGACGACCTACCGCGTGATGGCTCGGGACGCCGTCGACGCTGCGGCGCACTCGCTGCGGGCGACCGGCAACGTCGAGGTGCGGCCCTCGATCACCGAGGAGGTGCCGCTGCTGGGTGCGGCCGGCTTCGCCGCGCGCCGCAACCAGCGGGTCGCGCTGGCCCGTCGGCTCGGCATCCACGTCGGTCGCGTCGACCACCTCCTGGGGCGCTACGGCACCCTGATCGACGACCTCGCTGAGCTGATCCGGGCCCGCCCCGAGCTGGCCGAGCCGATCGAGGGCGCTGACGACTACCTGGCGGCCGAGGTCGTCTATGCCGTCACCCACGAGGGCGCCCAGCACCTCGACGACGTCCTGGTGCGGCGCACGCTGATCTCGATGGAGACGTTCGACCGCGGCGTGCTCGCGGCCGAGTCCGTGGCCCGGCTCATGGCCGACGAGCTCGGCTGGGACGAGCCGCGCGTCACCGAAGAGGTCGACCACTACCTGCGCCGGGTCGAGGCCGAGCGGCTGAGCCAGGAGCAGCTCACCGACCAGGAGGCCGACGAGGCGCTGGTGGGGCCGCGGCGGGTCGCCGACGTACGCCCGGACTTCTGACAGGTCCTTGGCGCTTCCGACAGGTTCTGCACCGGCGTGTCGGCCAAAGTCGCCACAGATGTGGCGAATTGTGTGACGCCTGAGGTCAGCCGGGCTGGGTGCGGTAGGCGATGGCCATCCGCACGATCGCGCCGTCGTCGTCGACGGTGAGGTGGTCGAGGGCGAAGGTGCGCCGGCCCTCGGTGAGCGCCTCGAGCTCGAAGGCGCAGATCCGACCCTCGGCGACCCAGCCGCTGCCGGTCATGACCGGTCGGGCCGGGATGATGAAGGTGCCGTAGAACTCCCGCAGCCGGTCCGCCCCCTCGAAGGTCCCCAGCGGGTGGTGGACGACCGCGTGCGGGGCGAAGAGCGCGAGCAGACCCTCGAGGTCGCCGGCGTTGATGGTGGACAGGTAGCTCTCCGCGGCGGCGCGGGCGGGGTGCATGGTCTTCTCCTGTCGTGGACGTCAGTGGTCGAGGGCGACGGTGAGCCGGCGGATGCCGGTGTGCCGGTTGCTGCGGGTCCACTCCACGGGCTCGGTCACGCGGATGGTCGCGAAGCGGGGGAGCAGCTCCTCGAGGACGGTGCGGATCTCGAGCCGGGCGAGGCTCGCGCCGAGGCAGAAGTGGATGCCCTGACCGAACCCGAGGTGGGCGTTGGGGGAGCGGGTGACGTCGAAGACGTCCGGATCGGCGAACTGCGCCTCGTCCCGGTTGGCCGACCCCTCCCAGACCAGCACCTTGTCGCCGGCGCGGATCCGCTGCCCGCCGAGCTCGCAGTCGACCGTCGCCGTACGCCGCTTCGAGGGCGAGGGGGTCGTCCACCGCACGATCTCCTCGACCGCGCTCGGGATCAAGGATGGATCCTCGCGCAGCAGCCGGGCCTGGTCGGGATGCTCGGCCAGGGTCACCAGCCCGCCGGCGATCGCGTTGCGGGTGGTCTCGGCGCCGGCGCTGAACAGCAGCGAGAAGAACAGGTAGAGCTCCTCGTCGCTCATCCGCGGTGGGTCCATGTCGGGGAGCTCGGCGTGCACGATCGCCGAGAGCATGTCGTCGGTGGGCCGGGCCCGCTTCTGCGCGATGACCTCGGTGCCGTAGGCCCGCATCCGCTGGTGCGCCTCGATCTGGGCGGCGGAGGGCGGGTCGAAGGAGCGCCGGGAGCCGCTGAAGTCGAACATCGGCTCCACCACCTCGAAGAGCCAGTGCCGCTCCGACTCCGGGATCCCGAGCAGCAGGCAGATCATCTGCATCGGCAGTTCCGCCGCCACGTCGTGGAGGAAGTCGAAGGGCTCGCCGGGCACGATCTGTTCCAGCAGCGCCCGCGTCCGCGCACGCAGGTCGTCGCTCACGCGGATGATGGTGCGGGGGGTGAGCCCGGCGCTGACCAGCCGCCGGATCCGGTTGTGCCGCGGGTCGTCCATCATGTTGAGCACCCGCCCGGCCATCTCCAGGTCCTGCAGCAGGGTGCCGCCGTGGGGCCGGTCGCCGCCGCGCTCGGAGGAGAAGGTCTGCGGATCGCGGAGTACGGCGAGGGTCTCGGCGTAGGTCGCCACCGACCAGAAGCCCTCGCCGTCGGGGGTGTACTCCGTCGGCTCGAACCAGTGCACCGGCGCCTCCCGGCGGTGCAGTGCGAAGACGTCGTGCGGGAAGCCGTGGTCGAAGGTGGCGAGGTCGGTGAGATCGACGTCGGCGAGCGAGCGGAGGGCGGTCATCGGTCCACCCTCGCCGGAGCGCGGGTCGTCGGGCGGGGTGCGATCCCGCTGGATGGAAGCCGGGCGCCGGGTTCTCGTTGACACTAGAACGTGTTACACCTAACGTCCGGCACGTGAGGTGGATCACGTAGGTCCGCCCGAGCCCGACGAGGTGCCATGACCCACGCGCCCCCGCCCGCCGACATGCAGCTGCAGCGCAGCAGCCGATCGCCCGAGGAGACCTGCGCCCTGATCGGCGAGTGGCTCGCCGGCGAGGTCGGCGCTCCACGGGTCGAGATCGAGGTCGTCGGCGGCGTCGACGCCAACGGGATGTCCTCCGACACCCTGGTGCTCGACGCCCGCTGGGAGGAGGGCGGAGCCGCCCGCGGCGGGCGGTTCGTGACCCGCGCGGCGCCTGCGGCCGGGGACGTACCGGTGTTCCCGGCGTACGCCCTGCACCACCAGCGCGACGTGATCCGCACCGTCGGTGAGATCACCGACGTGCCGGTCCCGTCGGTGCCGTACTCGGAGATGACCGGCACCGTGATCGGCGCGCCGTTCTTCTTGATGGAGCACGTCGACGGCGTGGTCCCGCCCGACGTCCTGCCCTACACCTTCGGCGACAACTGGTTCGCCGACGCCCCGCCCGAGCAGCAGCGCCGGCTGCAGGACGCAACGGTCGAGGTGGTGGCGCGGTTGCACCAGATCCCCGAGCCGACACAGACCTTCGGGTTCCTCGCCGACGGGCTGGCCGGGCGCCCCGGATCCGCGGAGCAGCACCTGGACCGGGTACGCCGGTGGTACGAGTTCGCCGCGGCCGACATGGGGCGCTCGCCGCTGGTGGAGCGGGGTCTGGCGTGGCTGGCCGAGCACCCACCGGCGCTCGCGCGGCCCGAGGAGGCCGTGCTGTGCTGGGGCGACGCCCGCATCGGCAACGTGCTCTACCGCGACTTCTCCCCGGTCGCGGTTCTCGACTGGGAGATGGCCGCGCTCGGCCCCCGTGAGCTCGACGTCTCCTGGATGCTCTTCGCCCACGAGGTGTTCCAGGGCATCACCGACGCCCTCGAGCTGCCCGGGCTGCCGCACGTGCTGCGCGAGGACGACGTCCGCGCCACCTACGCCGCCGCCACCGGGGTCGAGCTCGGTGACCTGCAGTGGTTCCGCGTGCTGCACGCGATCCAGTGGGGGTGCGTCTTCCTGCGCACCGGCTTCCGGCAGGTGCACTTCGGCGAGATCGAGAGGCCCGCCGACCCCGAGGGCCTCTTCCACCACAAGCCCCTGCTCGAGCGGATGCTCGAGGAGGTAGGAGCCCCGCGATGATCAGTGCCCTCGACGAGTACCCGATCCACCAGGCGCCGCTGCCGATCGCCTGGGCCGACAGCAGCGACCGCAACTTCTACGACCGCTGCTACTTCAACGCCCATGACCGCACCGGCGACCTGTTCCTCGTCACCGGCCTGGGCTACTACCCCAACCTCGGCACCAAGGACGCCTACCTCCTCCTCGCCCGCAACGGCACGCACACCGCGCTGCACCTGTCGGACCTGTGCGACACCGACCGGATGAACCAGCGCGTCGGCGGCTACCGGATCGAGGTGCAGGAGCCCCTGCAACGGATCCGGATCGTGCTGGAGGAGACCGAGGGCATCTCCGCCGACCTGACCTGGGAGGGGTCCTTCCCGGTGCTGCAGGAGCTGCCGCACGTGCTGCGCTCCGGCTCCCGGGTCACGCTCGACGCCCAGCGCTTCGCGCAGGTCGGCACCTGGAGCGGCCAGCTCGACGTCGACGGCGAGCGGATCGACCTCACCCCCGACCGCTGGGTCGGCACCCGCGACCGGTCGTGGGGGATCCGCCCCGTCGGGGAGGCCGAGCCGGCCGGCGCCCCCGCCGACCCGCCCTTCGAGGGCATGTGGTGGCTCTACGTACCGATGCGGTTCGAGGAGTTCGCCGTCGTGCTGATCATGCAGGAGTCGCCCGACGGCTACCGCACCCTCAACGACTGCCACCGGGTCTTCCCCGACGGCCGCGTCGAGCAGCTCGGCTGGCCGCAGGTCCGCATCCACTACCGCTCCGGCACGCGGATGCCGTCCGGAGCGAGCATCACCTGCACCACCCCGCGGGGCGAGTCGCTCGAGTTCGAGGTCTCCTCCCTGCTCGCCGCCCCGCTGCACGTCGGAGCCGGGTACGGCGGCGACCCCGACTGGCTGCACGGCATGTGGAAGGGCGAGAAGTTCGTCGAGCGGGTGCACTACGACCTCGCCGACGAGGCGGTGCAGGCCCGGCTGATGTTCGGCTGCGTCGACCACGTCGGTCGCGCCGTGCTGACCGAGGCCGGTCGCACCCACGAGGGGTACGGCCTCTTCGAGCACTTCTGCATCGGCCGCCACGACCCCAGCGGCTTCACCGACTGGTTCGCCACCGCACCCTGACCCGGATCTCGACAAGTTCGATCAACAAGCAGACGCTCGATCAACAAGCAGACTGAGAGGCACCCGTGACCGCCACCATCGACAGCTCCCTGGACCGCACCCAGCTCTTCATCGGCGGGCAGTGGGTCGACCCCGCGACCAGCGAGGTGATCGAGGTCGTCTCGCCCGGCACCGAGGAGGTGGTCGCCCGCGTCCCCGCCGGGTCGGCGGCCGACGTCGACCGGGCGGTCGCGGCCGCGCGGCACGCCTTCGACCACGGTCCCTGGCCGCGGATGACCCCTGAGGAGCGGATCGAGGTGATGGCCCGCTTCTCCGGTCTCTACGCCGCCCGGCTGGAGGAGATGTCGCAGCTGATCAGCACCGAGATGGGCTCGACCATCTCCTTCTCCTCCCTGGCCCAGGCGCCCGCGCCGTGGATGATGGCCGAGACGTTCGTCAACCTCGCGCGGGAGTTCCCCTGGGAGGAGCGCCGTGCGGGCGCCCTGGGGGAGGTCGTGGTGCGCCGGGAGCCGGTCGGGGTGGTGGCCGCCATCCCGCCGTGGAACGTCCCGCAGTTCACCACCATGTCCAAGGTGGTGCCGGCCCTGCTGGCCGGCTGCACCATCGTGGTGAAGCCCGCCCCGGAGACACCGCTCGACGGCTATCTCATGGCCGAGCTGCTCGCCGAGGCCGGCGTACCGGAGGGGGTGGTGAGCTTCGTGGCCGGCGACCGCGAGGTGGGTGCCCACCTGGTCGCCCACGCGGGCGTCGACAAGGTCGCCTTCACCGGCTCCACCGCCGCCGGCCGCAAGATCGCCGCGGTCTGCGGTGAGCAGCTCAAGCGGGTCAGCCTCGAGCTCGGCGGCAAGTCGGCCGCGATCGTCCTGGACGACGCCGACCTGACCGCGGTCGCGGAGGGGATCAAGTTCCTGGGCCTGATGAACTCCGGTCAGGCCTGCGTCGCCCAGACCCGGATCCTGGTCAGCCGGCAGCGTCACGACGAGGTCGCCGATGCCCTCGCGGAGATGATCGGCGGACTCACCGTCGGCGACCCGCTCGACCCGGTCTCCGACATCGGCCCGATGGTGGCCAAGCGCCAGCAGGAGCGGGTCGACGGCTACATCGGCATCGGCCAGGACGAGGGCGCCCGGATCGTCGTCGGCGGCCGCGGGATGCCCGACGGGCTCGACCGGGGGTGGTTCGTCCGCCCGACGCTGTTCGCCGGGGTCGAGAACTCGATGCGGATCGCGCAGGAGGAGATCTTCGGTCCGGTGCTGTCGTTGATCGCCTACGACGACGTCGCCGACGCGGTGCGGATCGCCAACGACTCCGACTACGGCCTCGCCGGCACGGTGTGGACCACCGACGCCGAGGCCGGACTGGACGTCGCCCGGCAGGTGCGGGCCGGCACCTACGGGGTCAACACCTACACGATGGACTTCGCCGCGCCGTTCGGCGGCTTCAAGAGCTCCGGCATCGGCCGCGAGCTCGGACCGGAGGGCCTGGCGCAGTACACCGAGCTGAAGTCGGTCTACACCAGCGCGCCCGAGGCCTGACCGGGCTCGCACCGGCGGCGTACCGTCGGGGGCATGAGCGACCCCTTCTCGCACGACCAGGAGCTGCCGCACGTCATCGTCCTCGTCGGAGCGACCGGAGATCTCGCCAAGCGCA
>JAJUGK010000072.1 GCA_029268205.1 Nocardioidaceae bacterium
AATCACGGACTTCCACGACGAAAAGCAACGTAAGCCGATCGTGGTCCTGTCTGCGCTCAAGAACGCGATGCGGGTGGGCGACAAGCCGCTGGAGTCGGCGCGCATCGTGCTGGCAGGCGAAGGCGCGCCCGGCACCGCGATCCTGCGGCTCCTGCTGACCGCCGGCGCCGCCGACGTCGTCGTCGCCGATGTCGAGGGTGTGGTGCACGCCGACCGCCCCGACCTGCACGAGTCGCTGCACTGGACTGCCGCCCACACCAATGCCCGCGGGCTGCGCGGCACGTTGAAGGAGGCGGTGCGCGGCGCCGACGTGTTCATCGGGGTCTCCGCGCCCAACATCCTCGACGTCGAGGATGTCGCCGCGATGGCGCCCGACGCCGTGGTGTTCGCCCTGGCCAACCCCGACCCCGAGATCGACCCCGCGCTGGCCGACCAGCACGCCCGGGTCGTTGCGACCGGACGTTCCGACCACCCCAACCAGATCAACAACGTGCTGGCCTTCCCCGGGGTGTTCCGCGGGCTGCTCGACGCCTCGGCGAGCGAGATCGACGACCAGTTGCTGCTCGCCGCGGCACGGGCGATCGCCGCCGCGGTCGGGGAGGACGAGCTCAACCCGCACTACATCATCCCCAGCGTCTTCCACCCCGAGGTGCACCACGCGGTGGCGACCGCGGTCCGCGACGCCGCGCTGACGACGGCGGGTCGGGCCGGGTGAGGCCGCCGGTCACGCGGCCCCGCCCGGGTGATCTGCTCGTCGCGAGCCCGTCCCTGACCGACCCGAACTTCGCCGGCAGCGTCGTGCTGCTGGTCGACTCCGACCCCGAGGGCGCCCTGGGCGTGGTGCTCAACCGCCCGACCGCCGTACCCGTCGCGGAGGTGCTGCCCGACTGGGGTGCGGTCGTGAGTCCGCCCGACGTGCTGCACCAGGGCGGGCCGGTGAGCAACGACTCCGCCCTCGGCCTCGCGGTGCTGCCCGAGCGGGCGGACCCGCCGGTGGGCTGGCGGACGATGTATGTCGACGCCGCGACCCGGGAGCGGGTCGGGTTGGTCGATCTCGACGCCCCGGCGGGCGCGGTGGGCGCAGCGGCGGTCGGCGTCCGGGTCTTCGCCGGCTATGCGGGCTGGGGTGGGGAGCAGATCCTCGACGAGTTGGCGGAGGGCGCGTGGTACGTCGTCCCGTCGGTCGTCGAGGACGTCTTCGGTGCCGACGCCGAGGGGTTGTGGCGCCGCGTGCTGCGGCGCCAGCCGGGCATGCTCGCGTGGGTCGTGACCAGACCGGCCGACCCCGGGCTGAACTGAGGATGTCGGTGCGTCGCCGGTAGACTGGCCAGCGTGAGCACCGACCTGAGCCAGCCCCTGCTGGAGTCCGGCGACCCCGAGGTCGTTCCCTCGGGCGGCGTCGGCACGCTCACGCAGGAGGAGACGCGCACCGTCCCGACCGAGGGGGGTGACCACGAGCGGTTCTCGCACTACGTGCCGAAGGACAAGCTCATGGACGCCATGATCAACGGCACCCCCGTGATCGCCCTGTGCGGCAAGGTGTGGGTCCCCACGCGCGACCCGGAGAAGTTCCCGGTCTGCCCCGACTGCAAGGACATCTGGGAGAGCCTCAACAAGGACGGGGAGTGACGGCGGCCGCCTCGCGGCGGCGCCCCACCGGCCCCCGGGTCCCGTTCGTGCTCGGGCTCCCGCTGGTGCTCGCCGCCACGCTGCTGCTCGTCCCGCCGGCGGCGCGGGCCGGGGCGCACCCCGCCGACCCCGGTCCCGCGTGCACGAGTGACGGCGCACCGCCCGCCACCGAGCAGGCCCGCATCGACCGGGCCCTCCGGGCCGCGGGGGTGCCCGACGCCGACGAGCGCACCCGCGCGATCCGCGTGCCCGTGCACGTCCATGTCCTCGCGGGCAAGCGCGTGACCGGACCCTCCCGCAAGCGGATCCGCCGCCAACTGGCCGTGCTCAACCGCGCGTACGCCGGAAAGCAGTCGCAGGCCAGCGCACCGTCGCGCTTCCGGTTCGAGCTGGTCAGCCTGCGCCGGGTGCGCAAGGACCGCTGGCGCACCGCCGGTCCGCTCGGCGCCGACCCGGCCGCCGCGCGGATGCGGCGGGCGCTGCGCCGCGGATCGCTGCGTGCGCTCAACCTCTATATCGGTGCCCCGCGCGGGGGCGGCCGGGCGATGCTCGGCTACTCGACCGCGCCGTGGGAGGCCGTCGACCGACCGCGGCTCGACGGGGTGACCGTCCACCGCGGCACGTTGCCCGGCGGACGGCTGCGGCCCTTCCACCGCGGCGACACCCTCGTGCACGAGGTCGGGCACTGGCTGGGTCTGCTGCACACCTTCGCCGGCGGCTGCACCGGACGTGGCGACCGGGTCGCCGACACCCCGGCGGCCGCCCAGCCCACGCACCTGTGTGACCTGCACCAGGACACCTGCCCCTACCGCAAGGGCCGCGATCCGGTGCGCAACTTCATGAACTACACGCCGGACGCCTGCATGGACCGCTTCACCCGTGGCCAGGTCCGGCGGATGACGCGCATGTGGAGGGCGTTCCGCGCATGAGCACCCCCGAGCTCCCGCTCCCCCCGGCGTACCCCGACCGCGCCGCCTGGGGCACCGCGACCAAGCTGCGCGCTTGGCAGCAGGCGGCGCTGACCGCGTACTTCGAGCGCAGCCCGAAGGACTTCCTCGCCGTCGCGACGCCGGGGGCGGGCAAGACGACCTTCGCGCTCACCGTCGCCTCCGAACTGCTCTCGCGTCGCATCGTCGACCGGATCGTCATCGTCGCGCCGACCGAGCACCTCAAGACCCAGTGGGCCGACGCCGCCGACCGGGTCGGCATCCCGATCGACCCGGCGTACGCCGCGGGGGCCGGCCGCACCAACAAGGACTTCGTCGGGGTCGCGGTGACCTACGCCGGGGTGGCCACCAACCCGCTGGCGCTGCGGATCCGGGTCGAGCGGTTCAAGACGCTGGTGATCCTCGACGAGATCCACCACGCCGGCGACGCCCTCGCGTGGGGTGAGGCGGTGCGGGAGGCGTTCGAGCCGGCGACCCGGCGGTTGGGGTTGACCGGCACCCCGTTCCGCTCCGACGTCAACCCGATCCCGTTCGTCACCTACGCCCCCGGACCCGACGGGGTGCCGCGCAGCGTCGCCGACTACACCTACGGCTACTCCCGCGCCCTGGCTGACCACGTCGTGCGCCCGGTGCTGTTCCTCGCCTACTCCGGGGAGATGCAGTGGCGCACCCGGGCCGGCGACGAGATCGCGGCCCGGCTCGGTGAGCCACTCACCAAGGACATGACCGCGCAGGCGCTGCGCACCGCCCTCGACCCCGGCGGGTCGTGGATCCCCTCGGTGCTGTTAGCGGCCGACAAGCGGCTCTCGGAGGTACGCCGCCACGTACCCGACGCCGGCGGCCTGGTCATCGCCACCGACCAGGAGTCGGCCCGGGCATACGCCAAGGTGCTGGAGAAGATCGCCGGGGAGAAGCCGACGCTGGTGCTCTCGGACGAGAAGGCCGCCTCGAAGCGGATCGCGACGTTCGCCGCCGATGACAGCCGCTGGATGGTGGCGGTGCGGATGGTGTCCGAGGGGGTCGACGTGCCGCGACTGGCGGTGGGGGTCTATGCGACGACCACGGCGACGCCGTTGTTCTTCGCCCAGGCGGTCGGCCGTTTCGTCCGTGCCCGCAAGCGCGGGGAGACCGCCTCGATCTTCCTGCCCTCGGTGCCGACCCTGCTCACCCACGCCTCGGAGATGGAGGTCGAGCGCGACCACGCGCTGGGCCGGGCGATCACGGACGAGGCCGACATCTTCGCCGCCGAGAACGATCTGCTCGCCCAGGCGCAGGCCAGTGAGGCCGCCTCCGACGAGGAGCTGGGGCTGCCGTTCGAGGCGCTGGGCTCCGAGGCGACCTTCGACCACGTGCTCTACGACGGCGCGACCTTCGGCCACGCGGGCGAGGTGCACGTCGGGTCGGAGGAGGAGATGGACTTCCTCGGCATCCCCGGCCTGCTCGAGCCCGACCAGATGCGCGACCTGCTGCGTCAGCGGCAGGCCGAGCGTGCCAAGAAGCAGCAGGCGGCCCGGCCGGAGGCCGCCGAACTCGCCGCGACCGACGACGTGCCGCCGACCACGCGGCACGAGCAGCTGGCGGTTCTGCGACGCGAGCTGAACGGCCTGGTCGCCGCCTGGCACCACCGCACCGGCCAGCCGCACGGGGTGACCCATGCGGCGCTGCGGCGCGAGTGCGGGGGGCCGGCGGCCGCCGCCGCGTCGGCGGAGCAGCTCGCCCAGCGGATCGACCGGATCCGCGAGTGGGCGCTGCGGCGTACGTCCTGAGTCAGGCCGACAGCCGGGTGCCCGACTCGGTGTCGAAGACGTGCACGTGCTCGGGGTCGGTCGTCACATAGACGGTGTCGCCCTTGCTGACCGCGCCCCGGGTGTCGGTGCGGATCACGACCGTGCCGGGGGTGCCCTCGACGTCGCAGGTGCCGTAGACGTAGCCGTCGGCGCCGAGCTCCTCGACGACGGTCACCTTGACCGGCAGGCCGCCCTCGGACTCGCTCACGAGGCGCCAGTTCTCCGGCCGGACGCCGACCGTGATCGCCCCGGTCATCCGGCTCGCGGCCTCCCGATCGATCGGCACGCGGTAGCCGCCGATGTCGGCCATCCCCTCGGCCGCGCGCGCGGCGAGCAGGTTCATGGCCGGGGAGCCGATGAAACCGGCGACGAACAGGTTCGTCGGACGGTCGTAGAGCGCCAGCGGGGTGTCGACCTGCTGCAGCTCGCCGTCCTTGAGCACCGCGACCCGGTCGCCCATCGTCATCGCCTCGACCTGGTCGTGGGTGACGTAGACGGTGGTGATGCCCAGGCGCTGCTGGAGCGCGGCGATCTGGGTGCGGGTCGAGACGCGCAGCTTCGCGTCGAGGTTGGACAGCGGCTCGTCCATGCAGAACACCTGCGGCTGGCGCACGATCGCCCGACCCATCGCGACCCGCTGCCGCTGCCCGCCGGAGAGCGCCTTCGGCTTGCGGTCGAGGTACTGCTCGAGGTCGAGCAGGGCGGCCGCCTCGCGGACCCGGGTCGAGCGCTCCTCCTTGCCGACCCCGGCCATCTTCAGCGCGAAGCCCATGTTCTCGGCCACGGTCATGTGCGGGTAGAGCGCGTAGTTCTGGAAGACCATGGCGATGTCACGGTCCTTGGGCGGCAGGTCGGTGATGTCGCGCTCACCGATGCGGATGCGGCCCTCGCTGACCTCCTCGAGGCCGGCGAGCATCCGCAGCGAGGTCGATTTGCCGCATCCGGAGGGGCCGACGAGGACGAGGAACTCGCCGTCGGCGATCTCGAGGTCGAGCTTGTTGACCGCGGGGCGATCGGCGCCGGGGAAGATCCGCGTCGCGCCGTCGTAGGTGACTGAAGCCATGGGTGATCTCTTCCCTTCACCGGCAGGTACGTGCCGGACGATCCGTCGTGAAGTGGATGAACGTCACCGTACGCCATCGGCGTCATCGTCCGCGGCGACAAGGGGGAGGACGCGATGCGGGATCTGCGTGGCCAGGGCGATCACGGTGCTCGACCGCACGATCCGGTCGTCGGCCAGCACCCGGTCGATCACCCGCTGCAGGTCGGCGTTGGATCGGGCGACGACCCGGCACCACATGTCGCCCGCGCCGGTGATCGTGCACGCCTCGAGCACCTCGGGGATCCCGGCGAGGTGCTCGGCGACGGCATCGTGGCCGGAGCCCTGGCGGATCTCCAGGGTCAGGAATCCGGTGACCGGGTAGCCCAGGGCCTCGGGCGAGAGCCGCGGCGCCCAGTCGGCGATCACGCCACGGGCGACGAGCCGGTCGAGCCGGGCCTGCACCGTGCCGCGCGCGACCCCGAGCCGACGGGCCGCGCCGAGCACGCCGATCCGTGGCTCCGCGCCCAGCAGGGTGAGCAGGTTGCGGTCCAACTCGTCCATCGGAACCCCTTCGGTCGTGCAGTTTGTCCAGCCGCAAGCCGGTCGGTTGCGCAGTCTGCCAGGCATCCGCACCCTGACGCCATGACCGCTGTGACCCCGCCCACGTCCCGTGCACTGACCGCCGACGAGCTCAAGGCCGACCTCACCCTCGAGCAGCTCCAGCAGCTGGTCGGGCTGGTCGAGTACGACGACTCCCGCGACCCGTTCCCGGTGATCGGGATGGACGCCATCGGCTTCGTGGTCGGCAACGCCACGCAGGCGGCGACGTACTACCAGCTGGCCTTCGGCATGGAGCTGGAGGCCTACCGCGGGCCCGAGACCGGCCACCGGGAGTCCAAGAGCTACGTCCTGCGGTCGGGCTCGGCCCGGTTCGTCCTCACCGGCGGTGTGACCCCCGACAGCCCGCTGCTCGACCATCACCGCACTCACGGCGACGGCGTGGTCGACCTCGCGCTGGAGGTGCCCGACGTCGACCGCTGCATCGCGCACGCCCGCTCCGTCGGCGCGCGGGTCCTCGAGGAGCCACACGACGTCAGCGACGAGCACGGCACCATCCGGGTCGCGGCGATCGCGACGTACGGGGAGACCCGGCACACGCTGGTCGACCGGTCCGCCTACACCGGCCCGTACCTCCCCGGGTACGTCGAGCGCCGCTCCACCGTCGAGCGCGACCTCGGCGGCCGCCGGCGGCTCTTCCAGGCCGTCGACCACTGCGTCGGCAACGTCGAGCTCGGCCGGATGGACGAGTGGGTGGAGTTCTACCACCGGGTCATGGGCTTCACGAACATGGCCGAGTTCATCGGCGACGACATCGCCACCGAGTACTCCGCCCTGATGAGCAAGGTGGTCGCCAGCGGCAACCACCGGGTGAAGTTCCCGCTCAACGAGCCCGCGATCGCGAAGAAGAAGTCCCAGATCGACGAGTACCTCGAGTACTACGACGGCGCCGGGTGCCAGCACATCGCGCTGGCCACCAACGACATCCTGCACAGCGTCGATGTGATGCGCGCCCACGGCGTGGAGTTCCTCGCGACCCCGGCGTCGTACTACGACGACCCCGAACTGCGGGCCCGGATCGGCGAGGTGCGGGTGCCGATCGAGGAGCTCAAGGAGCGCGGCATCCTGGTCGACCGCGACGAGGACGGCTACCTGCTGCAGATCTTCACCAAGCCGGTGGGTGACCGGCCCACCGTGTTCTACGAACTGATCGAGCGGCACGGCTCGCTGGGCTTCGGCAAGGGCAACTTCAAGGCGCTCTTCGAGGCGATCGAACGCGAGCAGGAGGCCCGCGGCAACCTCTGAGGGGAACCCTCCCGGCGGTCGGTGCGTCCGACCCGTGACAGGCTGGACACCGACCACGGGAGGCCACGATGAGACGTCTGACCGCGACCCTGCTCGCCGCACTGCTCGGCTGCGTGCTGATGGCCGGCTGCGGCGAGGACGGCGACACCGCGTCGGTCACGACCGAACCGACCAGTGAGCCGACCAGCGAGCCGACCAGTGAACCGGGACAGCCCATGACCGACGAGCAGCAGCAGGCCGTCAGCGACCTCGCCCAGCGTCTCGACGTCGAGGAGGACGCGATCGAGGTCGTCAGCGTCGAGGACGTCACCTGGCCCGACGGCGCCCTGGGGTGCCCGGAGCCGGGGAAGATGTACACCCAGGCGGTGGTCGAGGGCCGGCGGATCGTGCTGGCCCACGACGGCACCGAGTACGCCTACCACGCCGGCGGCGACCGGGCGCCGTTCCACTGTGCCGACCCCAAGCCCGCTGCCGACTGACGCTCCCACCCGCTACCGTGCCGGCATGAGCGACGAGGAGCTGGAGATCCGGGTCGACGACGGCGCGCTGTGGCTGCGGATGAATCGCCCGGAGCAGCTCAACGCGATGTCGGATCTGATGGCCGACGAGGTGGCACACGAGATCGAGGAGGCGCGCACCGAGGACGACGTCCGCGTCGTCGTGCTCACCGGCACCGGGCCGGCGTTCAGCGCCGGTGCCGACCTGTCGGGGGAGAACCCGCAGGACCGCCTCGACGTCACCAGCCTCGACCGGGCCAACCGGATCATCCGGGCGATCACCACGCTCGACAAGCCGGTGGTCGCCGCGGTCAACGGGGCCGCGGCGGGGGTCGGGATGTCGGCGGTGCTGGCCAGCGACCTGGCGATCGCCAAGGAGTCGGCGACGTTCGTGCTCGGCTTCTCCCAGATCGGGCTGATGCCCGACGGCGGGGCGTCGGCCACCCTGGTGGCGACGGTCGGCCGCGCCCGGGCCATGCGGATCGCGCTGCTCTCGGAGCCGCTGCCGGCCGCCGATGCCCACGCCATGGGGCTGATCTCCCACGTCGTGCCCGACGCGGAGTACGACGACCTCGTCGCCGCGACCGTCCGCCGGCTGACCGCGGGACCGCCGCTGGCCTACGCCGCCACCAAGAAGGCGATCAACGCGACGTCGCTGGCCCTCCTCGACCCCGCGCTGGAGCGGGAGCGCACCGGGCAGACGGTGCTGCTGCGCACCGCCGACGCCGCGGAGGGGATGCGGGCGTTCGCGCAGCGGCGTCGCCCCGAGTTCCGCGGGGAGTAGCCGGGGCGGCTCAGGCCCATTCGGTCGGGATCACCGGGCTGCCCGGTGACAACCGCAGTGCCTGCTCGGGCAGCTCCGCCCGGCTGCGGGCGTGCCGTTCCCGAGCCTCCTCGAGCGGCTCGGCGCCCACGATCTCGCCCTCGCGGACGAGGTCGCGCAGCAGGGGCCGCTCGTCGGGACCTGCCTCCGGCACGGCGCGCAGCACCTCGGCCACCGCGCGGCCGCCGCGGGTGCGACGGAACGCGCAGAACCGGCCGCCGACGGTCGCCTTGCCCGCGCTGGCCTTGGCCAGCGGCACCCAGCCGTCGGCGTCCTCGCGGGCGATCAGCTTGTAGACCAGCCGCGCGGTCGGGTGGCCGCTGCCGGTGACCAGCGACGTGCCGATGCCGTAGCGGTCGACCGGCGCGGCCGCGAGCGCCGCGACGGCGTACTCGTCGAGGTCGGAGGTGACCACGATCTGGGTGTCGCGCGCGCCGAGCTCGTCGAGCAGGGCCCGGGCCCGCACCGCCTCGGTCGCCAGGTCACCGGAGTCCAGCCGGATCCCGCCCAGGTCAGTGCCCGCCACGCGGACGGCGGTGCGGATCGCGGCCGGCACGTCGTAGGTGTCGACCAGCAGCGTCGTGCCCACCCCCATCGCGGCGACCTGGGCGGCGAACGCCTCCTCCTCGGTGTCGTGCAGCAGGGTGAAGGCGTGGGCGCTCGTGCCCGCCGACGGCACGCCGTAGCGGGCGTGCGCGGCGAGGTTCGAGGTGCCCTCGAAGCCGGCGATGTAGGCCGCGCGCGCAGCGGCGACGGCGGCCTCCTCGTGGGCCCGCCGCGCGCCCATGTCCAGGCACGGCCGCTGCCGGGCGGCCGCGGTCATGCGGGAGGCGGCGCTGGCGATCGCACAGTCGTGGTTGAGGATCGACAACACGAGGGTCTCGAGCAGTACGGCCTCGCCGAAGGTGCCCTCGACGGTCAGGATCGGCGAGTCCGGGAAGTAGGTCTCGCCCTCGCCGTAGCCGCGGATCTCCCCGCGGAAGCGGTAGTCGGCCAGCCACTCCAGGGTCTGGGGTCCGACCACCTGCTGCTGCTCGAGGAAGGCGAGCTCGGCGTCGCCGAACCGGAACTCCGCCAGGGCGTCCAGCAGCCGCCCCGTGCCCGCGACGACGCCGTAGCGCCGGCCGGCGGGCAGGCCGCGGGCGAACACCGCGAAGGCGACCCGGCGGTCGGCGGTGCCCGCCCGCAGGGCGGCGTCGACCATCGTCAGCTCGTAGCGGTCGGTCAGCAGCACGGGGGAGCGGGGCGGGCTCGACATGCCCCGAAGACTGGCACATCCAGCCTGGCACAATGGCAGATGTGTCTGCTCCGAGCCCGGTCGAACTCGACCAGCCTGCCAGCGACGAGTCGACCCGACCCGCCACGCCCTGGGTGACCATCGTCTGGAACGACCCGGTCAACCTGATGTCGTACGTGACCTACGTGTTCTGCACCTACTTCGGCTACTCGAAGAAGAAGGCGGAGAAGCTGATGCTCGAGGTGCACCACGACGGCCGGTCGGTCGTCTCCTCCGGCACCCGCGAGGAGATGGAGCGCGACGTCCAGGCGATGCACGAGTACGGCCTCTGGGCGACCCTGCAGCGGGACGACCTGTGACGTCGGGGTTCGAGCCCGCCCGCGGCGGCGGCGTGGTCATCTCGCTGTCGGGCTTCGAGGCCGACCTGCTGCGGTCGCTGGCCTCGCAGCTGGTCGAGCTGCTCCGCAACGAGGTCGCGACGCCCGGCGCGGTCGACCCGTTCGAGGCGATGCTCGACTTCTCCGGGCCGACGACCGCGCCCGAGGACCCCGTGCTGGCGCGGCTGTTCCCCACCGCCTACCCCGACGACGAGGAGGCGGCCGGGGAGTTCCGGCGCTTCACCGAGGGCGGGCTCCGCGACACCAAGGCCCGCACCGCGGCGCTGATGATCGACCAGCTCGAGGAGGCGGGGCTCCCGCCGGTGCTGACCGGCGACGACCTGTGGGTCGACGTCGAGCTCGACGAGGCCTCGGCCCAGGCGTGGCTGCGCGGACTCACCGACGTACGCCTCGCTCTGGCGACCCGGCTCGGCATCGAGGAGGGCGACGAGGACTTCTGGGCCGCGTTGCCCGACGACGACCCGCGCACCCACGTGCACGACATCTACGAGTGGGCCGGGTTCCTCCAGGAGACCCTGGTGCACGCGCTCTGGCGCTGACCGCCCCTCGGCCTGGGCCGGGGTGTGCTGGCTCACTCGCCTAACCTTGGGGGCGTGCTGACCATCGACCGTGCGACCTACGACGCGATCATCGCGCACGCCAAGCGGGACCACCCCGTCGAGGCGTGCGGCGTGGTGGCGGGCCCCGAGGGGTCGGACCGGCCGGAGCGCTTCGTCCCCATGCTCAACGCCGCCGGCTCGCCCACCTTCTACGAGTTCGACTCCGCGGAGCTGCTCGCGCTCTACAAGCAGATGTGGGCCGACGACGAGGAGCCGGTGGTGATCTACCACTCGCATACCGAGACCGAGGCCTACCCCAGCCGCACCGACATCGGCCTGGCCAACGAGCCCGGCGCGCACTACGTGCTGGTCAGCACCCGGGAGCACGGCAACGCCGATGGCCCGGTGGAGTTCCGGTCCTACCGCATCGTCGACGGCGAGGTGACCGAGGAAGAGGTCACCGTCGTCGACGCCCTACCACCGAGGAGCACCAACTGATGGCCATCGAGGTCCGCGTCCCCACGATCCTGCGCACCTACACCGACGGCGCCAAGTCCGTCACCGCCGAGGGCGAGACCCTCGGTGCGCTCGTCGACTCGCTCGAGGCCAACCACCCCGGCATCAAGGAGCGGCTCGTCGAGGGCGACCCGGTCGAGCTGCGGCGCTTCGTCAACGTCTACGTCAACGACGAGGACGTGCGCTTCACCGGCGGGTTGGAGACCGCGCTCTCCGACGGCGACCAGGTGGTCATCCTGCCGGCGGTCGCCGGCGGGTCCGGCGCCCGCGCCTGAGCGCGTGCGCTTCGACAGCCTGCTCGACTCCGTCGGCGGGACGCCCCTGGTCGGCCTCCCGCGGCTGTCGCCGTCCCCGGAGGTGCGCGTCTGGGCCAAGCTCGAGGACCGCAACCCCACCGGCTCCATCAAGGACCGCGCGGCGCTGAAGATGGTCGAGGTCGCCGAGGCCGACGGCACCCTGACGCCGGGGTGCACGATCCTCGAGCCGACCTCGGGCAACACCGGTATCTCGCTGGCGATGGCCGCCCGGCTCAAGGGCTACCGGATCGTGTGCGTGATGCCGGAGAACACCTCGGTCGAGCGCAAGCAGCTGCTGGAGATGTGGGGCGCGGAGATCGTCTACTCCCCGGCCGCCGGCGGCTCCAACGAGGCCGTGCGGGTGGCCAAGCAGATCGCCGCAGAGAACCCGGACTGGAAGATGCTCTACCAGTACGGCAACCCTGCCAACGCGCTCGCGCACTACGAGGGCACGGCGCCGGAGATCCTCGCCGACCTCCCGACGATCACCCACTTCGTCGCCGGCCTCGGCACCACCGGCACCCTGATGGGAGTCGGCCGCTACTTCCGCGAGCACAAGCCCGAGGTCCGCATCGTCGCCGCGGAGCCGCGCTACGGCGAGCTCGTCTACGGCTTGCGCAACCTCGATGAGGGGTTCGTGCCCGAGCTGTACGACGCCTCGCTCATCGACTCCCGCTTCTCCGTCGGCCCCCGCGACGCCGTACGCCGGGTCCGTGAGCTGCTGGCGGCCGAGGGCATCTTCGCCGGCGTCTCAACGGGTGCGATCCTGCACGCCGCGCTGGGCCAGGCTGCCAAGGCGGTCAAGGCGGGGGAGTCGGCCGACATCGCGTTCGTCGTCGCCGACGGTGGATGGAAGTACCTCTCGACCGGCGCCTACGAGGGCACCCTCGACGAGGCCGAGGACAAGCTGGAGGGCCAGCTGTGGGCGTGATCCAGGTGATCGCCGGCGCGCTGTGCGGCGTACTCGCCCTGGTGGCACTGGCGGGACTCGTGACCGGCCGCCCCTTCGGCCGCGCGGTCATCGTCGTCTCGGCCGCCATCGAGCTCGTGCTCGTCGTGCACCTCGTCGCCGGGGTCGGTCAGCTCCTCGGCACCGAGGGCGTGCCTGCCGTGACCTACGTGGGCTACCTGGTCGGCGTCCTGATCGTGCTCCCCGCAGCGGTCGCCTGGGCCTCGGTCGAGCTCTCCCGCGCCGGTCCCGCGGTCATCCTGCTCGCCTCCCTCACCGTCGGGTTCCTGCTGCTGCGCACCCACGACATCTGGGTGGGGGCCACGGGTGTCTGAGCCGGCGTCGGGACCGGCGGCGAAGAACCGCGGCTTCGGCCGGCTCCTGGTGGCGGTGTACGCCGTGTTCGCGCTGTCGGCCTGCGGTCGCTCGATCACGCAGCTGGCGAC
>JAJUGK010000073.1 GCA_029268205.1 Nocardioidaceae bacterium
CATCGGAGGGCCTCGGCTCAGCCCACGGTCACGGTGGGCGCCGCGCCGTCGACCGGCTCGCCCATCTCATCGGCGATGCGCAGGGCCTCCTCGATCAGCGTCTCGACGATCTGGGACTCCGGCACGGTCTTGATGACCTCGCCCTTGACGAAGATCTGACCCTTGCCGTTGCCGGAGGCGACGCCGAGGTCGGCCTCGCGGGCCTCGCCGGGACCGTTGACGACGCAGCCCATCACGGCCACCCGCAGCGGGACCTCGAGCCCGTCGAGACCGGCAGTGACCTCGTCGGCGAGCTTGTAGACATCGACCTGGGCGCGGCCGCAGGAGGGGCAGGAGACGATCTCGAGGCGGCGCGGACGCAGGTTGAGCGACTCGAGGATCTGCAGACCGACCTTGACCTCCTCGACCGGCGGGGCCGAGAGCGAGACCCGGATGGTGTCGCCGATGCCGCGGCTGAGGAGTGCGCCGAAGGCGACCGAGGACTTGATGGTGCCCTGGAAGGCCGGGCCGGCCTCGGTCACGCCGAGGTGCAGGGGCCAGTCGCCGCGCTCGGCGAGCATCTCGTAGGCGCGGACCATGACGACCGGGTCGTTGTGCTTGACCGAGATCTTGAAGTCGTGGAAGTCGTGCTCCTCGAAGAGGCTGGCCTCCCACACCGCGGACTCCACCAGGGCCTCGGGGGTCGCCTTGCCGTACTTGGCCAGCAGTCGCTTGTCGAGCGAGCCGGCGTTGACGCCGATCCGGATCGAGGTGCCGCGGTCCTTGGCGGCGGCCGCGATCTCCTTGACCTGGTCGTCGAACTGCCGGATGTTGCCGGGATTGACGCGCACCGCGGCACACCCGGCGTCGATGGCGGCGAAGACGTACTTGGGCTGGAAGTGGATGTCGGCGATGACCGGGATCTGGCTCTTCTGGGCGATCGCCGGGAGGGCCTCCGCGTCGTCCTGGCTCGGGCAGGCGACGCGGACGATGTCGCAGCCGGCGGCCGTCAGCTCGGCGATCTGCTGCAGGGTGGCGTTGACGTCCGAGGTCACCGTCGTGGTCATCGACTGCACCGAGATCGGGGCGTCGCCGCCGACCAGCACCTTGCCGACCGCGATCTGCCGGGTCTGCCGGCGGGGCGCGAGCACCGGGGGCGGCGCGGACGGCATGCCGAGCGGGACGGAGGTCATCTGGGCCCTTTCGCAACGAACTGGTGGGACGGGCGCCGACACGGTCGACGACCCGGGTCCGAGCCTACCCGCGCGGCGGGCGCCGACCCCGCCCGGCGGGCCGGGGGCGGGCGGCGGGTGAGCCCCAGGTCAGCGCAGGTCAGCCCAGGTCGACCGGCGCGACGATGTCGGCGTAGATCAGCAGCGCGCTCATCACGATCAGCACCATCGCCATCGCGTACGCCAGCGGCAGCAGCCTCGCCACGTCGACGTAGCCGGGGTCGGGTCGGCCCCGCAGCCGCGCCCAGCCGCGGCGCAGGCCCTCGTACAGCGCGCCGGCGATGTGACCGCCGTCGAGCGGGAGCAACGGGACGAAGTTGAACATCCCCAGGAAGAGGTTCACCCCGGCCAGGAGCATCACCAGGCTGATGAACCGGTCGAGCGCGGGGGTCGCGTGGTCGGAGGAGATCTCCCCCGCGACCCGGCCCGCGCCCACGACCGACATCGGGGAGTCGGGGTCGCGTTCCTGCAGGCCGAGGACGGTCTTGCCGACGTCGTAGAGCCGCACCGGCAGCTGACCGAGCGCCTTGATCGTCTCCCAGGTGTAGGTGCCCATCTGGGTGACGACGAACGCCGGGCCCTGGCGGACGAGCTCGGTCGTGGGGCTGACCCCGAGGAAGCCCGCCTGTACGACCGCGCGCGGGTCGTCGAGGTCGACGACCGCGTTGACCGTGGTGTTGGTGGTCGCGGTCCGCAGCTCGCCGTCGCGGACGTACTCGATGCGCGCCGCGCCGTCGGTGTTGGCGCGGATCAGCGTCGTCAGGTCGCTCCAGGACTCCACCGGCGTGCCGTTGAACCCGACGATCTGGTCGCCGGGCAGCAGACCAGCGCGCGCCGCCGGGGTGGGCGGGTCGTCGGCCGAGCACTCCCGGTCGGGGGCGTCGGCGGGGACGACGCACTGGCTGACGACCGCGATCGTCTGGGTCGGCTCGGGGACGCCGTGGAGCATGAAGACCCCGCCGAAGAGCGTGAAGGCGATCGCGAGGTTGACCAGCGGCCCGCCGGACATCACGACCAGCTTCTTCCACCACGGCAGCTTGTAGAACAGCCGGTCGAGGTCCTTGTCCTCCACCAGTTCGTACTCCGCCGACCGGGCGTCGGAGACGACCTGGGTGAACAGGCCGGTGTTGGACTTGCGCACGCGGGTCGGGTCGTCGCCCTCGTGCGGCGGGAACATCCCGACCAGCTTCACGTACCCACCGAGCGGGATGGCCTTGAGGCCGTACTCCGTCTCGCCACGGCGCACCGAGAAGACGGTGCGGCCGAACCCGACGAAGTACTGGGTCACCTTGACCCCGAACCGCTTCGCGGGCGCGAGGTGGCCGACCTCGTGCAGGCCGATCGAGACCGCGATGCCGACGGCGAACAGCACGACACCGAGGGCGTAGAGCAGGACGGTGTCCACCGGGTCGTTCCTCCTTCGGCGCGGGCAGGGACGGTCGGCTCAGCCGGCCACCCGCGCGCGGGCGGTCTCACGCGCCCAGGCGTCGGCGGCGAGCACGTCGTCGACCGTGACAGGGGCCCGATCGGGGGTCGGGTCCTGGGACGAGGGTACGCCGGTCCCGTGCGCCGCGAGCACCTCGGCGACGGTGTCGACGATCGCCGGGAAGGCCAGCCGGCCCTCGAGGAACGCCTCGACGCAGACCTCGTTGGCGGCGTTGTAGACCGCCGGGGCCGTGCCGCCCCGGGATCCGGCCTCGCGGGCGAGGGAGACGGCGGGGAACGCCTCGTCGTCGAGCGGGTGGAACTCCCAGGTCTGGGCGGTGGTCCAGTCGACCGCCGGCGCGACCTCCGGCAGCCGCTCGGGCCAGGTGAGGCCCAGGGCGATCGGGATCATCATCGTCGGCGGCGAGGCCTGGACGAGGGTCGATCCGTCGCGGAACTCGACCATCGAATGCACCACCGAGGTGGGATGGACGACCACGTCGATCGCGTCGAAGGGCACCCCGAACAACAGGTGCGCCTCGATCACCTCCAGGCCCTTGTTGACCAGGGTCGCGGAGTTGACCGTGATCACCGGGCCCATCGACCAGGTCGGGTGGTTCAGCGCCGCTTCGGGGGTGACGTCGGCCAGCTCGGCGCGCGTCCGGCCGCGGAAGGGGCCGCCGCTCGCGGTGAGCACGAGGCGGCGTACCTCCTCGGGTGTGCCGCTGAGCAGGCACTGCGCGAGCGCGGAGTGCTCGCTGTCGACCGGCACGATCTGTCCGGGGCGGGCCCGGGAGGTCACCAGCTCGCCGCCGATGATCAACGACTCCTTGTTGGCCAGGGCGAGCGTCGTGCCAGCGTCCAGCGCGGCCAGCGTCGGCAGCAGGCCGACGGCCCCGGTGATGCCGTTGAGCACGACGTCGCAGGCCATGCTCGCCGCCTCGACCGAGGCGTCCTCCCCCAGTCCGGAGTACGCCGGGGCGAACTCGGCGACCTGGGCCTCGAAGAGGTCGGGGTTGCTGCCGCCGGCGGTCAGACCGATGACCCGGAACCGGTCGGGGTGGCGGCGGACCAGGTCGAGCGCCTGGGTGCCGATGGAGCCGGTCGAGCCGAGGACGACGATGTCACGCACCGCGCCATCCTCGCTCACTCGCGGCGCAGCACACCGCGCAGGGTGTCCAGCACCGCGGGGTCCTCGATCGTCGAGGGGACCGTGGGGTCGCCGCCGTCGGCGATCTCGCGCATCGTGCGGCGCAGGATCTTGCCAGAGCGGGTCTTGGGCAGGGCATCGACCACCTCGACGTCACGGAACGCGGCCACGGCGCCGACCTCCTCCCGCACCCGGGCGACCAGTTCCTCGCGCAACCGGTCGGGATCCACCTCGACACCTGCCTTGAGCACGACCAGGCCCCGCGGCAGTTGGCCCTTGAGCGGGTCGGAGACCCCGATCACCGCACACTCCGCGACCGCCGGGTGTCCGGCGAGCGCGGCCTCGAGGGAGCCGGTGGAGAGCCGGTGCCCGGCGACGTTCATCACGTCATCGGTGCGGCCCATCACGAACAGGTAGCCGTCCTCGTCGAGATAGCCACCGTCGCCGGTGAGGTAGTAGCCCTCGTACTCCGCGAGGTAGGAGCGCACGAACCGGTCGTCGTCGCCCCACAGGGTCGGCAGGGTGCCCGGCGGGAGTGGGAGCTTGATCGCGATCGAGCCCTCGATGTTGGGCCCGACCGGCTCGCCCTGCGGGTCGAGCACCCGGACGTCGTAGCCGGGCACCGGCACCGACGGGGAACCCGCCTTGAGGGGCATCGGCGCGAGACCGCGCAGGTTGGACGCGATCGGCCAACCGGTCTCGGTCTGCCACCAGTTGTCGACCACGGGCAGCCCGAGCCGCTCCCCCGCCCAGGCGAAGGTCTCGGGGTCGAGCCGCTCGCCGGCGAGGAACAGGGTCTCGAGGCTGCTCAGATCGTGCTGGGCCATCAGTTCGCCGTCGGGATCGGACTTCTTGATCGCCCGGATCGCGGTGGGCGCGGTGAACAGCGCCTTCACCCCGTGGTCGGCGACGACCCGCCAGAAGGTGCCGGCGTCCGGCGTCCCGACCGGCTTGCCCTCGAACAGCACCGTCGTCGCGCCGGCGATCAACGGCGCGTAGACGATGTAGGAGTGACCGACGACCCAGCCGACGTCGGAGGCGGTGAACCACACGTCGCCGGCGCCCACGCCGTACACCTCCGGCAACGACCAGGCCAGCGCGACCGCATGACCGCCGTTGTCGCGCACGATGCCCTTCGGCTTGCCGGTGGTGCCGGAGGTGTAGAGGACGTAGAGCGGGTCGGTCGCCGCGACGTCCTCACACGCGGCCGGGTCGGTCGCCCCGGCGCGCATCACGACGTCCCAGTCGAGGTCGCGCCCCTCGATCAGCTC
This sequence comes from Nocardioidaceae bacterium, assembly GCA_029268205.1. Lineage (GTDB taxonomy): Bacteria > Actinomycetota > Actinomycetes > Propionibacteriales > Nocardioidaceae > Nocardioides_A. The sequence continues at coordinate 5,058 of JAJUGK010000073.1, forward strand.
CGCCTCCAACTGGGGGCGCTGCTTGACGATGACGGCGGCGGGCGTGTGGGTGGCGAGCTCGAGCGCGCGGTCGAGCATGGGCTTGTAGGCCACCGTGCGGCTCGGCTCGATGCCGCAGGAGGCGCTGACGACCACCGTGGGCTGGGCGTCGTCGATGCGCACCGCCAACTCCTGGGAGGCGAACCCACCGAAGACCACCGAGTGCACGGCGCCGATGCGCGCACAGGCGAGCATCGCGATGACCGCCTCGGGGATCATCGGCATCGAGAGCACGACGCGGTCGCCCTTGCCGACACCGAGCGAGCGGAGCACCCCGCCGAAGGCGGCGACCTTCTCCAGCAGCTCGGCGTAGGTCAGGCGCGCGGTCGACCCGGTCACCGGACTGTCGTGGATCAGCGCGACGCGGTCGCCGTGACCGGCGATGACGTGCCGGTCGAGGGCGTTGTAGCAGGTGTTGAGCACCCCGTCGGGGAACCATCGGTAGAACGGAGGGTTGGTGTCGTCGAGGGCCCGGGTCGGCTTGCGGAACCAGTCGACCCGCTGCGCGGCCTCGAGCCAGAACCCCTCCGGGTCCTCCAGGCTGCGCCGGTAGGCCGCGTCGTACGTCGCTCGAGCCTGCTCGGTGTCGGTGTGCGCCTCTGCGTTCGCCATGGACCCATCTTGCCCACGTCGCCGCCCGTTGCACCGCCCGTCCCGCGGCATGCGGACGTTCGCCGGCGACCGGTGCGCCGAGCGTCCGGTCTGCGGCGACGAGCGGTCGGGCGCTCGGAGCGGCGGCGGTGGCTCAGGACAGCCAGCGCAGGAACCGACCGTGCCCGTGGGTCCGGGCGAGCGCCCGGCCGTCGAGCCCGAGCACGAAGGTCTGGTCCGGGGCGGTGCCCGTTGCTGTGCCCGTTGCTGTGCCCGATGCGGTGCCCGTTGCGGTGCCCACGGGCCCGGTCGCGGAGACCGAGGGCAGGACCTGCTCGCCCTCGTTGCTCACCCATCGGCACCGGCCGGCGGCGACGAGGCGACGCATCAGGGCGCCGAACCGCTCCCGGTCCGCCGGGTCGAGGTAGGCGATCACGGCCGAGTGGAAGACCACCACGGTGCCGTGCTCGGCCGCCCGGTCGACCAGTGCCGGCAGCTCGTCGAGCAGGTCGCCGCGCACGATGCGCGGCGGATCGGCCCGCGCGATCTCCACGGCCTGCCGGAGCCGGGCACGCCGGTCGTCGTCCTCGGGCCAGACCAGTGTCGTCAGCCAGGCCATGTCGGCCTCGTCGGTCACGTCGAGCGGGTTGAGGTCGATGCCCCCGCGCCAGGCGATCGCGGGCACCTCCCGCGGCCACGGCACCGCGCCCTCGGCGCGGCACTCCAGCACCGGGCCGTCGCCCAACCGGATCCGGCCGGCGTCGGTGCGCCAGTCGTAGGACCACCGGTCGGGGTAGAGGCACAGGCCGGCCGAGGCACCGACCTCGATCAGCGCCAGCGGTCCCGGCACCTGCGCGAACGCCGGGAGCAGCGTCGCCAGCCGGCCGACCTCGTTGGTCTGGGTGGCGCGCTCCAGGATCGTCCGCCGGATCCGGTCGCCGGGCTCGTCGGCGAGCAGCGCGCGGCGCAGGCCGGCGTACGGGCCGGGTGCCGGGACGCCGTGGAACCGGGCGGCGGCGAAGACGAGGTTGGGCTGCCGCTTGATCGCCGGCAGGCCGGAGAGCCGGTCGAGCATCTCGGGGTCCGCGGCCACCGCGCGCGCCCACGCGGCGAAGGTGGGTGAGTCACCGTCGGCGTACGCGGCGAAGTTCTCGTACTCGGCGGCGATGTCGTCGAACAACAGCACCCGTCCAGTGTGCGCCGCACCGGCTGCGGTGGGGACGGGGGTCGGGTCAGGTGTTGACGGCGGCGAGCTGGCCGCAGGCGGCGTCGATCTCGTTGCCGCGGGTGTCGCGCACCGTCGTCGGGATGCCGGCCGCCTGGAGCCGGCGGACGAACTCGTCGGTGTCGGCGTCGCGGGAGCGGGTGTAGGTCGAGCCCGGCACCTCGTTGAGCGGGATCAGGTTCACATGCACCCATCCCCAGTCGCCGTACGACTGCAGCACCTCGCCGAGCAGGTCGGCCCGCCACGCCTGGTCGTTGATGTCGCGCATCATGGCGTACTCGATGGAGACCCGGCGCTTGGTGAGCCGGGCGTAGTCCCAGGCCGCCTCGACGGTCTCGTGCACGCTCCAGCGGTTGTTGACCGGCACCAGCTCGTTGCGCAGCTCGTCGTCGGGCGCGTGCAGGCTGAGCGCCAGCGTGACCGGGATCCCCTCCTCGGCCAGCTGCCGGATCCGCGGGACCAGGCCGACGGTCGAGACGGTGATGCCGCGGGCCGACATGCCGTAGCCGTCGGGGGCCTCGGTGGTCAGCGCCCGCACGGCCCCGACGACCGCCTTGTAGTTGGCCAGCGGTTCGCCCATGCCCATGAAGACGATGTTGTTGACCCGCCCCGGGCCACCGGGCACCTCGTCGCGGGCGAGCGCACGGGCGCCGGCGAGCACCTGCTCCACGATCTCGGCGGTCGACATGTTGCGCTGCAGACCGCCCTTGCCGGTGGCGCAGAACGGACAGGCCATGCCGCAGCCGGCCTGGGAGGAGACGCACATCGTCGTCCGCATCCGCCCGTCGGAGTCCCGGTCGCCGTAGCGCATGAGCACCGACTCGACCAGCGCCCCGTCGAAGAGTCGCCACAGGGTCTTGCAGGTGGTGCCGCGGTCGGCGCTGCTGACCTTGAGCGGGGTCATCAGGTCGGGCAGCAGGCCGGCGACCAGCTCGGCGCGCTGGCCGGCCGGGAGGTCGGTCATCTGCTCGGGGTCGTCGGTGAGCCGGACGAAGTAGTGGTGGGCGACCTGGCGCGCGCGGAACCCGGGCAGGCCGAGCTCCTCGAGACGCTGCTTGCGCTCGGCGGGGGTGAGGTCGGCCAGGTGCCGCGGCGGCTTCTTGCGGCCGCGGGGCTCGTCGAAGACCAGCGGGAGCGAGCGGGCGGGGTCAGGGGTGGCAGTCATGGGTCCAGACGGCGGCTAGAGCACCAGGTAGTGGAGCAGCAGCCAGGTAGGGGCGACGGTGGCGAGCAACGAGTCGAGCCGGTCCATGAGACCGCCGTGCCCGGGGATGATCTGGCTCATGTCCTTGATCCCGAGGTCGCGCTTCATCACCGACTCGACGAGGTCTCCCAGCGTAGCCATCACCCCCACGATCAGGCCCAGGACGATGCCGACCCACCAGTCACCCTCGAGCAGATGGACCACGAGGACCCAGCCGGCGAAGACGCAGAACGCCAGCGAGCCGGCCAGCCCCTCCCAGGACTTCTTGGGGGAGATCACCGGCGCCATCGGGTGCTTGCCGAAGAGCACGCCGGCGACGTAGCCGCCGGTGTCGGAGGCGATGGTGACCAGGATGAAGGTGACGATCGCGAGCTCACCACGGTCCTCGGCGAGCAGCAGCGCCACGAAGGAGCCGAGGAACGGGACGTAGACGAGGGTGAAGATCGACGCGGCGGCGGTGTGGACGTAGCCGTCGATGCCTCGGCGCAGCAGCCACAGCATCGTCACCAGCGCGGTGACCGCCGTGGCGGTGACGAGAGCGGGGGCGCCGAAGAAGTATGCGACGACGACCATGACCACCCCGCCGAGCATCAGCGGTTGCTCGGGCAGGTCGAGGTCCTTGGCCAGCATCCCCTGGCGCAGCTCCCAGACCGCGATGACGACCGCCGCGGCGACGATCACCATGAAGGCGGTCTTCCAGAACACCAACGACGCGGCCACCGCCCCCAACAGCACGACCGCCGAACCGATCGCCGCCGGGAGGTTGCGTCCGGCCCGCCCGTGGTCCTTCTTGGGGGTCGCTGAGGGGGTCGGCGAAGGGGGCGTGGTGTCGGTCATGGTGTGGCTGCGTTGCTGGGGTCCGGCGATCAGACCTCCAGGAGCTCGGCTTCCTTCTTCTTGAGCATGTCGTCGATCTCGTCGGTGTGCTTCTTGGTCATGGAGTCGAGCTTCTTCTCGGCGCCGGTGACGTCGTCCTGGCCGACCTCGCCGTCCTTCTCGGCCCGGTCGAGGGTCTGCTTGGCGGTACGGCGGATGTTGCGCACCGCGACCCGGCCCTCCTCGGCCTTGCTGCGGGCGACCTTGATGTACTCCTTGCGGCGTTCCTCGGTGAGCTCGGGGAACACGCAGCGCAGCACCTTGCCGTCGTTGCTGGGGTTGACGCCCAGGTCGGACTCCCGGATCGCCTTCTCGATGGCGTTCATCGCGCCGATGTCGTAGGGCTGGACCAGGATGATGCGGGCCTCCGGCGCGGTGAACGACGCCAGCTGCTGGATCGGGGTCGGCGTGCCGTAGTAGTCGGCCGTCAGCTTGGAGAACATCGACGGGTGCGCCCGCCCGGCACGGATGGCGGCGAAGTCCTCCCGGGTGACCTCGACGGCCTTGCCCATCTTGTCCTCGGCCTCGCGCAGGGTCTCGTTGATCACGGTTGCTCCTCGTCTCGTCGTCGTACTGCTGGGGTCGTCGCGGCGCTTGCGGGGCGATCAGGGCTCGCGGGAGACCGTCGTACCGATCTTCTCACCCTGGACGACCCGGGCGATGTTGCCCTCCTCGGAGAGGTTGAACATGATCATGTCGAGGTCATTGTCGCGCGCCAGGCTGACGGCCGTGGCGTCGGCGACCTTGAGGCCCCGGGCGAGGAACTCGTCATAGGACAGCGTCTGGAACTTCTGCGCGTCCGGGTTGGTCTTCGGATCGGCGTCGTAGACCCCGTCGACGCCCTGCTTGCCCATGAGGATGACCTCGGCGTGGACCTCGAGCGCCCGCTGGGCGGCCACGGTGTCGGTGGAGAAGTACGGCATGCCGGCGCCGGCGCCGAAGATGACCACGCGGCCCTTCTCCAGGTGTCGGATCGCCCGCCGCGGGATGTAGGGCTCGGCGACCTGCCCCATCGTGATCGCCGACTGCACCCGGGTCTCGACCCCCTGCTTCTCCAGGAAGTCCTGGAGGGCGAGGCAGTTCATCACCGTGCCGAGCATGCCGATGTAGTCGGCGCGCGAGCGGTCCATCCCCCGCTGCTGGAGCTCGGCGCCCCGGAAGAAGTTGCCGCCACCGACCACGATGGCGACCTCGACCCCGGTGCGCACGACGTCGGCGATCTCCCGGGCGATCGAGTTCACCACGTCGGGGTCGACGCCCACCTGTCCCCCGCCGAACACCTCGCCGGAGAGCTTGAGCAGCACGCGCTTGTAGGTCACAGGGTCGCCTCCTGGGTCGGGTCTGGGGTGTGGGGGTCAGGTGCGGGAGCGGGCGGTGCCCGGCCGGGACCGGGCCGCGGGTCGCTGCGGGCGTGGTCCGCGCGGACCGGGTCCGGACACGCGAAGGCCGGCTCGTACGGATGTGTGGTCCATGCGAGCCGGCCTCCTCGTGTGTGGTCCTCGGGTCCGCACGCTACTGCACACGGTGCCCGGGGAGGTATCCGGCGAGACTCAGCCGCCGACCTCGAAGCGCGCGAACCGGGTCACGGTCACACCCGCCTCGTCGAGCACGGCCTTGACCGTCTTCTTGCTCTCCTGCACCGAGGGCTGGTCGAGCAGCACGACGTCCTTGTAGAAGCCGTTGAGCCGGCCCTCGACGATCTTGGGCAGCGCCTGCTCGGGCTTGCCCTCCTCACGGGCGGTGGCCTCGGCGATCTCGCGCTCCTTGGCGACGAGGTCGGCCGGGACCTCGTCCCGGGTGACGTACTGCGGACGCATGGCCGCGATCTGCATCGCGACGCCGCGGGCGGCCTCCTCGGAGGGGCCCTCGTAGGCCACCAGCACGCCGACCGCCGGCGGGAGGTCCGCGGCGCGCTTGTGCATGTAGGTGACCACGGAGCCCTCGAAGTAGGCCACGCGACCGAGCTCGATCTTCTCGCCGATCGACACGGCCAACTCGGCGACGACCTCGCCGACGGTCTTGCCGTCGAGCTCGACCGCCTTGAGCGCCTCGGTGTCGCCGGCCTTGGCCGCGTCGGCGGACTCGGCGATCCGCTGGGCGACGGCGACGAAGTCGTCGTTCTTGGCGACGAAGTCGGTCTCGCAGTTGAGCTCGACCAGGGCGCCGCCCGCGGTGGCGACCAGACCGGCCGACGCCTCGCGCTCGGCGGCCCGCTCGGCCATCTTCTTGCCGCCCTTGATCCGGAGGATCTCGGCGGCCTTCTCGAAGTCGCCCTCCGCCTCGGTGAGCGCCTTCTTGCAGTCCATCATGCCGGCGCCGGTGAGCTCACGGAGCTTCTTGACGTCGGCGGCGGAAATGTTCGCCATCAGGTGTGCGTCCCTTCTGGGGGTCGTCTCGGGTGGGCTGCTCAGGCCTGCTCGGCCGGGGTCTCGGCCGCAGCGGTGGCCTCGGCCGGAGCCTCGGGCGCCTTCTGCTCGGCCGCCGGGTCCTCGGTGGCGGCGGCATCGGTGGCGGGGGCCTCCTCGGCGGGCGCAGCCTGCTCGGTGGACTCGCTCGACGCGCCGGTCGCCTCGGCCGCGGGGGCCTCGGTGCTGGCGTCGCCGCCGGTGGCGGCGACGGCGGCCTTCTCGGCCTCACCGGCGAGGAGCTCGCGCTCCCACTCGGCCAGCGGCTCGTCGGTGGTGCCACCGTCGGTCTTCGCACCCGAGCGGGCGATCAGACCCTCGGCGACCGCGTCGGCCACGACCCGGGTGAGCAGGCCGACGGCGCGGATCGCGTCGTCGTTGCCCGGGATCGGGTAGTCGACGACGTCGGGATCGCAGTTGGAGTCCAGGATGCCGATGATCGGGATGCGCAGCTTGCGCGCCTCCTCGACGGCGAGGTGCTCCTTGTTGGTGTCGACGATCCAGACCGCGTTCGGCGTCCGGGTCATGTCGCGGATACCGCCGAGCGACTTGTTGAGCTTGTCGCGCTCGCGGCGCATCTGCAGCAGCTCCTTCTTGGTGCGGCTGCTGCCCGCCACGTCGTCGAAGTCGATCTCGTCGAGCTCCTTGAGGCGGTTGATCCGCTGGTGCACGGTCTGGAAGTTGGTGAGCATGCCGCCCAGCCAGCGCTGGTTGACGTACGGCATCCCGACGCGGGTCGCCTGCTCGGCGATCGCCTCCTGGGCCTGCTTCTTGGTGCCCACGAACATCACGGTGCCGCCCTTGGCGACGGTGTCCTTGATGAACTGGTAGCTGCGGTCGATGTAGGCCAGCGACTGCTGCAGGTCGATGATGTAGATGCCGTTGCGCTCGGTCATGATGAAGCGCTTCATCTTGGGGTTCCAGCGACGGGTCTGGTGCCCGAAGTGGACGCCGCTCTCGAGGAGCTGGCGCATGGTGACGACGGCCATGGTGTCCGTACCTCTTCTTCGTGGCCCCACACGGGGACCGGTCCAGTTGCCGCGGGCACGCGGGTGCATGTCCGCCCTGGCGCTCGGCGCGACCCGACCCGGTCGCCCGGGACTGGAGGTCGTCGCCCGTTGCCCGCGCGCGGCGGGCGGTGGAATCGAGCGCGCGAAGTCGACCCGCACACGCGGGCCGCTGCCTTGATCTTAGATCCCGCGGGCGGTGTTGGCCTAATCGCCCGGGGAGGCGTCGCGCCGGACCTCGGAAATCACCACATCTGTGGTGACTTCGGCACTTCGGACGTGAATTCTTCGGCGTGTCGGCCAACATCGCGTCCGCAGTGTGACGGGAGTGACCAGAGTACGCCGCGCCTCACCCCCACCCGCGTGCGATGGTGACCGGCCGGCGTCCCCAGGGTGCCGCCGCGGGCACGTCGTCCCCAGGCGCGAC
>JAJUGK010000074.1 GCA_029268205.1 Nocardioidaceae bacterium
AGCGTCCCGGCCGGTGCCGACCGGGCGTCGGTCACGGCGTACTTCACCAATCCGATGGTGCTCGTCCAGCCCGACGGCGGGGAGCTGCTGTGGGAGTTCTGCGGGCTCTACCACCACCGGCTGGTGCGGACCGCCGACGGCTGGCGCTCGGCGCGGCTGCACGAGGAGATCACCTGGAAGCGCGGCCTCTGACCCTCACCGGTCGAGCTGCCCCCGTCGGTCCGGCTCGTCGAGACCCATTTGGGTAGCCCGCGCCCAGGGGCGACAATGAACCCCTCGACGGACGAAGGGGGAGCGGGTGGCGCAGCAGGAGCACCCGGATGGGCAGGAGTGGTGGCGACCGGTCGTCACCGGTCTGGGCGCCCTCGTGGCGGTGAGCCTGGCCATCGGCCTGGTGATCGGTCTGGTCGTGCTCGGCGCGACCAAGTTCCTCGGCGGCGACGGTGGCACCGACACCGCGGCCGAGACGCCGCGGCGGGCGCTCCCCGAGATCGCGATCACCGACGAGGAGCGCACCGACCTGCACCTGCGGCCCACCCCGAACTCGCCCGGCGACGGCGCTGACGAGGCGGGCGACGAGGCCGGCGATGGGGCCGGTGGCGAGGACCCGGACGACGAGGACGAGACCGACCGGAAACGCAAGAAGAAGAAGGACGACGCCGAGCCCGAGATCTCGTTGTCGGCCAGCCCGACCCAGGTGAGCGCGATGGGTCGGATCGACCTCACCGGTGTCTACCCCGGAGCCGAGGGGGTGACGCTGGAGGTCCAGCGCCGCGTCGACGGGCGCTGGGAGAGCTTCAGCGGCGTGACCGCCCGGGTGTCCGGTGGGACGTTCTCCACCTGGGTCCAGACCGGTCGCAGCGGGCCCAACCGGTTCCGTGTGTACGACGCGGATGCCGATCTCGCCTCGAAGCCGGTGACCGTGCGCGTCGGCTGAGCCGGACCCGGATCGGTACTGTGCAGGCGGCCCGGGTCATCGGGGGTCGGGCCGACCGACAGGGGGACCCTTCCGTGCGTCAGCGCATCCATCGAACGCCAGCGGCCCTCGCCGCGTTGCTGCTCGCCGGCCTGACGGCCCTCGCCGGCGGCGCCGCGGCACCGGCCCAGGCGAGCCCGACGGCCAGCGGCGAGGCCGGCTCGTTGCTGGTGATCCTCGACGTCTCGGGCTCGATGGCCCGCACGGACGGCAGCGGCACCACGTTGATGCAAGGCGCCCGCCAGGCGGTGGCCGCGCTGGTCGACGGCGTACCCGACGAGACACCGGTCGGTCTGCGGCTCTACGGCTCCGACTACCCGGGCAACAACGAGCGGCAGGGCTGCACCGACACCCGGGTCGCGGTGCCGATCGCCGAGGCCGGCACCAACGGCGCGAAGATCACCGCGGCGATGCGCGGCCTCAAGCCCACCGGGTTCACTCCCATCGGCGCGGCGCTCACCGCAGCCGCCGACGACTTCGGGCCCGAGGGGGAGCGCACCATCGTGCTGGTCTCCGATGGCGAGGACACCTGCGGCAACCCCGAGCCCTGCCGGGCCGCCCGTCAGCTCCAGCGGCAGGGCATCGATGTCCGCATCGACACCGTCGGGCTCTTCCTCGAGGGCAACCGGGCCGCCCGCCGCCAGCTCTCCTGCATCGCCGACGCCACCGGGGGCACCTTCGTCACCGCCGACGACGCCGCGGAGCTGACCACGGAGCTCACGGCCGCCTCCACCCGCGCGGTCCGCCGGTACGAGACCGCCGGGACGCCGATCGAGGGCGGCACCGCGCAGACCACCGCGGTCGACATCGAGCCCGGGACGACCTACACCGACGACATCACCGGCGGCGAGGCGCGCTGGTACCGGTTCGAGGCCGAGGAGGGTCAGGAGGTCACCGTCGCCCTCACCGAGGACGGATCGGCCTCGTACGGCTGCTGCCTGAAGCTGCGTCTGCTCGGCCCCGACGCGAATCAGATCCACTTCGACAACGCCTTCAACCGCACCGGGATCGCGCAGACCCTCAACGTGCGGTCCGGCCGGAGCCCGCTGCGCGACTCCGGCGCGCACTACGTGAGCGTCGAGCTGGACGCCGACGACGTCGACGGCGCGATCCCCTTCGACCTGGTCGTGGAGGTCACCGGCGAGCCCGCCACCGAGGAGCCCGCCGAGGAGCCCACCGAGGAGACCACGGCCGAGCCGACCGATGAGCCGACGGCCGAGCCGGCCGCCGAGCGGACGGACGCCGCCGACGCGAGCGACTCCGGCGTCCCGGGCTGGCTCTACGCCGTCATCGGCGTCCTGGCGGTCGCGGTCCTCGGGCTCGGCGTCGCGGTGGTCGTGCTGCTGCGCCGGCCCCGTACTGGATGAGGCGTACCGGATGAGCCGTACCGCTCCCGGAGCGGAGTGAACGGGCTCACGCCAGACCTGAGTTGAATCGACTCAACTTAGTTGCCAGACTGGTTCGCGACGAACTTCGCGGAGGCGGCACCCGGCCGACTCCGAGCGAGCAGGGAGGTACTCCTCATGGCACGAGCTGTCGGCATCGACCTCGGCACCACGAACAGCTGCGTTGCCGTCCTGGAGGGCGGCGAGCCCACGGTGATCGCGAACGCCGAGGGCGCGCGCACCACCCCGTCGGTCGTGGCCTTCGCCAAGAGCGGCGAGGTCCTGGTCGGCGAGGTGGCCAAGCGGCAGGCGGTCACCAACGTCGAGCGCACCATCCGGTCGGTCAAGCGCCACATGGGCTCGGACTGGAAGACCTCGATCGACGACAAGGACTTCACCCCGCAGCAGATCAGCGCGTTCGTGCTGCAGAAGCTCAAGCGCGACGCCGAGGCCTACCTCGGCGAGACCGTCACCGACGCCGTGATCACCGTGCCGGCGTACTTCTCCGACGCCCAGCGTCAGGCCACCAAGGAGGCCGGTGAGATCGCCGGCCTCAACGTCCAGCGGATCGTCAACGAGCCGACCGCGGCCGCCCTGGCCTACGGCCTCGACAAGGGCGACGACCAGATGATCCTGGTCTTCGACCTCGGTGGCGGCACCTTCGACGTCTCGCTGCTGGAGATCGGCGAGGGCGTCGTGGAGGTCAAGGCCACCAGCGGCGACAACGAGCTCGGCGGTGACGACTGGGACAACCGGGTCGTCGAGTGGATGGTCAAGAAGTTCAAGGACTCCAACAACGTCGACCTCGGCGCCGACAAGATCGCCAAGCAGCGCCTGCAGGAGGCCGCGGAGAAGGCGAAGATCGAGCTGTCCGCCTCCAGCGAGACCCAGATCCACCTGCCCTACATCACCCACGGCGAGTCCGGCCCGCTGCACTTCGAGGAGAAGCTGACCCGCGCGGAGTTCCAGCGGATCACCGCCGACCTGCTCGAGCGCACCAAGAAGCCGTTCCAGTCGGTCCTCAAGGACGCCGGCGTCCCGGTCGACAAGATCGACCACGTCGTCATGGTCGGCGGCTCCACCCGGATGCCGGCCGTCACCGACCTGGTCAAGGACCTGCTCGGCGGCAAGGAGCCCAACAAGGGCGTCAACCCCGACGAGGTCGTCGCCGTGGGTGCCGCGCTGCAGGCCGGTGTCCTCAAGGGCGAGGTCAAGGACGTCCTGCTCCTCGACGTCACCCCGCTGAGCCTCGGCATCGAGACCAAGGGCGGCGTGATGACCACCCTGATCGAGCGCAACACCACCATCCCGACCAAGCGCTCCGAGGTCTTCACCACCGCCGACGACAACCAGCCGTCGGTGGAGATCAAGGTCGCCCAGGGTGAGCGGCAGATGTGGTCGCAGAACCAGCCGCTGGGCAACTTCGAGCTCACCGGCCTCCCGCCGGCGCCGCGCGGCGTCCCGCAGATCGAGGTCACCTTCGACATCGACGCCAACGGCATCGTGCACGTCTCCGCCAAGGACCGCGGCACCGGCCGCGAGCAGTCGATGACGATCTCCGGCGGCAGCGCGCTGAGCAAGGAGGAGATCGACCGGATGGTCCGCGAGGCGGAGGAGTACGCCGAGGAGGACCGCAAGCGCCGCGAGGCCGTCGAGACCCGCAACCAAGCCGACGGGCTCGTCTACAGCACCGAGAAGTTCCTGACCGAGAACGGCGACAAGGTCCCCGACGAGGTCAAGACCGAGGTGCAGGCCGACGTCGACGCACTCAAGGCCGTCCTCGAGGACGAGAACGCCGAGGCCGACGCGATCCAGGCGGCGGTCACCAAGTTGGGCGAGTCCTCGCAGAAGATGGGCGCGGCGATGTACGCCGCCGGCGAGGCCGACGCCGCGGCCGCCGGGGGCACCGCCGGCACCGGTGACGGCGACGAGGACGTCGTCGACGCCGAGATCGTCGACGAGGGCGACGCCGACAGCGCCGGGGAGGCTGATTCCAAGTGACCGCTCACGACCAGGGCCCCGACGCGACCCCCGAGGAGGTCGTGTCGGAGGCCCCGGCCGCGACCGACGACGTCAGCCCCGAGCCGCCGGGCGAGCAGTCGGGCGACCGGCCCGCTGACGCGCCGGCGCCGGGCGGTGCCGCCGAGCAGGGTGCCGCCGAGCAGGGTGGGGCCGAGCAGGGTGGGGCCGAGCAGGGTGGGGCCGAGGAGTCCGACCCGCTCGAGGTCGCCCGGGCCGAGTTGGCCGAGCGCACGCTCGACCTCCAGCGGCTGCAGGCGGAGTACGTCAACTACAAGCGGCGGGTCGACCGCGACCGCGAGCTGGTGCGGGAGAACGCGCTGGTCTCCGTGCTCTCGGCGCTGCTCCCCGTGCTCGACGACATCGACCGGGCACGTGACCACGGCGAGCTCGAGGGTGGGTTCAAGGCCGTGGCCGACTCCCTGATCGGCGTCGTCTCCGGCCTCGGGCTCCAGCGGTTCGGCGAGTCCGGGGACGAGTTCGACCCCAACCTGCACGAGGCGCTGATGCACGGCCACTCGCCGGACGTCACCACCACCACCTGCCAGGACATCGTCCAGGCCGGCTACCGCATCGGCGAGCGGGTGGTCCGCGCCGCCAAGGTCACCGTCGTCGATCCGGAGCCGTCCGGCTCCGGCGACGCCGGCTGACCAGCACCAGCACGACCCGCACGGGCATGAGAGGAGGGGTGGGATGACCAACGCCGACTGGGCGCGCAAGGACTTCTACAAGACGCTCGGCGTGAAGAAGGACGCCAGCGCCGACGAGATCAAGAAGGCCTATCGCAAGCTCGCCCGGGAGAACCACCCCGACTCCAACCCCGGCGACGCTGCCAAGCACGAGCGGTTCAAGGAGGTCGCCGAGGCCTACGACGTCATCGGCGACCCCGAGCGCCGCAAGCAGTACGACCAGATGCGCAGCGTCGCCGGGGGCTTCGGCGGATTCCCCGGCGGCTTCGGTGGCGGCCGCGGGGGCGGGGCCGGCGGTGGCTTCGACATCAACGACCTGCTCCGCGACCAGGCCGGCGGCGGTCTCGGCGACCTGTTCGGCGGCCTCTTCGGCGGCGGTCGCGGCCGCACGCAACAGACCCCGCGACGCGGTCCCGACGTCGAGACCGAGGCGACGATCGGGTTCGTCGAGGCGGTCGAGGGCGTCACCATCTCCCTCCGACTCTCCTCCGACGCCCCCTGTGGCACCTGCAACGGCACCGGCGGCAAGCCCGGCACCACGCCGCGGATCTGTCCCGAGTGCGACGGCGCCGGCATGGTCGCCGCGTCGGCCGGCGGCGCGTTCACCCTCAACGAGACCTGCCCGCGCTGCGCCGGGCGCCAGCTCGTCTACGACGAGGCGTGCCCGACCTGCGCCGGGAGCGGGCGCGGTCAGTCCACCCGCACGATCCAGGCGCGGATCCCGGCCGGGGTCAAGGACGGCCAGCGCATCCGCCTGCGCGGCAAGGGCGGCGCCGGCGAGCGCGGCGGCAGCCCCGGTGACCTCTACGTCACCGTGAAGGTGACGCCGCACCCGATCTTCGGCCGGTCGGGTGACAACCTCACCCTCACCGTCCCGGTCTCCTTCGATGAGGCCGCCCTCGGCGCCGAGATCAAGGTCCCGACACTTGGCGGGTCACCGGTGACCCTGCGGATCCCGGCCGGCACCCCCAACGGCCGTACCTTCCGGGTCCGCGGCAAGGGGCTGGCCGGCAAGGACGCTCGGGGCACCCCGCGCACCGGCGACCTGCTGGTCACCGTCGAGGTGCACGTCCCGGCCACGCTCAATGCCGAGGCGCGCGCCGCGCTGGAGGCATACCGTGAGGCCACGGCCGACAGTGACCTGAGGCGGAATCTCATCGGAGGTGCATGATGGCCCCACGAGCCCGTCAGTCCCCGGGCGTGCCCGAGCCCCACGTCCCGGTCTATGTGATCAGCGTGGCCGCTGAGCTCAGCGGCCTGCACCCGCAGACCCTGCGGCAGTACGACCGGATGGGGCTGGTGAGCCCGGGTCGCACCGGCGGCGGTGGCCGCCGCTACTCCTGGCACGACATCGAGCAGCTGCGGCAGATCGCCGAGCTCACCGGCAGCGGCATCGGGCTGGAGGGCGTCCGCCGCATCCTGCAGCTCGAACGGGAGATCGCAGCGCTGCGCGAGCACGCCGCCGCCCTCGGCGAGGAGCTCGAGCGCACCCGTACGGCCCTGTCGCAGGCGCTGTCGGCGTCCGAGCGCACCGCCGTCCGACTGCCCGAGCGTCTCCCCGCCATCCGCACGGCGGCAGCCCCCGGCGCCGTCGTCGTCTGGCGCCGCGGCCAGTTGCGCTGAGATGCACCGCCTCACCCCGGTCGTCGTGCTCGGGGTGATGCTGGCGGGCTGCACGGCGTCGGGTCCCGCCGCCGAGCGGCCCGCCTCCGACTCGTCGACCCCCACCTCCCCTGCCGCGCCCGCGCTGCGCGCCGAGTTGCTGCAGTTCTCCCACGACACCGCGCGCGGGCGGATGGTGGTCCAGGTGCACAACGACGCGCCGACGCCGTTCACGCCGCAGGCGGTCACCTACGACGACCCACGCCTCGGTCCGGCGATCCCCGCCGACCGGATGCGCGAGATCCCCGCCGGCTCGCAGCGCTCCTACCCCGTGCCACTGCCACTGCAGCCTCCGTGCACGGAGCCTGCGGGGACGACCGGGGCGACCGTGACGGTCTCCACCGCCGACGGCCCGATGACGCTCCCGGTCGCCGACCCCACCGACGTCGTGGCCCGCCACGTCGCCGAGCGGTGCTTGGTCCTCGCTGCCGCCGAGGTCGCCGAGCTGCGGTGGGCCGACCGCGTACGGGTCGAGGGTGATCGCGCCTGGTTGGTGCTCGCGGTCCGGCCGACCGGGGCGCCCGGGCGGCTGCGGATCGGTGACATCACGGGCACCCACCTCTTAACCCCCGTGGGTACGGCGACCTGGCGCGTACGCCGCACGGTCCGCGGCAGCGATCGTCCGTTCCGGCTCGCGCTGCCGGTGGCCCCGGCCCGCTGCGACGGGCACGCCTTCGCCGAGGGCGGCAACGCCACCGCCTTCCGGGTGCGGCTGGCCGTCGGCGGACGGCGCGGGCCCGTGTGGCTGCGGATGAGCGACCGCGGCGCCGCCGCCGCGCTCGACTTCGGCGCCCGTCGCTGCGGTCTGCGCTGACCTCCGCCGCCCCCACCGCCGGGACGTCGTACGTTCCCGGCGCTCTTGCCCCTGGGGCGTATGACGTCTCGGGGGTTCGCTCGTTGGGGATGGTGCAGCGGAAGGGAGGGATGGCGTGGGTGCGTGGCTCCAGGAGTGGTGGGCGACCATCGACTGGCTGCACTTCGGCACGATCCCGGTCTTCACCGCCGTCATCGGCTGGCTGATCAACTGGACCGGTCTGATCATGCTGTTCAGTCCCGTGCGCTTCCACGGGATCCGGGTGCCGGGGATGCGCGAGCTCGCGTCCGTGCTGCCGCGTAAGGTCCAGGAGGTGCCCGGCTTCCTCCAGGGCGGACTGGGCTGGCAGGGCATCATCCCCGCGCGGGCCGCCAAGATGGGCAGCATCGCGGTCGACAAGGCGATCGCGAAGCTCGGGACGCCGGCCGACTTCTACCAGCAGCTCGAGCCCGACCAGATCGCCCAGCACATCGTCACCGTCTTCGAGCCCGAGATCCCCGAGCTCGTCGACCGGGTCATGCGCGAGGAGCATCCGCGGCTGTGGCGGGACGTGCCGCCGCGGGTGAAGGAGACGGTCTACGCCCGGGTCCAGCAGCAGCTGCCCGGGATCGTCCGCCGGGTCACGACCGAGATCGGGATCCACATCGACCAGCTGCTCGACCCCAAGATCATGGTGATCGACCACTTCGAGCGGAACCCCGCGCTGGTCAACCGGATCTTCCGCGACTTCGGCCAGCGCGAGCTCAACCTGATGGTCAACTTCGGGCTGCTCTTCGGCTTCGTGCTCGGGATCCCGGTCGCGATCCTCGACCACACCTTCGGCCAGTGGTGGCTGCTGCCGGTGCTCGGGGTCTTCGTCGGGTGGATCACCAACGCGCTGGGCATGTGGCTGATCTTCGAGCCGCCCGAACCCCGTCGGTACGGGCCGCTGCGGGTGCACGGACTCTTCCCGCGCCGCCAGGCCGAGGCCGCGGAGGTGTACGCCCAGATCATCGCCGACGATGTGATCACCCTCGAGCACATCGGCGACTTCCTGCTCGAGGGACCGCGCGGCGATCGCACCCGGCAGATGCTGGCCACCGCACTGCGCCCCGCCATCGACCGCGCCGCGGGTCCGGCGCGGGGTGCCGTCCGGGTCGCGATCGGCAGCCAGCATTACGACACGATCCGCGAGTCGGTGGCCCGCGAGGCGGTCGGGCGCACCCTCACGCCGTTCAAGGACCCGGTCTTCTCGCGGCAGCAGGCCGACCGGATCCGGGAGCTGGTCGCTCAGCGCACCAAGGAGCTGCCGCCGCGGGACTTCGTGGAGATGATGCGCGCCGCGATCCGGGAGGACGAGTGGATGCTCTACGCCCACGGCGCGATCATGGGAGCAGCGGGTGGGTTCCTCCACCTGTGGATCTTCGGCGTCGGAGGTGGGGGCTGATGGGCGAGATCCCGACCGGGCGCGACGAGCGCGCCGGGACTGGCGGGACGGAGGGGGCGGAGGAGGACGTCTCCGTCGAGGCGCTGGTGCGGCTCGGTGCGAGCGCGGCCTGGCACACCTCCTCGTGGGCAGCGCGGACCTCCGTCGGTCTGGGCCGGCGGATGCTGCGGGCGGCGACCTCGGCGGACGAGGCGGCCGACCTCGCCCGCGACATGGTCACCGCCTCCCGGGTCGTGGCCGAGGGGGTCGCCGACGTGCTCGACGGGGTGGGCGCCGTGGTCGGCGAGGAGAACGGCGTCTCCCGGGTCGTACGCGCCGGCAGTGCGAGCGCCCAGAACGTCGCGGAGACGCTCGCCCACGTGCTTCCCGAACGCTTCAACGGCACCGTGGTCGACGGCGTCGTGGTCAGCCGCGACGATGCGCGCACCGACCCCGCCGCCCACCTGCGCCGGCTCGGGCAGGCGCTCCTGGAGCGGTCCCGCGACGTGTGGGGAGAGGACGAGGGGCACCCGGCGTACGAGCAGATCCTCACCCAGCTCGCGCCCGACGAGGCACGGGTGCTGCTGCTCCTGCTGCAGGGCGGCCCGCAGCCGTCGGTCGACATCCGCACCGGTGGCCCGATCGGGATGGTGAGCTCCCAGCTGATCGCGCCCGGCCTGACGATGATCGGCTCGCGCGCGGGGTGTCGCCACCTCGACCGGATCCCCGCCTACCTCAACAACCTGCACCGCCTCGGCCTGGTGTGGTTCTCCCACGAGCCGCTGACCGACCCGATGCCCTACCAGGTGCTCGAGGCCCAGCCCGACGTGCTCGAGGCGATGCGCACCGTGCGCTTCCCGAAGGTCGTGCGGCGCAGCATCCACCTGACGCCGTTCGGGGAGGACTTCTGCCGAGCGACGCTGATCGAGCCGGATGCGACCGAGGAGTTGCCGGTCCACCAACTGCCCGAGCGGGGTGACGTCTGACACATCGGCCGCCTGGGCGAAGTTGAGTGGAACAGACTCAACTCTGGGGACGTTGCGCTGGACGAGACCCGCTTCCCGCCCCGCTCCGGGGCACCGGTACGAACAGGCAGGAACCCATGGACGCATCGTCGCTGACCACCCGAAGCCAAGAGGCCATCTCGCTGGCGAGCCAGCTCGCGATCAAGGCCGGCAACCCGCAGATCGATCCCCTCCACCTGCTCTCCGCCCTGCTCTCCCAGACCGACGGCCTGATCCGTCCGCTGATCGAGGCGGTGGGCGTCGACCCGCAGACCGTGGTGGAGCGGACCGCCGAGGCGATCGGCACGCTGCCCGCGACCTCCGGCGCGACGGTGTCGAGCCCGCAGCCGGCCGGTGCCCTGCAGCGGATCTTCGTCTCGGCGATCGAGTCCGCCCGCGCGATGGGCGACGACTACGTCTCGACCGAGCACCTGCTGGTGGCGCGGGCCGAGATCGAGAGCAGCGCCCAGCGGGTGCTCGCCGACGCCGGCGTGACCGGCGCCGGTCTGCGCGCGGCCTTCGGCAGCGTCCGCGGCACCACCCGGGTGACCAGTCAGGACCCCGAGGCGACCTTCCAGTCGTTGGAGAAGTACGCCGTCGACCTCACCGCCCAGGCGCGCGAGGGCCGGCTCGACCCGGTGATCGGCCGCGACGCCGAGATCCGTCGGGTCGTCCAGGTGCTGAGCCGGCGGACGAAGAACAACCCCGTGCTGATCGGCGAGCCCGGCGTCGGCAAGACCGCCGTCGTCGAGGGCCTGGCCCAGCGCATCGTCGCCGGCGACGTGCCCGACTCCCTCAAGGGCCGACGCGTGCTCAGCCTCGACCTGGCCGCGATGGTCGCGGGCGCGAAGTACCGCGGCGAGTTCGAGGAGCGGCTCAAGGCCGTGCTCGAGGAGATCAAGGCCGCCGAGGGCCAGGTCATCACCTTCATCGACGAGCTGCACACGGTCGTCGGCGCCGGTGCCGGCGGCGACTCGGCGATGGACGCCGGCAACATGCTCAAGCCGATGCTCGCCCGCGGCGAGCTGCACATGGTCGGCGCGACGACGCTCGACGAGTACCGCGAGCGGATCGAGAAGGACCCCGCCCTCGAGCGGCGCTTCCAGCAGGTCTTCGTCGGCGAGCCCAGCGTCGAGGACACCGTGCAGATCCTGCGCGGCATCCAGGAGAAGTACGAAGCCCACCACGGCGTCCGCATCACCGACGCCGCCCTGGTCGCCGCCGCGACCCTCTCCGACCGCTACATCACCGGTCGGCAGCTGCCCGACAAGGCGATCGACCTCGTCGACGAGGCCGCCAGCCGGCTGCGGATGGAGATCGAGTCCTCCCCGGAGGAGATCGACCAGCTCCGGCGCGCGGTCGACCGGCTGAAGATGGAGGAGTTCGCGCTCGCCAAGGAGACCGACGAGGCCTCCGCCGAGCGGTTGGCGGCGCTGCGCGCCGACCTGGCCGACGCCGAGGAGGAGCTGCGCGGCCTCGAGGCCCGCTGGGAGCGGGAGAAGGCCACCCTCGAGGGCGAGGGCGAGCTGCGTCGTCAGCTCGACCAGCTGCGGATCGAGGCCGACCGGCTGCAGCGTGAGGGCGATCTGGGCCGCGCCAGCGAGATCCTCTACGGCCAGATCCCCGAGCTCGAGCGGCAGATCGAGCAGGCCAAGGAGGCCGAGCACGACCTCGAGCCCCTGGTCGGCGAGGAGGTTGGTGCCGAGCAGGTGGCCGACGTCGTCGAGGCCTGGACCGGCATCCCCACCGGCCGACTGCTCGAGGGGGAGACCAGCAAGCTGCTGCGCATGGAGGAGGTCATCGGCGAGCGGCTGATCGGCCAGCGCGCCGCGGTCGCGGCCGTGAGCGACGCCGTACGCCGGGCTCGCGCCGGCATCGCCGACCCGAACCGGCCCACCGGGTCCTTCCTCTTCCTCGGGCCGACCGGGGTGGGCAAGACCGAGCTGGCCAAGGCGCTGGCGGACTTCCTCTTCGACGACGAGCGGGCGATCATCCGCATCGACATGAGCGAGTACTCCGAGAAGCACAGCGTCTCGCGCCTGGTCGGGGCCCCTCCGGGCTACGTCGGCTACGACGAGGGCGGGCAGCTCACCGAGGCGGTGCGCCGTCGGCCGTACTCCGTCGTGCTCCTCGATGAGGTGGAGAAGGCTCACCCCGAGGTCTTCGACATCCTGCTGCAGGTGCTCGACGACGGTCGGCTCACCGACGGCCAGGGGCGCACGGTCGACTTCCGCAACACCCTGTTGATCCTCACCTCCAACCTCGGTTCGAACTTCCTGGTCGACCCGACCTTGGATGCCGAGACCAAGCGCGACTCGGTGATGTCGGTGGTGCGGGCGTCGTTCAAGCCGGAGTTCCTCAACCGGCTCGACGAGACGGTGATGTTCGACCCGCTGAGCATCGATGACCTCGCCCACATCGTCGATCTGCAGCTGGACGAGCTGCGGCGCCGGCTCGCGGCGCGCCGCATCGACATCGAGGTCACCGACGCCGCCCGGGCCTGGCTCGGCACGACCGGCTACGACCCGGCGTACGGTGCCCGCCCGCTGCGCCGCCTGATCCAGACCGAGATCGGCGACGCCCTCGCGCGCAAGCTGCTCGCCGGCGAGATCACCGACGGCGGC
>JAJUGK010000075.1 GCA_029268205.1 Nocardioidaceae bacterium
AGAATGAATTTCAGTTCCGCCTGCGGGGAGCGCTCACAGGGGCTTAGTGTGGGCCACGTCACCAACTGGAATGTGTTTCAGTTCTGCTGGGAGGGAACCCATGTCCGTCGGACAGGCAGAAGCACCCGTTCGCCCCGCGCTGCCACCGTCGATGGTGGAGCGGATGACCCTGATCCTCGACGCCTTCCCGGGACGGACCACCCGGCTGACGCTCGAGGAGGTCGCCCAGGCGACCCACCTGCCGCGCTCGACCGCGCACCGCATCCTCGACCAACTGCTCAAGCTGGGCTGGCTGCAGCACTGCGGCTTCGGCTACAGCCTCGGGCCCCGGGCGCTGCAACTGGGCGGAGGGGCCGGCGACACCTCGGAGCTGCGGGCGGTCGCCTCGACCCACCTGCACCAGCTGATGGTGCGCACCGGCCTCACGGTGCACCTCGCGGTGCTCGACGACGGGCATGTGCACTACCTCGACAAGCTCGGATCCCGGTCGGCCGCCGCGGTGCCCTCGCGCGTGGGCGGGTACGCCCCCGCCCACTGCACCGCGCTGGGCCGGGCGATGCTCGCCTGGCTGGCGCCGGAGGAGGTGGACCAGCGGGTCGGGGAGGGCCTGCGGACCATGACCGGCCGGACCGTCGCCGACCTGCCCGGTCTGCACCGCGAGCTCCACCGGGTGCGCGCCCGGCACGGGCTCGCGATCGAGCGCGGCGAGTGCTACGACGACATCGCCTGCGTCGCCGCGGCGATCCGCGCCCCCGAGGGCCCGGTCGCGGCGATCTCGCTGGTCGGTGACGCGCAGACGCCGCTGGAGCGCGTCGGCCCGCTGGTGCTCGAGGCCGTACGGCAGATCTCCGCCGAGCTCTACCCCGAGGTCGCCGAGCGACGGGGGCGTGCCCTGCGGTCGGTCTGAGCGTCCCGCTCACCGGTAGACCGCGGCGACGCCACCGCGGCCGGTGCGCAGGATGGCGGCCGACCCTAGGAGCTGTGGTGCCACGAGTTGCTGAGGACCGGCCGCCGGCCGAGCCGAGCTCGCCGCTGCAGAAGGAGCGCTACCGGCGCATCCTGCGTGCGGCGGCCGAGCACGCGTCGGTGAAGGGCTTGGAGCGGGTACAGATGCTCGATGTCGCCCGGGACGCCGAGGTCGCGATCGCGACGCTCTACCGCTACTTCCCGTCCAAAGCGCACCTGTTCACCGCGATGATGCGCGAGCAGGTCGAGCGGCTGGTGGTGAGCACGGCGCCGCGCGGGCCGGGCGAGGAGCCGGAGGACGGCATCGCCCGGCTCCTGGTCGGCATCGGTGCGCAGATGCTGGGCAACCCGTTGCTCGCGCACGCCATGCTGCAGTCCAACAACGCGATCGTGGCGCAGGCCGCCGACGCCGGCGTCACCGAGGTCTTCATCGACCTGATGCTCACCGCCGGCGGATTGGCGGAGCCCACCGACCGGGACGTACGGCTGCTGCGGCTGATCGAGCAGGCGTGGTACGGGATCCTGATGACCGCGCTCAACGAGCACATCGGTCCCGAGGAGCTCGCTGCCGACACCGAGCTGATGTGCCGGCTGCTGCTGCGCGGCCGGGACGAGCCGATGCCGTCCTGAGACCTCCCGGCGGGCGTGGTCCGCTTCGTGCGTGATGTCCCGGTCACCGGGATGGCGACCGAAGGGTGTTCCGGCTCACACCCATGCTCGTACTCCGCAGGTCCGGGTCCTGCCCCCGCCCCTGCCGCCTCGGCGGTCACGAGAAGGAGAACGACCAGATGACAAACCTCAGGAGCCGGCGGCGCGGAGCCCGCCTGGGCGCCGCCGTCATCGCGCTGGCGCTCACCGCCAGTGCGTGCGGAGCAGAGCGGGAGGCGGCGGACGCGTCCGCGCCTGCGGACGACGCGACCCAGGCGGTCGACGCGGCCACCTCGTGGGGCGACCTGGAGTCCCCCTGCGGCGACGGCGACGGCGGCGGCGCGACCGACCAGGGCGTCGAGGCCGACAAGATCACCATCGGGTACGGCGACGACCGCGGCTTCGTGGGTGCGCCAGGTCTGAACCAGGAGATGGGCGAGACCGTCGAGGCGCTGATCGAGTGGTGCAACGACCAGGGCGGCATCAACGGGCGGCGCATCATCGGCAACCGCTACGACGCGGCGATCACCAACTCCGCCTCGGTCATGCAGCGCTCCTGCCAGCGCGACTTCATGCTCGTCGGCCACGGCTTCGGGTACGACGAGGCGGGCGAGCAGTTCCGCGTCGGCTGCGAGCTCCCCATGGTCCCGGCCTTCGCCGTCGGGCCGAACACCGCGATGGGCCCCAACAAGTACGAGCCCGTCCCGCTGCCGATCGACTACTACAACGGCGCCATGCTGACCGCCCTGATGGAGGTCGAGCCGGCGTTCAAGACCAGCCTGGGCATGGTCGGCTCGTCGTCCCCGGCCGTCCAGCTCGGCCTGAGCCGGGTCGTGAAGGCCTTCGGCGAGCTCGAGATGAACCTCAAGGACTGCGGCGTCACGATCGGCCAGGAGGGCGAGGCCAACTACGTGCCGTTCGCCCAGAAGCTGAAGAACTGCGACGTCGAGACGCTGTGGAACACCAACAGCCCGAGCCCGATCGCGTTCGGTCTCTTCGAGGCGCTGCAGCGCGTCGACGCCGACATCCAGTACGTCATGGAGACCACCTGGTACTCCGAGATGGTGCGGGAGTGGAACGGCCAGACCGGCGCTGTCGACGGCTCCCTGATCGGCTCGATGTTCCAGCCGCTCGAGAACGCCGACCTCATCCCCGGCGTCCAGGCCTACGTCGACCTCGTCGAGAAGGCCGGTACGACCCCGTCGCTGCTCGGCATGCAGGCGACCTCGGCGTTCCTGCTGTGGGCGACCGCCGCCGACGCGTGCGGCGCGGACCTCACCCGCGACTGCGTGATGGCCGAGCTCGACAAGATCAGCGACTGGACCGGCGGCGGTCTGCACGCCCCGTCGAACCCGGGCGAGAACATGCCGACCACCTGCGGCATGGTCCTCCGTCTCGAGGGCGCCGAGTACGCGCAGGTCTACCCCGAGGAGCGCGGCGAGTTCTTCTGCGACCCCGAGACCCGGATCGAGCTCGACCCGGCCTCGGCGGGCGTGGAGCTCGACGAGAACCGCATCTCGAAGACCTTCGCCAAGCAGTAATCCCCTCCGCACCGCCCATGGCCGGCCGCACCGCGGCCGGCCATGGGGGTCCCCCGTCCATCCCGAGGTGATCTCCGGAGAGGTGAGCCGAGCGTGACGATGTTCTTGACCTTCACGGTCCTGGGCCTGGTGCTGGGGGCGGTCTACGCCATCGCGGCGTCCGGCCTGGTGCTCACCTACAACACCTCGGGGATCTTCAACTTCGCCCACGGCGCGCAGGCGATGATCGGCGCGTTCACCTTCTACCAACTGCAGGTCGTGTGGGGCGTACCCACGCTGCTGGCCGTCGCGATCGTGCTCGGCATCCTCGGCCCGCTGATGGGCTACCTGCTGCACCGATTCATCATGGGCGGCCTGCGCGACACCGCCGAGGTCACCAAGATCGTGGTGACCGTCGCGATCCTGCTCGGCTTCGTGTCGCTCTCCCACTGGGTCTGGAGTCCGCAGGACGCGCGGATGGTCCGGATGTTCTTCGGCGCCGACAGCTACGTCTCGATCGGCGGCGTGGTGATCCGCTACCACGAGATCATCTGCCTGGTCGCGGCCGCGGGCATCGCGATCGGCCTGCGGCTGCTGTTCACGAAGTCGCGCATGGGCGTGGTGATGCGCGGTGCGGTCGACGACCCCGACCTGTTGCGCCTCAACGGCCACGATCCCGAGCGGGTCGCCGCGATCGCCTGGGCGATGGGCTCCACCCTGGCCGTGCTGGCCGGCATCCTGATCACCCCGGTCGGCGGCGGTGCCCTCGAGGCGAACGCCCTCACCCTGCTGGTGATCGATGCGTTCGCCGCCGCGTTGTTCGGCCGGTTGCGCAGCATCCCCCGGACCTTCGTCGGTGCGGTCGTGCTCGGCATGGCGAGCACCTACCTGGTCGCGTACGCCCCCTCCAACTGGACGTGGGTCACCAACCTGCGCGACGCGCTGCCGATGATCCTGTTGTTCGTCGTGCTGCTGGTGCTGCCCCAGGACCGGCTGCGCGGGGCCGCCGTCCGCACCCGCGAGCGCTACGAGGTGCCGACCGTGCGCCGCGCGGCGATCTGGGGCGTCGTGCTCGTGGTCGCCACCGTCGCGTTCCGCCAGCTCATCGACGACTCCAGCGTCGGCACCCTGATCCTGGGCCTGACCTTCGCGATCATCGCGCTCTCGCTGACCCTGCTGACCGGGTACGCCGGCGAGCTCAACCTCGCCCCGATCTCCTTCGGGGCGATCGCGACCCTGGTCGCCTTCCACACCGGCATCACCGGGCAGGGGCTCGACGCCCGGATGAGCCTGACCGGGCTCGTGCTGGGCGTGCTCGCCGCCGCCATCACCGGCGCGCTGGTCGCCCTCCCGGCGCTGCGCCTGCGCGGGCTCTACCTCGCACTGGCCACCCTCGCCTTCGGCGGCATCGTCTCCTCGATGGTGCTGCGCGAGACCCAGCCGCGCTCGTGGTTCGGCCACGAGTTCGCGCTCTTCCCGCAGGGCACGATCATCGTCTGGCCGCTGAAGGTCGGCCCGCTCGACCTGGGCGACCAGGACGTGTTCCTCTACACCACCGCGACGATCTTCGCCGTGCTCGGTGTCGGCGTGATCGCGCTGCGCAACAGTGGCTACGGGCGCCGGCTGGCGGCGATGAAGGACAGCCCCGCGGCCGCGGTGATGCTCGGCCAGCGGCTGGTGCGGCTCAAGCTCTCGGTCTTCATGATCTCCACCGCGATCGCCGGGCTCGGCGGCATCCTGATGTCGATGGCGCTGTCGTCGGTGACCTCCGACCACTTCGTCTACACGCTGTCGCTCTCGCTGGTGATGCTCACCGTCGTCGGCGGCATCGGCTACGTGAGCGGGGCGTTGTTCGGCGGCCTGATCGCCGGCGCCGGCTTCAGCCTGATCGTCGGCACGTTCAACGAGCTGGGCAGTGCCCACCCCGAGCACGCCTCGACGTTCAGCATCATCTCCCACCTGATCCTGGTCGCCGTGGCGCTCGTGGGTGTCGGGGTCGCCCACAACCCCAGCGGCAACATGTCCTCGATCTTCGCCGGCCACCGCTTCCTCGCCGGCGCCCCCGAGGTGCGGTACGCCGCGATCGGCGTCACCGTGGTGCTCTACGGGCTCGCGTACGCCGGGGTCATCGGCACGTGGACGTTCGGGATCCTCGTCGCGGTCCTGTGGATGGCGCTGCCGGCCCTGGGGCTGTGGCTGCGGGCGGAGAGGCTGCTGCCGCCCGAGGCGCTCGCGGCCCGGCGCGGCGTACCGCTGGAGTTGGTCGGCGTCGACGTGCCCTACCCCGACGGGTTCGGCGGACAGCTCGACCGCACCCTCGGTCTGCCGGCCCGGGCGCGCCGCGCGACCCCGACCATCCCGGCCCAGGCCCAGGCCCCGTCCGAGGAGGGCGAGTCGCATGTCCGCGTCTGACATCCTGCTCGAGACCCACGAGGTGGTCGTCCGCTTCGGCGGCAACACCGCCGTCGACCGCGTCGGCATCGACGTGCGCACCGGCACGGTCACTGGGCTGATCGGCCCCAACGGCGCGGGCAAGACGACGCTGTTCAACTGCATCACCGGGATGCAGCGCCCCGACGCCGGCCGGATCGTCTTCGCTGGTGAGGACATCACCCGGCTCGCCCCGGGGTCGCGGGCCCGGATGGGGATGGCGCGCACGTTCCAACGGCTGGAGCTGTTCCTGTCGCTGAGCGTGCGCGACAACATCCGGGTCGCCGGCGACATCGTGCGCGCCAACACCGGACGCAGGATCGACGTCGAGGCCGAGACCGACCGCGTCCTGGAGCTCACCGGGCTCACCGACATCGCCCACCGCGACGTGTCCGACGTCCCCACCGGCCGGGCGCGCGTGGTCGAGGTCGCGCGGGCGCTGATGACCCAGCCGCGGCTGCTGCTGCTCGACGAACCGGCCTCGGGGCAGACCGAGCAGGAGACCGAGCGGTTCGCAGAGCTGCTGCGTGGCCTGGCCGACGACGGTCTCGCGGTCTGCCTCGTCGAGCACGACCTCCCGCTGGTGATGGGGCTGTGCTCCCGCATCCACGTCCTCGACCACGGCGCGCTGATCGCCTCGGGCACGCCGGCGGAGATCCAGGAGTCCCCCGCCGTCATCGAGGCCTACATCGGCACGGAGGTGGTGGCATGACGCTCACCCAGCCCCACGACGCGGTGCGTCCGCGGCGGTCCGAGGAGCCGGTGCTCGAGTTGGTCGGCGTGCGCGCGGCGTACGGCGCGATCGAGGTGCTCAAGGGGGTCGACCTCAGCGTCCCGGCCGGCACGGTGTGTGCGCTGCTCGGCCCGAACGGCGGCGGCAAGACCACCACCATGCGGGTCGCCAGCGGCCTGATGCCGACCACGGCCGGCGAGGTGCGCTACTCGGGGCGCAACGTCACCGGCATCACCGCGGGCGAGGCCGCCCGGCTCGGGGTCTGCTCGATCCCGGAGGGCCGCGGTGTCTTCGCCAACCTGACCGTCCGGGAGAACCTCTGGGTCGCGACCGGCACCGGCACGAGCCTCGCGGAGATCGAGGAGGCGGCCTACACCCGCTTCCCCAAGCTCGGCGAGCGCCGCCACCAGCTGGCCGGCTCGATGTCGGGCGGTGAGCAGCAGATGCTCGCGTTGTCGCGGGCGCTGGGCACCGACCCGGCCGTGCTGCTGCTCGACGAGCTCTCGATGGGGCTCGCGCCGATGATCGTGTCGTCGATGTACGACATCGTCGGCGCGCTCGCGGCCGAGGGCATCTCGATCCTGGTCGCCGAGCAGTTCGCCCGGGTCGTGCTCCCCATCGCCGACACCGCCGCTCTGATGCTCGGCGGGCGGATCGTGCAGGTCGGCGACCCGGCCGAGATCGAGGACGAACTCTCCACCACCTACCTGGGAGGCTGACCAATGCTCACCGAAGAGCGCCGCGCCGAGTTCCACGAGCAGGTCGCGGACCACAAGCTCAAGGCCGACGGGTCGAAGTCGGACCGGCCGGTCCGGATCATCGGCATCCTGTTGATGATCGCCGGCGTGGTGGGCGCGTTCGTCGCCTACAACGCCTCGCTCGCCCAGTCCGACACCCGCGACATCACCTCGAGCCTGATCCTGGCGGTGGCGTGCCTCGCGCTGGCCGTCGTCGGCACCGGGATGTATCTCGCCACCGCGGTGACGAAGGTGCTGCGGTTGTGGCTGCTGCGCCAACTCGTCGAGGGGCAGGCCCACACCGACCAGATCGCGGCCGCCCTGCGCGAGCGCGGCTGAGCCCGGCCGGCTCAGCGCCGGACGAACCGCAACCGCCAGGCCTCAGGGCCGCGGTCGAGGTAGTCGATCGCGTAGGTGTCGGGGAACTCGGCACTGATCTGCTCCAACAGCGGAAGCGGGTCATGGGGCGCCACGAGCACCATCCCGCCGCCGGGAGTGAGCTGGCCCAGTGCGCCCTTGATCGCGCCGTGGCGCACGGCGTGCGGGATCGCCCGCGCGTCGAGCTCCGGCAGGGAGGTGGCC
Source organism: Nocardioidaceae bacterium (assembly GCA_029268205.1). Lineage (GTDB taxonomy): Bacteria > Actinomycetota > Actinomycetes > Propionibacteriales > Nocardioidaceae > Nocardioides_A. Next base: position 7,617 of record JAJUGK010000075.1, read on the forward strand.
GGTGCACAGCCGCAGCCACAGCCGCTCGCTGCGGTCAGGCCGAGATCGTCGCCGATGGTCATGTCGTCTCCTCGTGGGTCGAGTGGTCGTCGCGCGGTTATTTTGGCACAATAAACTCCGTGAAAAACAATCCGCCGCGTGTCCGTGGGCCGCGGCCCGCCCGCGCTCAGCATCCGCGGCTCTCGGCCGCCCGGGTGTCGCTGCTGGAGACGCTGCAGGCGCAGACCGAGCCGGTCGGGATCGACGCCCTGGTCTCCGCCACCGGCCTGCACGCCAACACGCTGCGCGAGCACCTCGAGGGTCTGCGCGACCTCGGCCTCGTCACGCGATCCGCCGCCCCGGCCTCCGGTCGCGGACGGCCGGCCTGGCGCTATGCCGCGACGCAGGAGAGCGCCGACGACCCGCGCCCGGAGTACGCCGGCCTCGCGGTGGCCCTAGCCCGCGTGATCGTCCGCACCAGCCCGGACCCCGCCCGCGACGCGCGGGCCGCTGGCGTCGAGTGGGGGGACGAGCTCGCCCGGGAGCACGGGGTGCGGGCCGCCGGCGCATCCACCCCGGCAGCGGCTCGCCGCGCCGCGACCGAGGTCTTCGCCCGCATGGGGTTCGCTCCGACCGCGGATGCCGAGCACACCGAGGTGCGCCTCACCCGCTGCCCCCTGCTGCAGGCGGCCCACCAGCACCCCGAGGTCGTCTGCTCGGTCCACCAGGGGATCGCCGAGGGACTGCTGGCCGCGGCCGGCGACGACCCCGCGGCCACCGAGCTGGTGCCGTTCGCCGAGCCCGGTGCGTGCCTGCTGCGCCTGGGGCGGTCGTCGTGACCGCCCTTGCTCCGCCCCGGCCGCGGACCGCAGGCCCCGCGGCCGCCTGGCGTCCGGTGCTCATGGCGCCGGCCGGGATCGCGCTGCTCGCCGGACTCGACGCCGCGTTGTTGCTGCTGGACCTGCCCGCTCCGGTCACGACCGATCGGCTGCCGCTCGTCCACGGCATGGTGCTGGTCCTGGGGTTCGTCGGGACCCTGATCGCGCTGGAGCGCGCGGTGGCGTTGGGAGTGCGGTGGGGGTTCACGGCACCGTCGTTGCTCGGTGCCGGCGCGCTGCTCCTGCTCGCACCGGTGCCCCTCGCCGTCGGGCGGTTGCTGCTGCTCGGCGGTGCCGTCGCGCTGGTGGCGGTCTATGTGCCGTTGTGGCGTCGGCAGGCCGACGAGGCCGTGCTCGTGCAGACGTTGGGTGCCGTGCTCGCCGCGGGTGCCGCGGCGCTGTGGCTCGGCGGGGTCGCGGTCCCCATACTCCTGCCGTGGCTGGTGGGGTTCGTCGTCCTGACCATCGCCGGCGAACGACTCGAGCTCGCGCGGCTGGCGATGGGCCCCTCCGCCGGACCGACCCTCGTGCTGCTGGCAGTCGCGGTCGCAGCGGCGACCGCGGCCTCGCTGCTCGTCCCGGATGCTGGCTCGATCGCCCTCGGCGCGACGCTCGCCGCCCTCGTGGCCTGGCTCGCGACCCACGACGTCGCGCGACACACGGTCCGCGCGGCGGGCCTGCCGCGCTACATGGCGGTGTGCATGCTGGCCGGCTACGCCTGGGCGGCGGTCGCCGCCGCCACCTGGCTCACCTCGGGAGCGGTGCACGACGGGGCGTCGTACGACGCGGTCGTCCACGCGGTCTTCCTGGGCTTCACGCTCTCGATGGTGATGGCGCACGCGCCGGTGATCCTCCCGGTCGTGCTCGGGCGGACCCTGACGTTCCACCCGGCCCTGTATGCCCCGGTCGTCCTGCTGCACGCCTCCCTCGTCGTCCGGCTCTGGCTGGGCGACGCGCTCGATCTCCCGCACGCGTGGCGGGCCGGCGCGGTGCTCAACATCGCGGCGGTGCTGCTCTTCGCCGGCCTCACCGCGTGGCGGGTGGCGACGTCACGGCGGGAAGGGGCAGTGCGATGAGACGCGGATTCTCGCCGCTGCGCGACCTGCCGGCCCTGGTGTGGCTGCTGGGCGTCGTCGTGGTCGCCTTCGTCCACCCGTGGATCCCCGAGCCCCGCTGGCTGCTGATCCACCTCCTGCTCCTCGGTGCGGCCACGCACTCGATCGTTGTGTGGGGCCAGCACTTCGCCGACGCCCTCCTCAAGGTCCCCTCGACGCCGCGTCCCGCCCTGCTCGCGCTGCTCAACCTCGGGGCCCTGGTCGTGATGGTCGGCACGCAGATCGCGTCGTGGCAGGTCACGTTCGCCGGTGCTCTCGGCGTCGCCGGCGCGGCCGGCTGGCACGCGGCGCGGCTCGTCGGGCAGCTGCGCCGGGCGCTGCCGGTGCGGTTCGCCGCGGTGGTGCGCTACTACGTCACCGCGAGCGCGCTGCTGCCCGTCGGGGCCGCCCTCGGAGTGCTGCTCGTGCGCGGCCTGCCCGGTCCCTGGCACGGACAGGTGCTGCTCGCCCACGTCGCCCTCAACCTCCTGGGCTGGGTCGGACTGACGGTGTCGGGCACGGTGATGACGCTGTGGCCGACCGTGTTGCGGACGCGGCTCGGTGCGGGCTCCGACGCCGCACTGCGACGTGCCCTGCCGGTGCTGGCCGCGGCCGTGCTGGGCACCGCCGCCGGCTGCCTCGTCGGTGCCTGGCCCCTCGCGGCGGCCGGGCTCGCGTCGTATGCCGCGGGGCTGGTGCTGCTCGGTCGGCCGCTGCTGGAGGCCGCCCGGCGCAAGCCACCTGCCGAGCACCCCGCCTGGTCGATGGCGGCGGGGCTGGGCTGGCTCGTCGGCTGCCTGGTCGCCTGGGCGTACGCCGTCCTGCGCGGCGGCGAGGCGGGTGCGGTGCTCGCGCGGTTCGAGGCGATCGTGCCGTTCCTCGCTGCGGGCTTCGTCGCCCAGGTGCTCCTGGGCGCGTTGGGCTACCTGGTGCCGTCGGCGCTGGGTGGCGGAGGTCGGGCGGTGCGCGCCGCGAACTCCGTGCTGAACCGCGCGGGCCCGTTCCGCGTCGCGACCGTCAACCTCGGGCTGCTGGTGTGCCTGCTGCCCACCCCGAGCCTGGTGCGGGTGGTCGTCTCGCTGCTGGTGCTGCTCGCACTCGCGGCGCAGTTGCCCCTGTTGGTCCTGGCGATCCGCGCCTCGCACCGGGCACGGCGTACGGACGCTGCGATGCCGGTCGCACCCGCCGCCGACCCGTTGCGGACCCGCCGGGCACTGGGGTCCGCCGTGGCCGGTGCGGCCGCGGTGCTGCTGGCGGTCGCCGGCGCGGTGGCTCTCGACCCGGCACCCGTCGGCACCCTCCTGGCCTCCTCCACGACGCCGGCCGTGCCGGCGACGGGCGAGACCACCATGGTGCGGGTCGAGGCCGGCGACATGCGGTTCACCCCGTCGCGGATCGAGGTGCCCGCGGGTGACCGGCTCGTCCTGGAGGTGGTCAACACCGACACCGACGTCCACGACCTCGTGCTCACCAACGGCGCCCGCTCCGACCGGCTCGCGCCCGGCGATACCGCGCGTGTCGACGTCGGCGTCGTCGGCTCCGACCTCGAGGGCTGGTGCTCCCTGGTGGGCCACCGGCAGATGGGGATGACGCTCGACATCGTGGCCACCGGCGCTGCGCCAGCTGACGCCGCGCACGCGCACCACGACCAGGAGAGCGACGAACCCACTGCTGCCTACGACGCATCCGCCGCCCCCGAGCCCGGCTTCTCCGCGCGCGACCCCGAGCTCCCGCCGCTGGCCGGACGGGGCCCGCAGACCCACCGGCACACGCTGACCGTCAGTGAGGTCGAGCGCGCGGTCGCGCCCGGCGTCACGCAGCGGCTGTGGACCTACAACGGGGAAGCGGTCGGTCCGACGCTGCACGGGCGCGTGGGGGATAAGTTCGTCATCACGCTCGTCAACGACGGCAGCATCGGGCACTCCATCGACTTCCACGCCGGCGCGCTCGCGCCTGACCGGCCGATGCGCACCATCGCGCCGGGGGAGTCGCTGACCTATCGGTTCACCGCCGGGCGCGCGGGCATCTGGATGTATCACTGCTCGACGATGCCGATGTCGGCCCACATCGCCAACGGCATGTACGGCGCCGTGGTGATCGAGCCGCCCGACCTCGCGCCGGTCGACCGGAGTCTGCTGCTGGTGCAGGGCGAGCACTACTACGGTCCGCAGGGCGGCGTCGTCGATGCGGAGAAGCTGGCGGCCGAGCGGCCCGACGCCGTGGTCTTCAACGGCTATGCCGACCAGTACTTCCACGACCCGGTGTCCGTGCGGGTCGGCGAGCGGCTGCGGATCTGGGTGCTCGCCGCCGGGCCGAACCACGGCACGTCCTTCCACGTCGTCGGCGGGCAGTTCTCCACGACGTACGCCGAAGGCGCCTATCTCCTGCGTGACGGCGGGCCGGACGGGACCGGCGGTGCGCAGGCGCTCGCGCTCGCGCCGGCGCAGGGTGGCTTCGTGGAGCTCACGCTGCCCGAGGCGGGCAACTACCCGTTCGTCTCCCACGCGATGGTCGACGCCGAGCGGGGTGCACGGGGCGTGCTGCGCGCCGTCGCGCGTTGAGCGCCGGCCGCCAGGGCGAGCGCGCGCTGGGCCAGCGGTTCGGCGGCTGCGCGATCGGCGGGCACCAACCCGACCCGCGTACGCCGGTCCAGCAGGTCGGCGACGTCGACGGCGCCCTCGTGGGTGACGCCGAAGATCAATTCGGCCAGCGTGATCCCGCCGGGACCGGTGGCGACCAGCTCGGACTCCGGGAGCCCTGTGGCAGCGCGGGCCTCGTCGATCACGGTGCGCGCCTCGGTGCCGAAGCGGCGGACGAGCCGGGCGGGCTCGGGGAGTGCGGCGAGGGTGCCGCGGTCGGCCGCCCCCAGCAGCGGCAGGTCGCGGGTGCGGCTGGGCGCGCGGGTGAGGCCGGTGGCGTCGACGGCGTCCTCGGCCATCCGGCGGTAGGTGGTGA
>JAJUGK010000076.1 GCA_029268205.1 Nocardioidaceae bacterium
ACGAGTTCGTCGGTGCCGCGGGCGTTGTCGCTCCAGTTCTCCGAACCCGCCCACACCCGCTTCTGCGGCTTGCCGTCGGCGCCGCGCCAGCGGGCGGTCATGAACTTGTGGTGGTGGTACTTGACGACCTTGGTGCCGTTGGCCTTCTTCTTCACGAAGTGGCCGTTGTAGACCTTCGACCCGGCGGACTCGAGGATCGCGCGGACCTCGGGCGCGAACGGCTTGCTGGCCAGCACCCACACGTCGCGACCCGGGTCGGCCCGCTCGTGCGCGGCCACGGCCCGGGCGAGCGCGATGCCGCGCGGACCCTGCCAGGCCGACACGGCGATCCGGAGCCGGGCGTGGGCGGGCACCTGCTGGATGCGACGGACCACCGGGTCGGTCATCGTCGGCGCGTTCCACGGACCGGCGGTGAACCCGACGCCACCGCGGCGTACCTGCTTGAACGGCTTCTTGCGCGCCTTGTCGGCGGTCTGCTGGTCGAAGAGCTTGGTCAGCCAGTCGTATGCCTTCTCGTTGCCGACGAGCTGGATCGCGTCGGTCCACTGCGACGTCCGGGCGTTCTCGGTCGGGTTGCCCGAGGCGATGATCGAGACCCGGCGCGCGCTGCCGGTGGTGGAGAACTGGAAGGTCTTCTGGTGCAGGGTGGTCTTCTTGCCGTCGAAGACGTTCGCACCGCGGGCGGAGAGGCCGGTGGTGCGCAGCCAGGAGCTGCCCGTGAGGCCCTTGTCGAGGATGCTCACCGCGGTGGACCGCGGGACCGTCCTGTTGTTCTTGCGCGTCCAGGCCTGGCCCTTCGGCATCAGCACCCGGACGACGGCCCCTCGCTTGTGCGCAGCGACGAGCGCGTCGGCGATCCGGGTGCTGGTGAACGACCAGGTGACCACGCGGATGTAGGCCCCGCGCGGCAGCAGGCCACCGAGTGCCAGTGCGAGCAGGAGTGCGATGAGCGTCGTCGTGGTCCGATGGACCTTCCCCCGAAGTGTCATGGGCGCCAGCGCAGTGGCGCGGCTGCCGATCAGCCGCCCCAGCGACCGCGGTGCACGACGTCGGTGCGGCGCGGTCGACGGCGCGGCGAGCCGGCCGATCCGCCGGGAGCGGGGTGGCCGACTGCGATGACGCCGAGCGGTGCGTGGTCGTCGGGGATGGCGAAGTCGGTCCGGAACCGCTCCTGGCCGGAGGTCGGGATGCCGAAGAAGCAGGCGCCCAGGCCCTCGTCGACCGCCGTGAGCAGGGCGAGCAGCGTGGCCATCCCGGTGTCGACGTACCAGTACGGCACGGGCCAGCGGTCGGGGTCGCGATCGGTCCAGCCCTTGTCGGGCTGGGCGTAGCGGTCGAGGTAGGCGTCCCGGCTGCACAGCGGGACGATCAGCACCGGTGCCCTCCGCATCCCCCGCAGCCAGGCGTTGTCGGCCTCCGGGTCCGGGCTCGTCGCGCGCCAGAACCGGTCGACGTCGTCGGGGGTGTCCAGGCGGAGGAACGCCCAGCCCTGGGTGAACCCCGCGCTCGGTGCGCGGACGGCGTGGTCGAGCATCCGGTCCACGGCCGCCGGGTCGACCGCGTCGGGCGCGAAGTTGCGGACCATCCGGCGACGGCGTACGACCTCGGCGAACTCCATGCGGGCATTGTCGCGCGCCACGTTGACTCCGCCGCGGCGGGCGGCTGGACTCGGGCGCATGCCCGCCGACCCCGCCCAGCCGTCGTTCGAGGAGATGTGGCGCGAGCTGCTGCCGATCGGCCGGTCGGCGCGGAGCGGGGGCTACTTCCGTCCGGCGTACGGCGCGGCCGAGCTGGAGTGCCGCGCCTGGTTCGTCGCGCAGGCCGAGCGCCGTGGGCTCGACACCAGCACCGACGGCAACGGCATCCTGCTCGCGCGGTGGGCACCGCCGACCGCGACCGGTCCCGCGGTGCTGACCGGCTCCCATCTCGACTCGGTGCCCGACGGCGGCGCGTTCGACGGCCCGTTGGGCGTGGTCAGCGCCTTCGCGGCGCTCGACCGGCTCCGGGCCGCCGGCGTCGCCCCGGCCCGCCCGCTGGTGATCGCCGCCTTCCCCGAGGAGGAGGGGTCGCGGTTCGGCGTCGCCTGTCTCGGCTCGCGGCTGGCGACGGGGATGCTCGACGCCGAGCGGGCAGGTGGGCTCCGGGACGCCGCCGGGACATCACTGCCGGAGGCGATGCGTGAGGCCGGTGTCGAGCCGGATCTCGGTCCGGCCCCGTGGTTGAGCGAGATCGGCTGCTTCGTCGAACTGCACATCGAGCAGGGCCGCGACCTCGTGCACCGCGACGCCGCCGTGGGGCTGGGCAGCGGCATCTGGCCGCACGGGCGCTACCGCTTCGACTTCGCCGGGGTCGCCGACCACGCCGGCACCACCCGGATGGAGGATCGCCGCGACCCGATGCTCACCTACGCGATGACGGCGCTCGCGGCCAACAAACAGGCTCGGTTGAGCGGTGGTCGCGCGACGTTCGGCCGGGTCGCCGTCGAGCCCAACGGCACCAACGCCGTGCCGTCGCGGGTCACCGGCTGGCTCGATGCCCGGTCGGAGGACGAGGAGGCCCTCGCCACGCTCGTCGCCGGGGTCGAGCGGCAGGCCCGCGACCGGGCGGAGCGCGATGGCACGACCCTGACCGTCACCGCCGAGTCGGTCTCGGGGGCGGTCTCCTTCGACGCCGACCTGGCCGCGCGGCTCGCCCGGCAGGGCGACCGCACCCCGTGGCCGGTCATCCCGACCGCGGCGGGGCACGACGCCGGCATCCTCGCGACCGCCGGGATCCCGACCGCGATGCTCTTCGTCCGCAACCCGACCGGTGTCTCCCACTCCCCGGCCGAGCACGCGGAGGCGGCCGACTGCCTGGCCGGTGTCGACGCGCTCGCCGAGGTGCTGGAGCGGTTGCTGTGAGCGCCTGGCTGCTGGAGCACGCCTGGCTGGGGGACGGCGCGCACGCGACGCCGCTGGTGCGCGTGGAGGTCGAGGGCGGGAGGTTCACGCGGGTCGAGCCGGGCGGCAGCGCCGACGGCGCCATCCACCTGCCGGGTCTGACGATCCCGGGACTGGCCAACACCCACTCCCACGTCTTCCACCGCGCGCTGCGGGCCCGCACCGACGACGACAGCGCCGGGGGTGGCAGCTTCTGGACCTGGCGCACGCGGATGTACGACGTCGCGCAGCGCCTCACCCCCGAGCGCCTGCACGCCCTCGCCCGGGCGACGTACCGCGAGATGGTGGCCGCCGGCATCACCGCGGTGGGCGAGTTCCACTACGTGCACCACCGCCCCGACGGCTCGCCGTACGCCACCGACGGCGTCCCCGACCACGCGATGGAGCAGGCGGTCGTCGCCGCGGCGGCCGAGGCGGGCATCGCCCTGACCCTGCTCGACACCTGCTACCTGACCGGCGGGGTCGGGGAGCCCCTGACGCCGGAGCAGGTCCGGTTCGGTGACGGTGACGCCGACGGCTGGCGGCGGCGGGTCGAGGACCTGGCGACCCGGCTGCCCGCCGAGGTCGTGCTGGGCGCGGCGATCCACTCGGTGCGGGCCGTGCCGCCCGCCGCGCTGCCGGTCGTGGCGGACTGGGCGGCCGAGCACGCTGCGCCGCTGCACGTGCACCTCTCCGAGCAGCCCGCGGAGAACGCCGCGGCGCTGGCCGCCTGGGGCCGTACCCCCACCGCCCTGCTGGCCGAGGCGGGGGCGCTCGGTTCCCGCACGACGGTGGTGCACGCGACCCACCTGACCCCCGACGACATCTCCACGCTCGGTGCGGCGGGCTGCGCGCTCAGCCTGTGCCCGACCACCGAGCGCGACCTCGCCGACGGCATCGGCCCCGCCCGGGCGTTGGTCGACGCCGGCGTGCGCCTGACCCTCGGGTCGGACGCACACGCGGTGATCGACCTGTTCGAGGAGGCGCGCGCGACCGAGATGCACGAGCGGCTGCGCTCGGGCCGCCGGGGCCACTGGACCCCCGCTGCACTGTTGGCGGCCCTGACCGCCGACGGCCACGCCGCCCTGGGCCGCGACGCCGGTCGGATCGCCGTCGGGCAGCCGGCCGACCTGGTCACCGTGTCGCTGCACACCCCGCGCACCGCGGGTGCCGCGCCCGGGGCGGCCGCGGTGGTCCACGCGGCGACGGCCGCCGATGTGACCTTCGTGCTGACCCGCGGGGAGGTCCGGGTGCCGCACGGTGGTGCCGCCGGCGTGGCCGCCGAGGTCGGCGCCGAGCTGGCCGGGGCGATCGAGCAACTGGGGGTCCGATGAGCAGTGTGCTGTTGACCGGCATCGGGGAACTGGTCACCAACGACCCGAGCCTCGGCGACGGCGGCCCGCTCGGCGTGGTGACCGATGCCGCGCTCGTCGCGGAGGGCGGACGGGTGGTCTGGGTCGGCACGGCCCGCGAAGCGCCACCGGCCGACGCCGCGCAGGATGTCGGCGGCCGGGCGGTGATCCCGGGCTTCGTGGACTCCCACAGCCACCTGGTCTTCGCCGGTGACCGCGCCGCCGAGTTCGCCGCCCGGATGAGCGGACAGCCCTACACCGCCGGTGGCATCCGCTCGACGGTCGCGGCCACCCGCGCCGCGACCGATGAGCAGCTCGGGGCGACGCTCACCCGGTTGGTCGCGGAGATGCGGCGCCAGGGCACGACCACGGTGGAGGTGAAGAGCGGCTACGGGCTGACCGTCGCCGACGAGGCCCGGTCGCTCGCGCTGGCCCGCCGCGTGACCCCGGAGACCACCTACCTCGGCGCCCACGTCGTCCCGCCCGAGTACGCCGAGGACGCGGGTGCGTACGTCGATCTGGTCACCGGCCCGATGCTCGAGGCCTGTGCGCCGTACGCCCGCTGGGTCGATGCGTTCTGCGAGCGTGGCGCCTTCGACGTCGACCAGGCCCGGGCGGTGCTCACCGCCGGGATGGCGGCCGGGCTGCGCCCGCGGCTGCACGCCAACCAGCTCGGCCACGGGCCCGGGGTACGCCTGGCCTGCGAGCTCGGGGCGCCGGCGGTCGACCACTGCACCTACCTCGACGCTGCCGATGTCGAGGCGCTCGCCTCCTCCGGCACGGTGGCCACGCTGCTGCCGGGGGTCGAGTTCTCGACGCGGCAGCCCTACCCCGACGCCCGGGCGCTGCTCGACGCCGGTGTCACGGTCGCGCTCGCCACCGACTGCAACCCCGGCTCGTCCTACACCTCCTCGATGCCCTGGTGCATCGCGACGGCGGTCAGGGAGATGGGGATGACCCCGGCCGAGGCGCTGTGGGCCGCCACTGCCGGCGGCGCCCGCGCGCTCGAGCGCACCGACGTGGGCCGGCTGGCCCCGGGCGCCCGGGCCCACCTCGCGGTGCTCGCCGCCCCCTCGTACCTCCACCTCGCCTATCGGCCCGGGGTGCCGCTGGTGGCCGAGACCTGGGGCGACTAACGGCTGGTTTCGCCCCACGCGGGCCGGGTATGCGTCCGACCAGCCGACGGGCCCCGCCGGCACGAGGAGAGGAGAGGGCTTTGACTCCCGAGAACCCGCTGTCCGACGACGACATCTCGACCACCCCGGCGGGCGGTGACCCGAACGCCGGCAGCGTCGGCGACGGCGATGCCACCGACACCACCGACGGCGACGCGACCGACGGCGTCGGTGGCGACGGCGACAGCACCGACACCACCGACGGCGACGCGACCGACGGCAGCGACGGCGACGCCACGGACACCGCCGACGGCGACGCGACCGACGGGTGAGCATGTCGACCTCCGAGCACGGGTCCGCCCTGGACCTGCTCACCGGTGACGCCCAGGTCTTCCGCGAGAAGATCTGGGCGTCGCGGGTGCACCTGCACCACGTCGACCCCGCCACGCTGGTCGGCACGCTCTCCCTCGACGACGTCGACCACCTGCTCACCTCGACCGCCATGCGCACCCCGGCGATGCGGATGGCGAAGAACGGTGAGGTGCTGCCGGAGTCGAGCTACACGCGCGGTGCGACGCTGGCCGGCCGTCAGCTGACCGGGTTGGTCGATGCGCGCAAGGTCTTCGAGCACCTCGACGACGGCGCGAGCATCGTCCTGCAGGGACTGCACCGCTACTGGCCGCCCCTGCGCGACCTGGTCGCCGCGCTCGAGCTCGAGCTCGGTCACCCCTGCCAGGCCAACGCCTACCTCACGCCCCCGCACTCCCAGGGCTTCGCGGTGCACAGCGACACCCACGACGTGATCGTCTTCCAGACCGCTGGTCGCAAGGTGTGGGAGGTGCACGAGGCGCCCGACGGCGACCCCGACGCGGAGCGCGAGCCGCGCGAGGTCGTGTTGGAGCCGGGCGTCGCGATGTATCTCCCCACCGGTACGCCGCACGCCGCCCGCGCCCAGGACGAGCTCTCCCTGCACGTCACCATCGGCATCAACCAGCTCACCTGGCAGGGTCTGGTGCGCCGCACCGTCGCGCCGCTGCTGGCCGAGGTCGACGCCACCCACCTGCCGGCCGGTTTCCCCGACCGGCCCGAGACCCTCAGCGAGGGGCTCGCCGACCGCCTGGAGCAGCTGGCCGCCCGGATCCGCGGACTCGACCCGGCCACGGTGGCCGGGGCCGAGGCGTCGCGGGTCCTGACCAGCCGGGTGCCCCACCTGCGCGGCGGGCTCACCGACCGGCTGGGTCCCCCGGTCGAGGACGACACCGCACTCGTCCGCCGCACCGGTCGTCCCTGCGTGCTGCGCGCTCACCCCGGCGACCCCGACCGCGTCGACCTGCTCCTGGGGGATCGGGTCGTCACCTTCCCGGCCTGGGTGCGGCCGGCGTTGGCGGCGGTACGCGACCGCGACCGGCTGCGGCCGGCCGACCTCGCCGACCACCTGGACGCCCGGAGCCGCCTGGTGCTGTGCCGGCGCCTCGTGCGCGAGGGGTTGCTGACGCGCGCCGGTGCCTGAGCACGTGTCCGGATCCGCTCCCGATCCCGGATCCGCTCCTGAACCCGAACCCGGGCGCTGCGCGGCGGCCAGCCTCGCGCGGGCCGAGCCACTGGTCGGCACCGCCTCGAGCGCCCGCGCCCTGCTCGCGGTCGAGCACGACGGCCCGTGGGGGGTCGACGCGTTCCGACACGCCCGGATGAGGCCGGGCCAGGAGCGGTGGCGCGACCGGGTGCGCGAGGCGTGTGCGGCGGCGCGGGTGCGACCGCTGATGATCCGCCGACCCGCCGGCGTCACCGCGGCCCGTTCGGGCGGTGTCCGGGTCTACGCCGCCTTCGCCGATGCCCATGCGCCCTGGATGGAGACCGCGGTCCTGGATGGATGGGAGGAGGTCGCCGCCCTCGACGTGGCCGCGCTCGGCGCCGGCCGCAGCCCGGGGCTCACCCGTACCGACGAACTGCTCGCCCTGGTGTGCACGCACGGGCGCCACGACGTCTGCTGCGCCGAACGGGGCCGACCGGTCGCGCGGGCGCTGGCCCGCAGCCATCCGGAGCCGACCTGGGAGGTCTCCCATGTGGGCGGCGACCGGTACGCCGCCAACCTGGTGCTGCTCCCGGCCGGGCTCTACCACGGCCGGGTCGATCCCACCTCGGCTGCACGGGTCGTCGACCGGGCGGCCGAGGGACTGTTGACCCGCGAGGTGCTCCGCGGCCGGTCGGGTCTGCGCACCGGCGTCCAGGTCGCCGAACTGGCGCTGCGCGACCACCTCGCCGAGGACCGCATCGACGCCCTGCGCGTGCTGCGGTGGTATCCCGACGACACCGGTCCCGGCGGCACCGCCCACCTCACCCTGCGCGAAGGACCCGCCCCGACGTACGTTGTGCGCGTGGTCCCGCGCCGCGGCCCCGCCGCACGGCTGACCTGCTCCGCGACCACCGAGGGCGCGCCCTGGGTCTGGAGCAGCGAGGTCTCCCGCGTCGACTGACCCACCCCGATATTCCCCTACCTGAGCGTTGTCCTCCGCGCCCCGCGACGACGCTCACGTAGGGGAATATCCGACGGTCGGGAGCCCACCCCGATCAGCCCGGACGGTCGGGTGCTGAGGTACCTCAGACGCCGGCCGGCGGGGTGGGAATAGGGCAGCCGTCCGATGTGGGCGGGTGCCTCAGGCGACGACGGTGGAGCCATGTACCCCGGATTCGACCTCGACCCCGCCCACCTGACCGCCTACCAGCGCGAGCAGATCGACCGCAGTTGGCGTCGCGCCCGCGTGATCGCGGTGACCCGGCGACGTGCCCGAGCGCGACGCCGGGGGCTGCTGCGGCTGACGACCGGACGGCTCCTGGGCTGACACAATCCCCGCGTGAGGCACCTGCAGGAGACCCTGGTCGGACGCGCCGTCGAGCTCGCCGAGCTCGCGCGTGCCGTCGGACTGGCGCAGACGGTTCCCTCGGGTGCGGCGGTGCTGGTCGCCGGGGACGCAGGGGTCGGCAAGACCCGCGTCCTCGACGAGCTGTCCCGCCGCGCCGCCGAGGCGGGCTGGACCGCGGTCACCGGTCGCTGTGTCGACCTGGGCGACAGTGCGGTGCCCTACCTCGCCTTCTCCGAGGTCCTCGGCCGGTTGGGCACGGCCCGACCCGACGAGGTCGACGTGCTGGTCGCCGAGCACCCGGCGCTCGCGCGGTTGGTCGCCCGGCCCAGCGACGGTCCGGCCCTCGACCGGGGCGAGCTGGTGCACGCGGTGCACGCGCTGCTCGAGCGGCTGGGCTCGACCGAGCCGGTGCTGCTGGTGGTCGAGGACGTGCACTGGGCGGACGCGTCGACCCGTGAGCTGCTCGGGGTGCTGCTCACCCGGGGGTTCACGAGCCGGGTCGCTCTCGTGGTGTCCTACCGCAGCGACGACCTGCACCGCCGCCACCCGCTGCGCCCGCACGTCGCGGCCTGGGCGCGGACGCCCGGGGTGCGCCGGCTGACGCTCGAGCCGCTCGCCGACGACGCCGTACGCGAGCTGATCCGCACCCTCCACCCGGAGCCGTTGTCCGCCGACGCGGTGGAGCAGATCGTGCGCCGGGCCGAGGGCAACGCGTTCTTCGTCGAGGAGCTGGTCGGGGCGACGCGCGCCGGTGTCCGTGGTGCGGCGACGGTGCCCGACGACCTGGCCGACCTGCTGCTGGTGCGCCTCGAGAGCCTCGGTGAGCACGCCCGGCAGGCCGTCCGGGTCGCCTCGGCCGCGGGCCAGGAGGTCTCCCACACGCTGCTCGCCGCGGTCTCCGGGATGGCCGCGCCGGACCTCGAGGCCGGGTTGCGCGAGGCGGTCGAACGGCACGTGCTCGTCCCGACCGAACAGGGGTACGCCTTCCGGCACGCGCTGCTCGGGGAGGCGGTCTACGACGACCTGCTGCCGGGTGAGCGGGTCCGGCTGCACACGACCTACGTCGGGGCGCTGGAGTCCGGCGGTGTCCCCGGGTCGGCGGCCGAGCTCGCCCTGCACGCCCGTGCCGCGCAGGACCTTCCGACTGCGGTCCGGGCGAGCGTGCGCGCCGCACGCGACGCCCTGGCCGTCGGAGGACCGCAGGAGGCGGCGCGACACTTCGAGACCGCCCTCACCCTCGGCGAGGGGGTCGACGACCTCGACCGCCCGGGCGTGGCCTGCCACGCGACCAAGGCGCTGGTCTACGCCGGCGAGGTGGGCCGGGCCCGCGAGCTGCTGCACGACGAGCTGGCCCGGCCCGGGATCGCCGACGTCGACCGGGCGGAGCTGCTCGCGATGCTCAGCTACGTGTGGGGGATGGCCGAGGTCGGCGATCCGCTCCCGCCGGTCGAGGAGGCGCTGGCGCTGCTGGCCCGGAGCGCGCCCGACGACGGTGCCCGCCGAGCGCGCTATCTCGCCCGGTACGCGAAGGCGCTGATCGTCCACGACCGCGAGGACGACGCGGCCGCGGCCGCCACCGAGGCGCTCGAGCTGGCGGGCGCCCACGGGCTGCACGCGATCGCCGCCGACGTGCGGGTGACGCTGGCCCGGCTGGCGGCGTGGCTCGACGACGACGCCATCGACGGTCTGGAGGCCGCGGTCGAGCACGCGCGCAGCACCGGGGGGCTCAACGCCGAGCTGCGCGCCCGGTTCGTCCTGGGCAGTTTCCACCAGCGGCGCGACGACCCGGTCGCCGCGCGGGCCGCCTGGGCGGAGGTGATGGCGCTCGCCGACCGGCGCGGTCAGCCGTGGACGCCCTACGCGTTCGAGGCGCGCCTGCTCAGCGCGCTGCTCGCCTACCAGCTCGGCCGGTGGGACGAGGTGGAGGAGCTGCTGATCCCCGCGACCCGACCACCGGAGGAGCTGGTCGGGACCCTGCGCGCCCAGCGGCTCGCGGTGGTGGTCGGCCGGACCGGGGCCGCGGCCGTGCCGGAGGTACGCGAGCTGCGTGCCGGGTGGGAGGTCGACGGCCTGCGGGTCCTGGCGGTCGCCGCCGCCGGGATGGACGCGCACGGCGACGCCGGCGACCTGGCCGCCGTCATCGACCTGCACGAGCGGGCCGTCGACACCGTCGGTCGGCTCTGGCACCCGTTGTTCCAGGCCCAGGTGCGGCTGGGGGCGCTGCTCGTCGGCCAGTTCGCCACCGCGGTCGAACGCGGCGGCACCACCGAGGAGCAGCGCCTCGGGCTGGTCGCGCGGGCCGGCGCGGTGCTCGAGCGCGCCGAGGAGATCGTCGAGGGTCGGGCCCGGGCCGACGACCCGTTCGGGGCCGAGGGACGGGCCTGGGCGGCACGGTTGCGTGCCGAGGTCGGCCGGCTGCGGTGGCGCTGCGACCTCGACCCGCCGTCGGGCGCCGCGCTGGTGGCCGCCTGGCAGGACGCCGTCGCCGGCTTCGAGGCGCACCCCCACGTCTACGAGCACGCTCGCAGCCGGGTCCGGCTGGCCGCGGTGCTGCAGGCGACCGGGGCCACCGCCGATGCCGCCGCGTTGCTCGGGGAGGCGCGGCAGACCGCCGTACGGCTGGGGGCCGGGGGGTTGCTCGCCGAGCTCGACCGACTCGGAGCCCCGGCCGCGCCCGCGGACCGGGCCGCGGCTCTCACCCCGCGCGAACGCGAGATCCTCGGCCTGGTCGCGCTCGGACGCAGCAACGGGGAGATCGGTCGGCAGCTGTTCATCAGCACCAAGACCGTGAGCGTGCACGTGTCCAACATGCTCGCCAAGCTCGGTGCCACCAGCCGGACCGAGGCCGCCGCGATCGCCCGCGACCGCGGACTGATCTGAGGCCGTCACGGTGGCGTCCTACGATGCCGCGATGCCCCTCCCTCCCGGACCGCGCTGGCCGCGCCTGGCCCAGACCGTGGCGTTCAGCCCGCTGCGGCACTGGTTCGTGCCGGCCATGCACCGCCGCTACGGCGACACGTTCACCGTCCGCAACGTCCGCGACATGACGTTCGTGCTGCTGAGCCGCCCCGACGACATCCGCGAGGTGTTCGCCGGGGACCCGGCCGTCTTCCTCGCCGGGGAGGGCAACGCGATCCTCGGGCCGGTCATGGGTGAGCACTCCGTGCTGCTGCAGGACACCGAGGAGCACAAGCGCTCGCGTCGGCTGCTGCTGCCGGCGTTCAGCACGCGGGCCCTGCGTGGGTACGCCGACCTGGTCGCCGACGTCGCGCGGGCCGAGGTCGACCGCTGGGCACCCGGGCAGGAGCTGCGCGCGCTGGACAGCATGAACGCCCTGACCCTCGAGGTGATCCTGCGCGTCGTCTTCGGCGTCACCGACGCCGAGCGGCTCGCGGCGCTGCGCCCGCGGGTCGAGCAGACCGTGCAGGTCCCACCCGCCGTCCTGCTCGGCTGGGACTACCCGCCGCTGCAGCGGTGGCGCCCCTGGCGGCGCGCACATGCCAACCAGGAGACGCTGGATGCGCTGATGCACGCCGAGATCCGCGAGCGGCGTACGGCACCCGACCTCGCCGAGCGTCCGGACCTGCTCTCGCGCCTCCTGGTCGAGTCGGCGGCCACCGGTGACGAGCTGAGCGATGCCGAGCTCCGCGACCAGCTCGTCACGCTGCTGCTGGCCGGACACGAGACCACCGCGTCGGCGCTGGCCTGGGCGCTGCACGAGCTCGGGCGGGACCCGGTGACCCACGAGCGCGCCCGGGCGGCCGCGATCGAGGGCGACGACGCCTACCTCGAAGCGGTGCTGAAGGAGGCGATGCGGCTGCACCCGATCATCCCGATGGTGGTGCGGCGGCTGGCCGCGCCGGCCACGGTCGGCGGATGGGACCTGCCCGCCGGGGTCTACGTCGCGCCGTCGATCATCCTCAGCCACGCAGCGCCGGACAGCTTCCCCGCGCCGGGCCGGTTCCGGCCCGAGCGCTTCCTCGAGGGCGACATCGCGCCGCAGACCTGGATCCCGTTCGGCGGCGGCGTACGTCGCTGCATCGGCGCCGGGTTCTCCCTCATGGAGGGCGTGGTGATCCTGCGCGAGATCCTCCAGCGGTACGCCGTGAGCGTCGCCGCCGGGCGGCGCGAGCGGGTGCGGGTCCGCAACATCACCAGCGTCCCGGCCCGTGGTGCGCG
>JAJUGK010000077.1 GCA_029268205.1 Nocardioidaceae bacterium
GCACCTCCGACGCCGACGACGGCGCGGACCTCGCCGCGGCGGTGCGGGCGGCCGAGCAGGAGCTCGGCGACGACGTACGCCGCCTGCTCTACCTCTCCGTGCCCCCGTCGGCCCTGCAGTCGATGGTGGAGATGATCGGTCGCGAGGGACTGGTCGAGCGCGCCCGCCTGGTCGTCGAGAAGCCGTTCGGTCTCGACCACGCCTCCGGCCGGGAGCTCGATGCGACCCTGCGAGAGGTCGCCGAGGAGGACCAGGTCTTCCGGATCGATCACTTCCTCGGCAAGGAGGCGGTGCAGAACATCCTCGCGCTCCGCTTCGCCAACGGCGTCGTCGAACCCGCCTGGGGGCGGCACACCGTCGAGCAGGTGCAGATCGACGTCCCCGAGGACCTCGGCATCGAGGGCCGCGGCGGGTTCTACGAGTCGACCGGATGCCTGCGCGACATGGTCTCGACCCACTTGCTCCAGTTGCTCGGACACGTCGCCCTCGAGGACCCGGGCTCCGCGGACGAGGAGGCGATCCGGGACGCCCGGGCCGCGGCGTACGACGATCTGCGTCCGCTGGACCCGAAGCGGGTGGTGCGCGGACAGTACGCCGGCTACCGCGACGAGGACGGCGTCGCGGACGACTCCGATGTCGAGACCTTCGTCGCGCTGGAGGCGTTCGTCGACGACGACCGCTGGCGCGGGGTGCCGTTCTATCTGCGCACCGGCAAGGCGCTGGCCGCCACGCACCGCCAGATCACCGTGCGGTTCCGCGAGCCGGAGTCGCAGATGTTCGCCGACGCCGACTTCCCGTGCCGCAACGAACTCGTCCTCGACCTGGCCGACGAGCCGGTCATCGAGCTGCGGCTGCGCGGCAAGCGCCCCGGACCGGAGCTGACGCTGGCGACCGCGACGATGCGCCTCGACATCGCCGAGGAGCTGCCCGAGGCCGACGGGCTCGAGGCCTACGAGCGGCTGCTGCTCGACGTGCTGCGCGGCGACCACACGCTGTTCGCCCGCGGTGACGAGGTCGACCGGCTGTGGCGGGCCTGTCAGCCCGTCCTCGACGCCCCGCCGCCGCTGCACACCTACGAGCGGGGCTCGTGGGCCCCGAGGAGGCGTTGGCGCTGCCCGACGGGGGCTGGCGGTTGGGCTGAGCCGGGGCGAGCCGGAGGCTCGGTCCGCGACGGGCGCGGGTCGACCTACGACGACGGCGCCGCGCAGATGCGCGACGCCGTCGTGGTGGCGGAGGTAGGGGGATTCGAACCCCCGAGGGCGTTAACCCAACCCGCTTTCCAAGCGAGCGCCATAGGCCACTAGGCGATACCTCCGCCGCAGAGGGTACCGGTGGCGCGCGCGCCGGACGAAATCCGGTCGGCCCTCCCGTGGCCGGCGCCGGCGTACGCCCCACTTCGACAAGCTCGCGGACGGCTGCCTAGACTCGGGGCAACCCCCCGTGCGGCGGCATCTCGCCCAACTCCCCCAGGGTCGGAAGACAGCAAGGGTAAGTGAGCTCTGTCGGGTGCGCGGGGGGCCTTTTCATGCCCGGCCTACCCCACGTGCCAGTACTTCGCGATCAGCTCGGCCCGGGCGCTGTCGCTCTTCGCCGCCTTCTTCGTCAGGGCCCCGTCGGCGTTGTCGCGGAGGTCGGCGAGCACGGCGTCGATGAGGGCGGAGGGGAAGACGCCGTCGGCCTCGAACATCCCCCGGGCCTCCTCGAGGGCGTCGGCCGACTCGGCGCTCGAGGAGGGCAACCGTTCGAAATCCCCGGCGTCGTCGTCACGTCCGTCGGCGTTCCACCGCTCCGCGCGCTCGAGGCTGGCGGGGTCGGTCAGGCCGTGCCGGGCGGCGACCGCCATGCCGGCGAGCAGCAGGTGGACGTCGGCCGAGCCGTCGGCCAGGCGCAACTCCACGGTCTGGGGCGCGATGTCGGGGGCGGGCACGGGCTCGGCGTGGTCGGGGTTGGCGTGGGCGACCATCCGCGGCAGCACGCCCCCGCCCCAGGCCAGGGGAACCCGCACCAGGCCGGTGCGGTCGGTCTCGGCCCAACAGATCGCCTCGGGCGACTCCGACCCCTCCGCGAAGCGGAGGTAGGAGGTGGGCACCGTGTTGCCGAACGCGGTGAGCGCGGGGGAGGCCGCCAGCAGTCCGGCGATCAGTCGGCGGGCGGTGTCGGTGAGCGCTCCGTCGTCGTCGACCAGCGCGTTCGCCCCGTCGCGCACCAGCCGGGTGTGGACGTGCAGTCCGTTGCCGGCCCCGCCCGTGCTGCCCGTCGGTGCGAAGGTGACCTCGACGCCGTGCCGGTCGGCGACCTCGCGGACCACCCACTTGGTCAGCACCAGCGCGTCGGCGGCCCGGTCGAGCGGCACCGGCGAGAGCTCGATCTCGTGCTGCACCAGCTGTCGGTCGTCCTCGCGGACGTTGCCGACCTCCCCGTGGGCGTACTTCGTCGCGATGCCCATCGCCGCGAGGTGACCGAGGACCTCCTCCCGCAGCCGCTGACCCTTCGAGAACGGCGCGGACTCCTGGTAGCCGCGGTCCTCCTCGACCGGGAACCGGTCGTCGAGGTCCTGGACCAGGTAGTACTCGACCTCGCCGAACGCCTCCATGGTCAGCCCGGTCTCCGCGTGGAGCAGCTCGGCGGCGCGCCGGACGATCTGCTCGCGGGCGTGGGGCAGCGGCTCGCGCAGGTGCGCGCGCGAGTTGATCGGGAAGGCCACCGTCTTGAGCCGGCCGTCGCCGCCCACGTACCGCAGGTTCACCTGCCGCAGGCCGAGCTCATCGACCGCCCGCTCGAGGTCGCCGGCGGTGAAGGCCCCCGCCGGCCTGCCGAGCAGGCGGACGAGCACGTGGGGTTCGAGGGAGTCGCTGGCCATGCCTCTCGGTACCCCGGGAGGGTCCGGATCTCACCGGTCGATCGCGCGGGCGCGAGACGGCGTACGGCGGGGTGCCCGCTGTCGGCGGCGCTGGTTAGTGTGCACGTGTGGACGCCCCCCTCGCCCTCTACCGCCGCTACCGGCCCGAGACGTTCGCCGAGGTCATCGGCCAGGATCACGTCACCGGGCCGCTGCGGGCTGCGCTGGCCAACAACCGCGTCAACCACGCCTACCTCTTCTCCGGCCCCCGGGGCTGCGGCAAGACCACCAGCGCCCGGATCCTGGCCCGGGCGCTGAACTGCGAGCAGGGGCCGACCCCCGAGCCGTGCGGGCAGTGCCAGTCGTGCCGCGACCTCGCGCGCGGCGGGCCGGGGTCGATCGACGTCATCGAGATCGACGCCGCGAGCCACGGCGGCGTCGACGATGCCCGTGACCTGCGTGAGCGGGCTTTCTTCGCGCCGGTGTCGAGCCGCTACAAGGTCTACATCATCGACGAGGCCCACATGGTCACCACGCAGGGCTTCAACGCCCTGCTGAAGCTCGTCGAGGAGCCGCCGGAGCACCTGAAGTTCATCTTCGCCACGACCGAGCCCGAGAAGGTCATCGGCACGATCCGGTCGCGCACCCACCACTACCCCTTCCGGCTGATCGCCCCGCGCACGCTGACCGCCTACCTCTCCGACCTCTGCGCGCGCGAGAACGTCCCCATCGAGCCGGCCGCGCTGCCGCTGGTCGTACGCGCCGGCGGGGGATCGGCCCGCGACACCCTCTCGGTGCTCGACCAGCTCATGGGCGGCGCCGGTCCGGAGGGCGTCACCTACGACCTGGCGACCGCGCTGCTCGGCTACACCCCCGACAGCCTGCTCGACGAGGTCGTCGACGCCTTCGCCGCCGGCGACGGCGGCTCGGTGTTCGCGGTGGTCGACAAGGTGATCGAGACCGGCCAGGACCCGCGGCGCTTCACCGAGGACCTGCTGCGCCGGCTGCGCGACCTGGTGATCATCGCCGCCGTCCCCGACGCCCCGGCCACCGGCCTGATCGACGTGCCCGAGGACGCCGCCGAGCGGCTGGTCGCCCAGGCCGCCCGCTTCGGCCGCGCCGACCTGAGCCGCGCCGCCGACCTGGTCGCCACCGGCCTGACCGAGATGCGCGGGGCGACCGCCCCCCGGCTCCTGCTCGAGCTGATCTGCGCCCGGGTGCTGCTGCCCGGCGCCGACGACTCCACCGACGGCGTGCTGGCGCGGCTCGACCGGATCGAGCGCCGGATCAGCATCGAGGGCACCCCCAGCACGGCGCAGTCCGGGCAGACCCCGTCGCCGGGGCTGGTCCCCGAGGTGCGCCTCCCCGCCGCTCCGGAGGCGGCGGCGCCGGCCCCGGCAGCCCCGACCCCGGCAGCTCCGACCCCGGCAGCCCCGGCGCCGGCAGCCCCGGTCGCCGAGTCGGCTGCGCAATCGGCAGCACCCCCCGAGCCGACCCCGGCGCCGCTCGAGCCCGCAGCGCCCGAGCCGGCGGAGCCCGCCGCGGTGGCCGCCGACTCGGCCACCGGCGGGTTCGGGCTCGCCGACGTCCGCCGGCTCTGGCCCGCGATCCTGGATGCGGTGAAGCTCAAGCGCCGCTTCACCTGGATCCTGCTCAGCCAGAACGCCCAGGTGGTCGCGGTCGACGACCAGACCCTCACGATCGCGCTGCTCAACGCCGGTGCCCGCGACTCGTTCCTCTCCAGCGGCAGCGAGGACATCCTGCGCCAGGCGGCCGTCGACGTCATCGGGCGGCAGTGGCGGGTCGAGGCGATCGTCGACCCCGGTGTCCAGCCCGGCGCCGACCCCGCGGGGGAGCCGCGCATCACCCGTCCCGCCTCAGCCTCCGCCCCCGCGGCACCACCGGTGCCGCCCGCGCCTGCACCGGACGCCGCACCGGGTGCCGGACAGCAGGCCGGGCCGGGCGCCCCGCAGGCGGCGGCCCCACCCGCCACCCCGCCGCCGGGCACGCCGGAGGCACCCGAGGTGAACCTGAGCCGTCCGACCGACCCGGAGGCGGTCGCCCGGGCGCGGGAGGCGATCCAGGCCACCCGCAACGGCCCCGGGGGCCACGGCGGTCCCACCGGCGCGGAGGGACCCTCCGACGACGACGTCCACCCCGACGACCCGGACGCCGACGACCAGGGCCTGGCCGGTGCCGAGCTGCTGCAACGCACCCTCGGTGCCGTGGTGATCGAGGAGATCCCGCATGACTGAGCGCCCCCACCCCCAGCCGCACCCGCACCTGCATCTGCTCCCGTCCCACCCCGACCACCCAGGAGATCCGCGATGACCAACCCCTTCGGCGAGGACGGCGGCTTCGACATGAACAGCCTGCTCCAGCAGGCGCAGGCGATGCAGGAGCAGCTGGTCTCGGCCCAGCAGCAGCTCGAGCACGAGCGGGTCGAGGGCACCGCCGGTCCGGTCACGGTCACCGTGACCGGCACCGGTGAGCTGGCCGGCGTCGCGATCGCGCCCGGCCCGCACGTCGCCGACGACGCGGAGAGCCTCGCCGACCTCGGCGACCTGGTGGTCGCCGCCTACCGGGTGGCCCGCGCCCAGGCGGAGTCGATCGCCCAGCAGGCGATGAACCCGCTCGCCGGTCTCGGCGACGCCCTCGGCGGCGGCGACCTGGGCGCGCTCTTCGGCGGTGGGGGCGGCGACTCCGAGGCGCCCCGGGCGGCCGGCTTCGGCATCCCCGCGGCCGGCGACGGCAGCAGCGACGGCAGCATCGACGGCAGCATCGACGGCAGTGCCGAGGACAGCGCGGACGACGACCGGCCAGGCGGTAGCCGGGGTGTATGAGGGAATCGTCCAGGACCTGATCGACGAGCTCGGTCGGCTCCCGGGCGTCGGGCCCAAGAGCGCCCAGCGCATCGCCTTCCACATCCTCCAGGCCGACCCGGCCGACGTACGCCGGCTCGCGTCGGTGCTCACCGAGGTCAAGGACAAGGTCCGCTTCTGCGCGGTGTGCGGCAACGTCGCCGAGGAGGAGCGGTGCCGGATCTGTCGTGATCCGCGGCGCGACCCGACCGTGCTGTGCGTGGTGGAGGAGTCCAAGGACGTCGTGGCGATCGAGCGCACCCGCGAGTTCCGCGGTCGCTACCACGTCCTCGGCGGCGCGATCAGCCCGATCGAGGGCATCGGCCCCGACCAGCTGCGGATCAAGGAACTGCTGCAGCGGCTCTCCGACGGCCAGGTCACCGAGATCATCCTGGCCACCGACCCCAACCTCGAGGGCGAGGCCACCGCGACCTACCTCACCCGGTTGCTCAAGGACCTGGGGTTGCGCTTGACGCGGCTTGCGAGTGGACTGCCCGTAGGCGGCGACCTCGAGTACGCCGACGAGGTCACCTTGGGCAGGGCGTTCGAAGGGAGACGCAGTGTCGACGACTGAGCACGCACCGGACGCCGAGGTCCATCCCCCCACCGACCCCGGCGTCACCAGCGAGGTCGAGGACCTCGCCCAGCAGATCGCCGACCAGGTCGAGAGCTTCCTGCTCGCCCTGCAGGCCATCGCCCGGGGCGACGCGGGCGGTCGGGCGATCCCACTGCTGCTGCTGGAGGTGAGCCAGGTCCTGCTGGCGGGCGCCCGCCTGGGTGTCCAGACCGACTTCGAGCCGGTCGAGGAGTTCCAGCCCGACGCCGGCCCCGACCCCGACCTCGACGAGCTGCGGTTGCGCCTGGCGACGCTCCTCGACGGCGTCGACGACTACACCGAGGTCTTCGACCCCTACGTCCACCCTCCGGAGCCGATCACCACCCGGCTCTCCGACGACCTGTCCAGCGTCGCGGCGGCGCTCGCCCACGGCCTGCGGCACTTCCGTGCCGGCCGCACCAGCGAGGCCCTGTGGTGGTGGCAGTTCTCCTACGTCTCCGCGTGGGGCGCCGAGGCCAGCGCCGCGCTGCGGGCGCTGCAGTCGGTGGTGGCCCACGACCGGCTCGACCACGACCTCGAGGGGGAGTCCGAGCAGGTGGCCGCGGCCGAGGAGATGCTGGAGTCCTGAGGCCGGCGTGACCGGCGCCACCCGCGGGTGTCCAGCCCGCGTCGGCGCACGCGGGACGCGGGTCGTACGCCCGTAGAATCGCAGGCGTTCGCAGCCCTTCCCCCAGCACGTCAGGAGCACCCGTGGGTGTCGTGGTCCAGAAGTACGGCGGCTCATCGGTCGCCGATGCCGAGGGCATCAAGCGCGTCGCGCAGCGGATCGTCGACGCCAAGAAGGCCGGCAACCAGGTCGTCGTGGTGGTCTCGGCGATGGGCGACACGACCGACGAGCTGATCGACCTCGCCGAGCAGGTCTCCCCGCTGCCCCCGGGCCGCGAGATGGACATGCTGCTGACCGCCGGCGAGCGGATCTCGATGGCGCTGCTCGCGATGGCGGTGGGCAACCTCGGCCACGAGGCGCGCTCCTTCACCGGCAGCCAGGCCGGCGTCATCACCGACGCCGCCCACGGCAAGGCCAAGATCATCGATGTCACCCCGGGTCGCATCCGGACCGCGCTCGATGAGGGCGCGATCGCGATCGTCGCGGGCTTCCAGGGCGTCAGCCAGACCAGCAAGGACATCACCACGCTCGGCCGCGGGGGCTCCGACACCACCGCGGTGGCGCTGGCCGCGGCGCTGAGGGCCGACGTCTGCGAGATCTACAGTGACGTCGACGGCGTCTTCACCGCCGACCCGCGGATCGTCCCGGCCGCCCGCAAGCGCGACCGCATCTCCTACGACGAGATGCTGGAGATGGCCGCCTGCGGCGCCAAGATCCTGCACCTGCGGTGCGTCGAGTACGCCCGCCGCTACGACATGCCCATCCACGTGCGCTCGTCGTTCAGCCTCAAGGACGGCACGTGGATCACCGACCAGCGAGACGGAGACACCATGGAGCAAGCGATCATCGCCGGGGTCGCCCACGACCGCAGCGAGGCCAAGATCACCGTGGTCGGGGTGCCCGACAAGGTCGGCGAGGCCGCCCGGATCTTCGAGGCGCTGGCCGACGCGCAGATCAACATCGACATGATCGTGCAGAACGTCTCCGCCGCCGACACCAACCTCACCGACATCTCCTTCACACTGCCGCACGCCGACGGCCAGGCGGCGATGTCTGCCCTGACCCGGATCCAGGAGACGGTCGGGTTCGCGTCGCTGCAGTACGACGACCAGATCGGCAAGGTGTCGCTGATCGGCGCCGGCATGCGCTCCCACCCGGGGGTCACGGCGAAGTTCTTCACCAGCCTCGCCGAGGCCGGGATCAACATCTCGATGATCTCCACCTCCGAGATCCGCATCTCGGTCGTCGTCGACGAGGCCCAGGTCGACGACGCCGTGGCCGCCACCCACCACGCCTTCGATCTCGACGCCGACGACGTCGAGGCGGTCGTCTACGGCGGGACCGGCCGATGACCCGCCCCGTGCGCCTGGGCATCGTCGGCGCCACCGGCCAGGTCGGCGTGGCGATGCGGCAGATCCTGCTCGAGCGGGAGTTCCCGATCGAGGAGGTGCGGTTCTTCGCCTCCGCGCGCTCGGCCGGCTCGGTGCTCGAGTTCGCCGACCGGCAGGTCACCGTCGAGGACGCCGCGACCGCCGACCCGACCGGGCTCGACATCGCGCTGTTCTCCGCCGGTGCCACCACCTCGCGCGCCCAGGCGGCCCGGTTCGCCGACGCCGGCGTCGTCGTGGTCGACAACTCCAGCGCGTTCCGCAAGGACCCCGACATCCCGTTGGTCGTCTCCGAGGTCAACCCCGACGCGATCGACCTGGCCTTCACCGGCGAGAAGCAGCGGATCATCGCCAACCCCAACTGCACGACCATGGCCGCGATGCCGGTGCTCAAGCCGCTGCACGACGAGGCCGGCCTCGTGCGGCTGATCGCCTCGACCTACCAGGCCGTCTCGGGCTCCGGCGTCGCCGGGGTCTCCGAGCTGTCCGGGCAGATCGCCACCGCCGGGGAGAAGGCCACCGAGCTGGCCTACGACGGCACCGCGGTCGACCTCGGCGAGCCCGGCGTCTACCGGCGCCCCATCGCCTACAACGTCGTGCCGTACGCCGGCAGCCTCGTCGACGATGGTCTCAACGAGACCGACGAGGAGCAGAAGCTGCGCAACGAGTCGCGCAAGATCCTCGGCATCCCCGAGCTGCGGGTCTCCGGCATCTGCGTGCGGGTCCCGGTCTTCACCGGCCACTCGCTGGCGATCAACGCCGAGTTCGCCTCCGACCTGCCGGTGGAGCGGGCCGTCGAGCTGCTGCGGGACGCTCCCGGCGTCGAGCTCGCCGAGATCCCGACGCCGTTGCAGGCGGCCGGCACCGACCCGTCGTACGTCGGACGGATCCGGCAGGACGAGGGTGTCGACGGTCAGCGGGGCCTCGCGCTGTTCATCTCCAACGACAACCTGCGCAAGGGTGCCGCCCTCAACACCGTACAGATCGCGGAGCTGCTGGCCGCGCGGCTGTGACCGACCGGCCCGTAGGCATGTGACATCGCGCAGGTTCCCCGGCGCGGCGGGCCTGCGGCACGTCACATGCGCGCGCACCCCCCGCGGGTGATCTGCGGATCAGCGGCGCCCGAACACCACCGCCCAGTACAGGTCGCCGTTGTCGGCGCGGGCGCGGCCGACGCCGACCAGGCGGTAGCCGGGCCGCAGGATGTTGGCGCGGTGCCCCTTCGACCGCATCCACGCCCGGTGGACGGCGGCCGGCTTCACATATCCCATGGCGACGTTCTCGCCGGCCATCCGCAGGTCGCACCGCTTCATCACCGGACCGAGGCGCTGGTGGAACATCCGCTGCTGGTTGGCCTGGCGCTTGGCCTGGGCGCGGGCGAACCGCTTGAGGCAGCGCACCTGACGGATCTTGGCCCGGTCCCTCTTCACGCGGGCCTTGTTGTGCCACACCACGACCCGGCGTTCGGCCTCCTTCTTGCTCAGACCGGCTTGGGCGGTGGTGGGGGTGACGAGGGTGGCGGCGACCATCAGCAGGGCGATGAGGCAGGTACGGACCAGACGCGGGACCAGCATGACTTCCTCAACGGTTCGGGGACGGGTGATCGACCGGGAGGTACCCGATCTACGGGGTTCCGCACGTCCCCGCGCCGGCCAGTACGGCTGGTCCAGCACGGGACGCTCAGCTCGGTGGTTCGGGCGATTCCTCGGCGAACGCGCCCGTGAGCGACCATGCGGCGAGGTAGCCGATGGCTCCGAGCAGCGGGACGATGGCGAACATCCACGCTGAGAAGAGCACGTCGACCAGGAACAGCAGCGAGACGACGACCACGAGGGCGACGCCGAGGATGCTGGTGCTGCCGGGGCGGGAGACCTCCCAGACGGTCAGCAGTACCGCACCGAGCAGCACCATCACGATGACGATGGCCAGGAGCATGAAGAACCCGGGGCCGCCGCAGCTGCTGGTGCCCTTCAGTGTCGTGCAGCCCTTCAGCCCGAGCGAGGTCAGGCCCGCCCCCACCAGACCGACGACGACGCCCGTGACGATCGCCGCGAGGCGGCCGGGGAGCATCGGCAGCAGATCGACGCGCTGTCGCCACGGCTCGACCTCGACCGGCGCGGTGGATGCGGAGCGGGGGTCGGGCTGCGGGGCCGGCTCGACGGGGTCGGGATCGGTGGGCTCGGCACGGGGCGCGGCCGGCTCCTCCCGGCTGGGCGGGAGCGGGGGCACGAAGCCCGGCATCGGGCCCGAGTCGAGCGCCGGGCCGGTCTCCCAGGCGGGCTCACCCGCGGTCGTGCCCTCGGCCCCGGCAGCCGGTCCGGCCGCGGGAGCGGGCATGCCGCTGGGCACGTCGGCCGGCGCCTGCTCGACGTCGGGTGCGGACGGTGCCGAAGGGCGTGGCGCGCGCTTGCGGCGGCGCCCGAAGGGCCGCGAGAGCGACAGCTTGTCCTCGACGTCGCGCGGATCGGCCATGGAGGGAGTGTGCCAGAGCCCGCGGCGCCGGGGCGGCCTACGCTGGGAGACGCGGGAGTGCGACGCAGGAGGCGCCCCGCGGGAGCGAGGAGGATGCGGTGGGCGCAGGTCACGGTCACGGCCATCCGACGGGCGGTCCCCGCGCGCATGCCGGCGGGCGCCACCGGCGGCGGTTGGCCCTCTCGTTCGCGCTGGTCGCGGCCTTCTTCGTCGTCGAGCTCGCCGCCGGGTTGCTCTCCGGGTCGCTGGCCCTCATCTCCGACGCCGGACACATGGCAGCCGACGTCGTCGCGCTGGGCGCGGCGTTGGTGGCGACCAAGATCGCGACGCGGCCCGACCACACCGGCCGGCGGACGTACGGCTCCTACCGCGCCGAGGTGTTCGCCTCCGGGCTCGCGGTCCTGCTCATGCTCGGGGTCGCGGTCTACGTCGTCGTCGAGGCGGTCGGCCGCATCGGCAGCGAGGTCACCATCGACGTCGGCCCGGTGCTCCTGGTCGGCCTGCTCGGCCTGGTGGTCAACGTCATCGCGCTGTTCCTGCTGCGCGCGGGCGCGAAGGAGTCGCTCAACGTCAAGGGCGCCTACTACGAGGTGCTCGCCGACACCGCCGGCAGTGTCGGGGTGCTCGTGGCCGGGGTGCTGGTCCTCGTGACCGACATGGTCGTATGGGACACGTTGGTCGCCCTCGGCATCGGCGCGTTCGTCGCTGTACGCGCGGTGGTGCTCGGCCGGCAGGTGTTGGCGGTGCTCGGGCAGCACGTCCCGGCCGACCTCGACCTGCCGGAGCTGACCGCTGAACTCGTGGCGCTGCCCGGGGTCGCCGACGTCCACGACCTGCACGTGTGGACCCTCACCTCGGGGATGCACGTCGCCACCGCTCACCTCGTGTTGGACGACGACCCGCGGACCGACGGCCACGCCGTCCTGCTCGCCGCGCAGCGGGTCCTGCGGCACGACCACGGCGTCGAGCACGCCACGCTGCAGGTCGAGCAGCGCCCGACCACCGACTGCCACGAGGTCACCTGGTAGCGGCCCTGGAATGCGAACACCCGGGTCTGCGCGTGCAGACCCGGGTGTTCGATCTGTCGGGCTGACAGGATTTGAACCTGCGGCCTCCTCGTCCCGAACGAGGCGCGCTACCAAGCTGCGCCACAGCCCGATCAGCCTGCCTGGACAGGCCGCGGGCGAGTCTATACGAGGGGCTCCGCCCGACTGAAATCGCCCTCGTCGGGCGGACGGTCAGCGCGGGACGAGCGTGAGCAGCGTGGCTTCGGGCCGGCAGCAGAACCGGATCGGGACGTAGGGCGAGGTCCCGAGTCCGGCGGAGACGTGCAGCCATGCGCCGGCGGGGTCGTCGGGCGGGGAGTCGGCCGGGTGCCGGTGCAGTCCCTTGGCGCGGGCGCGGTCGAGGTCGCAGTTGGTGAC
>JAJUGK010000078.1 GCA_029268205.1 Nocardioidaceae bacterium
CGGACCATTCCGGACCATCGCCACCGCCTGCGCCGCTGCTGCCGCCGCGCTCGTCGCAACCGGGCTCGGCGTCTACTTCGTGGCACCCCCGCTGCTGCTGGCCGCGATGGTTCTCACCACCGTCGCCTTCGGCGTCGGCCAACCGGCGATGGGCGCCGCGGTGGGGGAGGCGGTGACGCTGGAGGTCCGCGGGATCGCGCTCGGCGTCGCGACGCTGCTGTTCATGGTCGGCGGCTCGATCGGGTCGGCGGTCGTCGGCGGTCTCGGGCCGCCGCTGGGCGTACCCCAGGCGCTGGCGGTGATGACGCTGCTGCCGCTGGTCGGGCTGCTCGCGATCGGGCCGCTCGCCCGGGTCACCCACCTGCGCTAAGCGGCTCGGGACGCTGCCGGTTGCCGATCGCCAGCACGACGACGATCGCGACCAGCCAGACCGCGGCGTTGACCAGCGAGGCGATGCGGAAGCCGTGCTCGGTCGGCACCGGCCCGCCGCTGGCCAGCGCGAGCACGGTCACGCCCAGGGCGCTGCCGGCTGAGAAGCCCACGTAGCGCAGCACCATGTTGAAGCCCAGCGCACTGCCGGTCTCGGCCGCCGGCACCGTCCGCACCAGCAGCGCCGGGATCATCGCGAACGTGAACCCGCTGCCCAGGCCGCCCACCGCCATCGCGACCAGCGCCTGCCACACCTGGTCGTGGACCAGCGCGATCAGCAGCGCCGAGGCGAGATAGAGCGCGCACCCGATCGGCAGCAGGCGTACGGCCGGCAGGTAGCCCCCGGCCCATCGCGAGAGCCGGGTGCCGACCACCGCCGCCAGCGAGTACGGCACCAGCACCAGCCCCGCGACCAGCACGGGCTGGTCCAGGCCCCAGCCCGCGGGCGTGTGGGTCTGCAGTAGCACGATCACCAGCGCCAGGCTCATATACATCCCCACCCCGGCCAGCACCACCGTGATGTGCGGGCCCAGCGCCGGGGTGCCGAACGCCAGCCGGAGGTCGACCAGCGGCGAGGGGGAGCGCAGGGTCAGCCACGCCCACAGCGCCGCGCCCGCGACGCCGAGCGCGAACAGCCCCAGCGTCCGTACGTCGCCCCACCCCCAGCTGGTGGTCTGGTTGATCCCGAGCAGCACCGCGAGGGTGCTGCCGCCCAGCAGCAGCGCCTCCAGCGGCTGCACCCGCGGCGTCGACCCGCGCGGCGCGGCGGGCACGGCGTACCACGAGATCGCCAGCGTCGCCCCGGTCAGCAGGACGCCGAGCCAGAACGCTGCGGCCACCCCGCCGACCTGCGCGACCGCGGCGGTCAGCGGGTAGCCCAGGCCGGCGCCCACCACCCCGGCGACCGACAGCCCCGGGATGATCCGCTGCGACCGCTCGGCCGGGTAGACGTCGCGTGCGACGGTCATCGCCAACGGGGTGAGTGCGATGCCGACCCCCTGTGCCGCCCGGCCGGCGATCAGCCACGGCAGCCCGAGAGCGGGCACGGTGACCGCGACCGCGGCCAGCACCGTCCCGGCCACGACCACCACGAGCCCGGCCAGGATCGTCGGGCGCCGGCGGTGCGCGGCGGCGTACCTGCCCAACAACGGCGTCGACACCGCCGCCGTCAGCAGCGTGACCGTCAGCGTCCACTGCGCCGCGGCGAGCGTGACGCCGAGCTCCGCGGCCAGCGTCGGCACCAGCGGAGCCCCCAGGCTGCTGACGATGCCCGTCACCGTGCTCAGCAGCACGAGCGTGGGGACCAGCAGCCGCGAGGGGCGGTCGGGGCTGGAGCGGCGCACGTCCCTAGTGCACACCCTGACCGGGGTACGACCGGCGCCGGGTCACAGGGCGAGCAGGTCGCGCGCCTCCTGCGATCCGTCCAGCAGGTGGGTGACCCGGTGCGTGATCCGCCAGCGATCGCCGTCGCGCACCAGGGTGAACCGGTGCACCCCGGCTCGCGCGGTCACCCAGCGCTCGCCGTGGGCGAGGACCAGCGTGGACTCGCACACCGCGCGCGCCTGATCGCCGTCGACCTCCACCCATGCCGGACCGAGGAAGTGCGCGCTGCCGCCGGTGATGAGCCGCTGGTGGGCGTCGCTGAGCACCATCGCGCGGACGTCGGCGCGCGAGCGCATCTGCCACCCCTCGACGTGGTACTCGCCGTCCTCGGTCCACAGGTCGGCGACCTCGTCGGCGCGACCGGCGTCGACCAGCGGGCCGTAGGACGCGATCAGCTGGGTGATCGCCAACGTGTCCTCGGCGCGCTGGAGGCGCTCCTCGAGGGCGTCGAGGCGGGCGGTCAGGTCGTCGGTCATCGGTCCTCCAGCTGCTCGGCGAGGCCGGCCAGGGCGGCGAGCTGCTCGCAGTAGTGGTCGGCGGACTCCGCGTCGACGGTGCAGGTGGCGCGGGTCGCGCCGATCTCGCGCACCGCGCGCAGCTTGCTCAGCACCCGGTCGGGATCGCCGAGCGGGTCGAGGGTGCCGGAGGGGGAGAGCACGACCTCGAACCTCTCGGGCAGGTCGAAGCGGCCCAGCAGCGCGGCCAACTCGTCGCGCCGCAGGCCGAACGGCATCCAGCCGGTGCCGAGCTCGACCGCGCGGCGCAGCGAGCGCTGCGTCCGCCCGCCGATCCACACCGGCACCGTCGTCCGCGGCGAGGTCGGGTCGAAGCGCATCCCGTCGACGCTGGCCCGCCCCCAGACCTCGCGCAGTCGGCGCAGGTCGGCGTCGGCACGCGCGCCGCGGTCGTCCCACGCGGCGCCGAGCAGGTCGAACTCCTCCCTCAGCGACCCGACGCCCACCCCGAGCACCAGCCGCCCGCCGCTGAGCAGGTCGAGCGTCCCGAACCGCTTCGCGATCGCCTCGGGCCGGTGGTAGCCGAGCACCAGCACGGCGGTGACGAGCTCGATCCGCCGGGTGTGCGCGGCCAGGAACGACAGCGTTGCGAGCGGGTCCCAGTACGTCCCGCCGCGGGTGGCGGCCGCCTCCTCGGGTACGGCGACGTGCTCGGCGCAGGTCAGGTGGGAGATCCCCACCTCGTCGGCGGTGCGGGCGACGGCCACCAGGTCGTCGACGCTCGCGGTGCGCTCCCACTCCGAGGCCACCCCCGGCACCTGGAAGACGGTGGGCGTGGCGATCCCGACCCTCATGCGCCGTGCTCCGTCGAGCCCGCCATCAGCTGACGCATCCGCTTGTCGGCGCCGGCCACCAGCCGCGCACGGTCGTCGACGGCGGCCTGGATCCGGGCCGCCTGCTCGTTGCCCTCGGCGATCACGACCGGCCCCTGCCGCAGGCTCGCCAAGCCCTGCCGGGCGACATCGGCGGGCTCGGAGGCGGTGAAGCCGGGGGCGTCGAAGTTCAGGCCCACCCGCTCCATCGCGGGCGTGCGAGTCACGCCGAGCACGAGCTCGACCACGTCGACGCCGGACCGGCGCAGCTCCACCCACAGGCTCTCGGCGAAGATCCGGCCGAACGCCTTCACCCCGCCGTACACCGTGTGCCGCGTCGAGCCGAGATAGCCCGCCATCGAGCCCACGAGCAGGATGCCGCCACGGCCGCGCTCGCGCATCGGCCGGCCGTAGTGCTGCACCAGCGCCAACTGGGTGGTGATGTTGAGCGTGATCACCCGGCCGAACGCCTCGAGGTCGCCGTCGAGGAACTCCGCGCTGTGGGTGTTGGCGCCGGCGTTGTAGATCAGCAGCCCGACCTCGAGTCCGTCGGTGACCGCGGTGAGCCGCTCCACCGCGTCAGCGGCGGTCAGGTCCATCGCGACGGTGCGGACCTCCACGCCGCGCTCGCGGCACAGCGATGCGGTCTCCGCCAGCGGCTCGGGCTTGCGGGCGAGCAGGACCAGGTGGACGCCGGCGTCGGCGAGCCGGACGGCGAACTCCCGCCCGACGCCCTCGGAGCCGCCCGCGACGACGGCCCACGGGCCGTAGTGCTCGCGCAGCTCGGCGGGGGTGACGGGCGCGGGGGTCTCGGTCATGGCCGCACCCTAGGAGGGAGCCGAGTGCGTCACACCGGCGTTCCCGGTGAGTGGCGAACGCTCGCCTACCACCTACGCTGCGGGGGTGACTGCGAACCGTGCTGCCCTCTCCTGGGCCGACCACGATGCCGTGCTCTTCGACCTCGACGGGGTGGTGACGCCGACCGCGGAGGTGCACATGCGCGCCTGGGCGGAGATGTTCAACGCCTTCCTGGCCGATCCGTCCGCGCCGGGCGGCGGGGACCGGGCGCCGTACACGCAGGACGACTACTTCGCCCACGTCGACGGCAAGCCGCGCTACGACGGCGTCCGCGACTTCCTCGCTGCGCGCGGGATCACGCTGCCGGAGGGGACGCCCGACGACGAGCCGGACGCGCAGACCGTGCATGGCCTGGGCAACCGCAAGAACGACGCCTTCAACGCCGTGCTCGAGCGCGACGGCGTCACCCCGTACGCCGGCTCGGTGGCGCTGCTGGACCACCTGCGCGACCTCGGGCTGCCGCTGGCCGTGGTGTCATCGTCCGCGAACGCGCCGGCTGTGCTGGAGGCCGCCGGCCTCGCCGACCGGTTCCGTACGGTCGTCTCGGGCGCCGTGGCCACCGAGCTCGGGCTGCCGGGCAAGCCCGCCCCGGATACGTTCGTCCACGCCGCGTCGGTGCTGGGCACGACCCCCGACCGGTCGGTCGTCCTGGAGGACGCCGTCTCCGGCGTGCGCGCCGGGGCCGCGGGCGGGTTCGCCCTGGTGATCGGCGTCGACCGCGGCGCGGGCGCCGAGGTGCTGACCGAGGCGGGCGCCCATCTCGTCGTGTCCGACCTCGCCGAGCTCGTGCCGGGAGGTGCGCGATGAAGCAGCGGATGCGCAGCGACGACCCGCTCGACCGGGGCCGGTTCCCCGTCGACCCGTGGCGCCTGGTCGAGACCGACTACCGCCCCGAGGACCTCGGCACCACCGAGACCGTCTTCGCCGTCGGCAACGGCTACCTCGGCATGCGCGGCAACCCCGAGGAGGGCCGCGACGCCTTCGCGCACGGCACCTTCATCAACGGCTTCCACGAGACGTGGCCGATCCGGCACGCCGAGGCGGCGTACGGCTTCGCCCGCACCGGGCAGACGATCGTCAACGTCCCGGACGCGAAGGTCATGAAGCTCTACGTCGACGACGAGCCGCTGATCCTCGGCACCGCCGACCTCGAGCACTACGAGCGGCGCATCGACTTCCGCGAGGGCGTGCTGCGGCGGCAACTGCTGTGGCGTACGCCCAGCGGCAAGCGGGTCCAGGTCACCTCGAGCCGGATGGTCTCGATGACCCAGCGGCACCTCGCGGTGCTGACGCTGGAGGTGACGATGATCGACGGTGACGCACCGATCGTGATCTCCTCGCAGATCCTCAACCGCCAGGACGGCGAGGACGAGTACCACGTCCGCGACGCCGCGATGGGCGAGGGCTTCGACCCGCGCAAGAGCGCGGCGTTCGACGAGCGGGTGCTGCTGCCGCGCGGCCACGAGGTCAACGACCACCGGATGTGGCTCGGCTACCAATGTGCCCGCTCCGGCATGACGCTCGCCGTCGCCGCCGACCACCACCTGCGCACCGATGACCCGCACGACGCCGTCGCCCGGTGCGAGGAGGACCGCGGCAAGATGGTCTTCCGCATCGACGCCACCGAGGGCAACACGGTGCGGCTGGAGAAGGTCGTCACCTACCACTCCTCCGCCGGTGTCCCGGTGCGCGAGCTGGTCGACCGGTGCGACCGCACCCTCGACCGCGCCGCGCGGTTCACCGTCGAGGAGCACCACGCCGACCAGCGGGCGTGGTTCGAGCGCTACTGGGACGTCGCCGACGTCGAGATCGGCGGCGGCGCGGTGCTCCAGCAGGCGGTGCGCTTCAACCTCTTCCACCTCGCCCAGGCCACGACGCGCGCCGATCAGCAGGGCGTGGCAGCCAAGGGCGTGACCGGCTCTGGTTATGAGGGCCACTACTTCTGGGACACCGAGATCTACGTCGTCCCGTTCCTCACCTACACCCAGCCGCACATCGCGCGGAACGTGCTGCACTTCCGCACCCGGATGCTGCCCGCGGCGCGCGCCCGGGCGCGCGAGATGGCCCAGTCCGGCGTGCTGTTCCCGTGGCGCACCATCAATGGCGAGGAGGCCTCGGCCTACTACGCCGCCGGCAGCGCGCAGATGCACATCAACGCCGACATCGCCTACGCGCTGATGCAATACATCGGTGCGACCAACGACATCGGGTTCCTCGTCCGTGAGGGTGCCGAGCTGCTGGTCGAGACCGCCCGGATGTGGGAGGAGCTGGGCTTCTGGCGCCGCCGCAACGGCCACCCCCCGAGCTTCCACATCCACGGCGTCACCGGCCCGGACGAATACACCACCGTCGTCAACAACAACCTCTTCACCAACGTCATGGCGCGCTTCAACCTCGAGCGCGCCGCACTGGTGATCGAGCGGATGCGCGTCGAGCAGCCCACGGAGTACGACCGGCTCGCGCGCCAGCTCGACCTCGATCCGGCGGAGCCCGAGCAGTGGCAGCGGTGCGCCGACGGCATGACCATCCCGTTCGACGAGGGGCTGGGCATCCACCCGCAGGACGACTTCTTCCTCGACCGCGAGGTGTGGGACCTCTCCCGTACGCCGGACGAGCTCACCCCGCTGCTGCTGCACTACCACCCGCTGGTGATCTACCGGTTCCAGGTGCTCAAGCAGGCCGACGTCGTGCTGGCGATGTATCTGCAGGGCGACCGGTTCACGCCGGAGGAGAAGCGCGCCAACTTCGAGTACTACGACCCGATCACCACCGGCGATTCCACGCTGTCGGCGGTCGTGCAGTCGATCGTCGCCTCCGAGGTGGGCTACCACGAGGCCGCGATGGACTACTTCCGGCAGGCGGTCTTCGTCGACCTCGGCGACCTGCACGGCAACACCGTCGACGGGATGCATGTCGCCTCGCTCGGCGGGGTGTGGAGCGCGCTGACCTTCGGCTTCGCGGGCATGAACGACCGCAACGGCCGGCTCTCGTTCGCGCCGCGGCTGCCCAAGGAGTGGTCGCACCTGGCGTTCAAGCTCGCCTGGCGCGGGTCGCGGCTGCAGGTCACGATCACCCAGGACGAGCTCCGTGTCGAGGTGCTCGAGAAGGGCGAGGACGAGGTACGGGTGCGGGTGCGCGGCGAGGTGCACTCCGCGACGATCGACCGGCCGCTGCGTGTGGCTCTGCCCGACCAGGGGCCGCGCATCGACGGGTTGCTCGGCAAGGTGCCCCAGACCGGTGGCACCCGCGCCGACGGCACGACGATCACCGCCGGCGTTCCCGAGCCGATGGCTTTCGACGAGGAGCCGGTGATCCCGGCCGAGATGGAGACCGGCGAGTAGCGAGGGTCGCAGCCAGCTCCATCGCGCCCCGGGTCGCCGCGTTGATCGCGCCCGGCCCGGCGGCGTCGCCGACCACGTGCCCGCCGACGCCCTCGGGGAGCGGGGTGCCGACCCGGGGGCGGACGTCGATGACGGTGTCGGCTCCGGCGACCAGCTCGCCGACCGCGTCGTCGGGGGTGCGCAGCAGCAGCTGCCCGCCGGCGTCGAGGTAGTCCTGGATGTGCCGGTGCCGGCCCGGGGCGCCGAGCTCCGGGGCGACGTACCGCTCCGGGGTGACCAGCGTCGTCGCGCGACCGCGGACCAGCGCGAGCTGGGCGATGCGCAGCGCGGGGGCGCCGGTGCCGAGCACGAGCACCCGCGCCCCGACCGTGTCGTCGTCGGCGGTGAGCCAACCGGCGAGGTCCGGCACGGTGCGGGCGCCGGGGAGTGCGGAGGTCCAGTCGCCGCCGGTCGCGAGCACGACCTCGTCGTAGGCGGTTGCGCCGGCTGGGTCGTACTCCGCACCGAGCCGCAGGTCGACGTCGGTGTCGGCCAGGGTGCGCCGTAGCCACGCGAGGTAGTCGGCCAGCGGCTCGTCGAGGGCCGCGGCGTGCCGGAGCATCCCGCCGACCTCGACGTCGCGCTCGATCAACGTGACGCGATGACCCGCGTGGTTGAGCCGGATCGCGGACTCCAGGCCGGCCGGGCCCGCGCCGACGACCAGCACCCGGCGCGGGCCCGACGGCTGCGGGAGCGGCTCGGCGTCGCGACCCGCGCGCGGGTTGACCGCACACCGCATGGGTTCGCGCAGCGCGATGTTGCCGATGCAGGTGTACTGGTAGATGCACGGCCGGATCTGCTCGGGCCGGTCCCCGGCGAGCTTGCGCGGCAGGTCCGGGTCGGCCAGCAGGCGGCGGCCGAAGCCGACGAAGTCGCCCGTGCCGTCGGCGATCAGCCGCTCGGCGGCGTCGACGTCGTGGCGACCGAAGGTGATCACGGTGGCGCCGGTCGCGCGGCGCAACTCGGCGGCGTACCGCGGCAGGTCGCCGACGCGGTGCGGGGCGTAGGCGTCGGTGGCGGCGGTCGCGACGTCGGTGTTGGCGTAGGCGGTCAGGTGGATCGCGTCCACGCCGGCCTCGATCGCGAGCCGCGCGACCTCGGTCTGCTCGGTGAAGGTCTCGCCGACGTCGTGGTGGTATTCCCTGCTGTTGAGCCGGATCCAGACCGGGTAGTCGGGTCCGACCGCGCGGCGCACCTCGTCGATGACGGTCAGCAGCACGCGCGCCCGCCCCGCGAGGTCGCCGCCCCAGCCGTCGGTGCGCTGGTTGCGTGGGGAGAGGAAGGAGTCGATGAAGTAGCCGTGCCCGGCGTGGATCTCGACCCCGTCGTAGCCCGCCCGCTGGCAGCGCGCGGCCGCCTCGGCGTACCTGCCGATGACCCGGTGGATGTCGTCTTCGGTGGCGACCCGGAAGCCGGTGTTGGCACCCGGCGTGAGCCAGGCGGTCGCCATCGCGGTCGCCTCCTCGCGCGGCAGCATCCGGCCCACGGCGTCGGGGGCGGGGAAGGCCGGCTCGTACGGCACCAGGCGCGGTTCGCCGCGGAGCATGTCGTACTGCGCGTAGACGCCCATGTAGTTCAGTTGGGCCGCGACCTTGGCGCCGTGCCGGTGCACGGCATCGGCCAATCGGCGCATGCCGGGCAGATAGCGGTCGTCGGAGACCGCGTGCATCTGCGGGTGGTTGGTGCCCTCGGGGTAGGCGACGTTGGCGGTGCCGATCAGCAGCAGACCGGCGCCGCCGCGCGCCCGGGCCTCGTAGAACGCCACTTCGGTGTCGCTGACCGAGCCGTCGGGGTTGCTCAGCAGCACGCCCATCGGGCACAGCACGATCCGGTTGCGCAGCTCCAGCGAGCCGATGCGGCCGGGGGAGAGCAGCGCGGCGTACGCCGTCATCGGTCGCTCCTGTCGGTGCTGCGGAACCGGTTGGCCGTGGGTGGCGGACCCGTGGACATGTGACGCAGACCATAACGTCCTGCGGCCCGTCTGCGCGGGCGTTCGCGGGGAGGTTCAAGCTCTGAGGGCGCAGTAGAGTCGGAGCAGTGCCCGACCTCCCCGATCCCCGGCCCCGCCGTACCTTCGCCGTCATCAGTCACCCCGACGCCGGCAAGTCGACCCTCACCGAGGCGCTCGCGCTGCACGCCGAGGTGATCAACCGGGCGGGGGCGACGCACGGCAAGGCCGGCCGCAAGGGCACCGTGTCGGACTGGATGGACATGGAGCAGGCCCGCGGCATCTCGATCACCTCCGCGGCGCTGCAGTTCGCCTTCGACGACCACGTCATCAATCTGGTCGACACCCCCGGGCACGCGGACTTCTCCGAGGACACCTACCGCGTGCTCAGCGCCGTGGACTCCGCGGTGATGCTCGTCGATGCCGCCAAGGGGCTCGAGCCGCAGACGCTGAAGCTCTTCCGCGTGTGCGCGCAGCGGGGGCTGCCGGTCATCACGGTCATCAACAAGTGGGACCGACCGGGCCTCGACCCGTTCGCACTGCTGGACGAGATCGAGCAGCGCATCGGCCTGCGGCCCACCCCGCTCACCTGGCCGGTCGGCATCGCGGGCGACTTCCGGGGCGTGCTCGATCGGCGCACCGGCCGCTACATCCGCTACACCCGTACGGCCGGTGGGGCCACCCGCGCGCCCGAGGAGCACCTCGCGCCCACGGAGGCGGCGGCCGCCGAGGGCGACGTCTGGCACGAGGCCGTCGAGGGCGACGAACTGCTCAGCGCCGACGGTGCCGACCACGACCTCGGGGCCTACCGCGCCGGGCGTACGACGCCGGTGCTGTTCGCCTCGGCGCTGTCGAACTTCGGGGTCTCGACCTTGCTCGACCTGCTGGTCGAGATCGCCCCGGCGCCCGCGCCGACGCCGACGATCGACGGCGGGGAGCGCGCGGTCGAGGACGACTTCAGCGCCTATGTGTTCAAGGTGCAGTCGGGGATGGACTCCTCCCACCGCGACCGGCTCGCCTACGTGCGCGTGTGCTCGGGGGTCTTCGAGCGGGGCATGGTGGCCACGCACGCGACCACGGGGCGCCCGTTCGCCACGAAGTACGCCCAGGCGGTGTTCGGTCGCGACCGCGTGGTCGTCGACCGCGCGATGCCCGGCGATGTCGTCGGCCTCGTGAACGCCTCCGCCCTGCTGGTCGGCGACACGATCTATGCCGGGCGGCCGGTGCGCTACCCGCCGATCACCAGCTTCGCGCCCGAGCACTTCGCCGCCGTCAGCGTCACCGAGACCCAGCGCTGGAAGCAGTTCCGGCGGGGGATCAACCAGCTCGACGAGGAGGGGGTCGTGCAGGTGCTGCGCTCGCCGGCGCGCGGCGATCACAACCCGATCCTCGCGGCCGTGGGACCGATGCAGTTCGAGGTGGTCGCGGCCCGGATGGAGGCGGAGTTCGGCGCGACCGTCCGGCTGGAGACGCTCGGCTACTCGGTGGCGCGTCGCGTCGAGCCCGAGCAGGCCGAGGAGGTGCGCGGCATCCGGGGTGCGGAGGTGCTCGAACGTCGCGACGGGGTGCTGCTCGCGCTGTTCCCCGACGTGTGGCGGGTTCGCTCCGCGCTGCGCGCGGCGCCGCACCTGCAGCTGCACCCGCTCCCGGCCAGCGGCGACCTCGAGGCCGACCTGGAGTACCGCGGCTGATCGACCTGCGATAGAGTCCTATCGAATTTCGATAGGAAGGCATCGAGAATGAACCGATGGGTGATCGGCGCACTCCGCGTCGTGCTGGTGCTGGCGCTGCTGGGATCGATCTTCGTGCAGGCGGTGATGATCCCGCTGGCCGTCGCGGACCTGCGCGGCGAGGGCGGGGAGCTCACCCGGCTGTGGTTCCCGCTCGGCGCGATCGCGTTCGGGCTGGTGGTCGTCCTCCAGGTGTGTGCGGTCTGCGTGTGGCGACTACTCACGATGGTGCGGCGCGGGACCGTCTTCACGCCGGCGTCCTTCCGGTTCGTCGATGCGATCATCATCGCGATCGCCGTGGCCGCGGTGCTGTTCTTCGTCTTGGGGGCCGTGCTGGCGCCCGGCGAGGAGGTCGCGCCCGGGATGGTGCTGCTGATCGGCGGCGCCGGCGGGGTCGTGGCCGGGATCGCGCTGATCGTCCTGGTGATGCGGATGCTGCTGGCCCAAGCTGTGGCGCGCGACGCCGAGGCACGGGCGATGCAGGCCGAGCTCGACGAGGTGATCTGAGTGCCGATCATCGTCGACATCGACGTGATGCTCGCCCGCCGCAAGATGCCGGTCGGGGTGCTCGCCGAGCGGGTCGGCATCACGCCCGCCAATCTCGCGGTGCTCAAGAACGGCCGCGCCAAGGCCGTCCGGTTCAGCACCCTCGAGGCGATCTGCGCGGTGCTCGAGTGCCAGCCGGGCGACATCCTGCGGTACGAGGCGGAGGAGACGTGAGCGATGCGCTGGTCGTCGGAGCTGGCCTCGCCGGCCTACACGTCGCCACCGGGCTCGCGCGGCGCGGGCACGAGGTGGTGCTCGTCGATCGCCGCCGCGACCTCGGCGCCGCGATCCGCACGACCGGCATCTTCGTGCGCAAGACGCTCGACGACTACGACCTGCCCGACCACCTGCTCGGGCCGGCCATCCGGCGGGTGGTGCTCTACCCGCCGTCGCTGCGCGGGCCGGTGGCGCTGGAGAGCGACCGCGACGAATACCGGGTCGGCGACATCGCCGGGCTCTACCGGCACCTCGCCGCCGAGGCCGAGGCCGCCGGGGTCCAGGTCCTGCTGGGCACGCGGTACGTCGGGCGGGTCGACGGCGCCGCGGTGCTGGAG
>JAJUGK010000079.1 GCA_029268205.1 Nocardioidaceae bacterium
ACCCGGGTACGGAGCTCCGGCGACAGCAGCTCGAGGGCGGGCGCTGTCCAAATGTGATCTCCGGAGACGAGGTCGGGTCGCGCAGCCATGACCCGCAGCAGGCTGTCGTGGGGCAACCGGGCGAACACCGCTTGGAGGTAGCTGGCCTCGTCGGGACGAAGAGCAAAGCTGGTCGCGGTCAGCAGGTCCGGCGGCGGGGCTGGCAGTGCGGGATCCAGCCCCACGTCGGTGCCGCGTCCGTCGGCGGCATCGGCTTCGGTGACATCGAGGCCCCACTGAGTGCTCTCGGCCGCCCTGCGCAAGAAGCCATCGATGCCGACGCGCCACCGGACGACCTGGTAGCGCTGCAAGGCCGGCCAATAGAGCTGGCTGGGCATCGTCTTGAGGCGCTCTTGCGCGCGGTTGCCGATGACGCCGGAGTCCTCGCCTCCCGCGAGGAGGGACTTGA
This sequence comes from Nocardioidaceae bacterium, assembly GCA_029268205.1. Taxonomy (GTDB): domain Bacteria; phylum Actinomycetota; class Actinomycetes; order Propionibacteriales; family Nocardioidaceae; genus Nocardioides_A. Next base: position 449 of record JAJUGK010000079.1, read on the forward strand.
TCACCCGCACCTCGAGTGAACGAAGTTCCTGCTGCGCGCGCTCGCGTCCGTATCCCCGCCGCACCACGTCGGCGACCAGCCACGGGACGAAGAGGAGGTACCGCGCCCGCGTGTGCAGCACCGACGTCCCCGGGAAAAAGCTGTTGGAGAAGGCGTCGCGGATCGACCCGATGCCGAGCTCGTCGACGCTCCCCTGGTCTTGGAACATCCGTACCAACTCGTGCATGGCCGCGCGTTGTGCGTCGTCGTGGTCGAGCCAGCCGAACCGGGATCCCATGCCGAGCGATGCTGCCTCACACCACCGACATCGCGCAGGGATTCAAAGTCTGCCGGCCCGTACGAGGGCTACCCTTCGACCAGCGGTTCGTGGTAGCAATCGGACCCCGAACCGCGCCCGCACCGGAGGTAGACGCTCAGCCGGCGGCCCGAACCGCATGCGCTGAGCGATGGATCGCGGTCAACCGCCAAGACCGATGTCTGTAACTGCGAGCCTCTTCGCCCCATCCAGCTCCAGCACGCGGTCCAACCCGAGCCGCTGCAGGAACCGCACGTCGTGGCTCACCACCAGCAGCGCGCCGCGGAACGAGCCGAGCGCGGCGACGAGCTGGTCCACGGTGGGGATGTCGAGGTCGTTGGTCGGCTCGTCGAGGATCAGCAGCTCCGGTGGCGGGTCGGCGAGCAGCAGACGGGCGAGCGCGACGCGGAACCGCTCACCGCCCGACAGCGCGCCGACGGGCCGGTCGACCATGGCGCCGCGGATCAGCAGCCGGGCCAGCCGGTTGCGCACCTCCCCCGGCGCGACGTGCGGGCAGGCGTCGCGGACCAGGTCGAGCACGGTCGCGTCCTCGTCGAGCACGACCCGTTGCGGGAGGTAGCCGTGGCGGACGGTCAGCTGCGGCAGCAGGGCCTCGATAAGCGTCGTCTTGCCCACCCCGTTCGCGCCGATGAGGGCGACCCGCTCGGGTCCCTGGATCACCTGGGTACGCCCGTCGGCGCTCGGCAGCTCGGCGATCCGCTTGCCGCGCGGCACCTGCGGGTCGGGCAGGTCGACGTGGACGGCGTCGTCGTCGCGCACCTTCAGCTCCGCGGCCGCGACCGCTTCCCGGGCAGCCTCCTCCTTGGCCGCAGCGGCGGTGCGGCGTGATCCCTGTGACTTCTCGGCCGAGTTGCGCCGGTCGTTGATCGCGGCGGGGACGAACTTGCGGTTCTCCCGGTCCTTGCGGCCCTGGCGCTGACTGTGCGCGATCCGCTCCTCGGCCTTGATCCGCTCGCGCTTCTCCCGGCGCAGCACCTGCTCGGCCGTACGCACCGCCCGCAGCGCGGCCTCCTGCTGGGTCGCGAGCCAGGCCCGGTAGTCGTCGTACGGGCCGCCGTAGACGGTGAGCGCGGACTCCCGCAGCTCGGCGGTGGAGTCCATTCGGTTGAGCAGCTCGAGGTCGTGGCTGACCACGATCAGCGTTCCGCGCCAGGAGTCGATCAGGTCATAGAGCCGGCGCCGGGTGGGCAGGTCGAGGTTGTTGGTCGGCTCGTCCAGCAGCGTGATGTCGGCGCCCCGCAGCCGTACGCCGACGATCGCGGCCAGCATCGCCTCCCCGCCCGACAGCGTGCGCACCGCGCGGTCGAGGTCGGTCGGCAGGCCGAGCGCGGCCAGGTCGGCAGCAGCGCGTTCCTCGATGTCCCAGTCGTCACCGATGACGTCGAAGTGGGCGGGGTCCACCGAGCCGGCCTCCACCGCACTCAGCGCGGCGCGCACCGCGGTGAGCCCCAGCAGGTCGGCGAGGGTGCCCTCGGCACGCGTCACGTCCTGGCGCAGGACGGCGACGGTCCCGGTGGTGGTGAGGGTGCCGCCGGTGGGTTGCAGGTCGCCGGCGATCAGCCGGAGCAGGGTCGACTTGCCGGCGCCGTTGGCGCCGACCAGACCGGTGCGACCGGCGGTGAACGCACCCGAGACGTGCGTGAGCACCGGGGTGCCGTCGGGCCAGTGGAAGGAGAGGTCGTGCAGGACGACAGCAGGGACAACAGACACGGGAGGCTCCAGAGGTCGGACGTCGCGCCGACACCGGGAGGTGGCGTCAGCGCAGGGGGTGGGGCGTGGTCCCGTGCTCGTTCACTCGTCGTCCTTCGATCCGTCCCCTGACACTCGCGACCCGTTCGCGGAGGACCTGCTCCATGGTCGCCGATCGCGCGCGTCCGGCCAACCGGTTTTCCGGCGCACCGGGTCGTGGCCCCACCGGTCGGGAGGTTGCGATGATGGCCCCGTGCCCCTCGACGTCGAGCTCGCCGAGATCCGCGACTTCCTCGCGGCCCACGAGCCCTTCAGCTCCCTCCCCGCCGACGTCCTCGAGGCGCTGCCCGCCCGGTTGAGCATCGTCTACCGGCGCCGCGGCGACGTGGTGCTGGCCGCGGGTACGACGCCCGCGGAGCTGCTGGTCGTACGCTCCGGCGCGGTCGAGCTGCGCGACCCCGACGGCGAACTCGTCGAGCGGGCCGGTGCCGGCCTGTGCGTCGGCGGATCGGCGCTGGCGCGCGGCACCGCGCAGCCGGTGGCCACCCGCGCGATCGAGGACACCCTGCTGCTGGTGTGCCCGGCCGAGGCGTTCCACGAGTTGCGGGAGCGCTCGGTCGAGTTCGCCGCCTTCTTCGAGCAGCGCGCGGGCCAGCTGCGCGAGGCGGTCGCCCGCCAGCGCGCCCACTACATGACCGACGCCGACCGGGCGGTGCTGCAGAGCCGGGTCGGCGAGCTCGTGCGCCGTACGCCCGTCGGAATCGGCGCCGAGCAGCCGATCGTGGAGGCAGCGCGGCTGATGTCGGCGGAGCGGATCTCCTCGCTGCTGGTCACCGACGGCGAGCGGCTGGTCGGGATCCTGACCGACCGCGACCTGCGCACCCGCGTCCTCGCTGCCGGCGTCGACCCCGCCTCCCCCGTCTCGACGGTGATGACCCCCGACCCGGTGACCGTCGGCCCCGACGCGCTGGCGGTCGAGGCACTGCTGGAGCTGGTGCAGCGCAACATCCACCACCTGCCGGTCGTCGACCGCGGCCGGCCGCTCGGGATGATCACCGCGACCGATCTGCTGCGGCTGCAGCAGGCGAGCCCGGTGTTCCTCGTCGGCGACATCGCCAAGGCCCCCGACGTCGCCACCGTCGTCGAGCTGTCCGCCCGGCTGCCGGGCGTGGTGGCCGGGCTGGTGCGACAGGGCACGTCGGCGCGCGACGCCGGCCGGGTCACCACCACCGTCGGCGACGCGATCGAGCAGCGGCTGTTGACCCTCGCCGAGGCCGAACTCGGCGCGCCGCCGGTGCCGTACGCCTGGCTCACGCTGGGGTCGCGGGCCCGCTTCGAGCAGGCGCTCGGCCCCGACCAGGACCACGCGCTGCTGCTCCACGACGACTACCGGCCCGAGGCGCACGCGGCGTACTTCGCCGACCTGGCCGAGCGCGTCACCAGCGGACTCGAGGCCGTGGGCTACCCGCGCTGCCGCGGCGAGAAGATGGCGACCAACCCGCGCTGGCGCCAGCCGCTGGCCGCCTGGCGCGACGACGTGACCCGCTGGGTACGTACCCCCACGCCGCAGGCGGTGCTCGAGGCCAGCGTGTTCTTCGACCTGCGCCACCTGCACGGCGACCCGGCCCTCACCGCCGAGCTCGCCGCCGCGCAGCGCACCGCCGCCCAGAGCGCGCCGATCTTCCTGGCCCACCTCGCCGCGCACGCCGCCGCGGGCCACCCGCCGCTGGGGTTCTTCCGCGAGTTGGTCGTCGACCGCTCCGGGGAGCACCGCGACACCCTCGACCTCAAGCGCGGCGGGATCAACCTCATCGTCGAGATCGCCCGGCTGCACGGCCTGGCCGCCGGGACTCTGGAGACCTCCACGCTCGCGCGGCTGGAGGACGCGGTCGCCGCCGGCGGCCTGAGCGCCGCCCTGGCCGCCGATCTGCGCGACGCCTGGGAGTTCCTGGCCCACCTGCGGCTGCGCCACCAGGTCGAACGGGTCCGCGCCGGCCTCTCCCCCGACAACCGGATCGCGCCGGCCCGCCTGAGCCACTTCGAGAAGCGCCACCTCAAGGCCGCCTTCGGGGTCATCCGCACCGCCCAGGACGCGATCAGCCACCGCTACCCCGTCCGGGGCCTGATGTGACCTCCGCCGACCGCACCCCGGTCGAGGACCTGCGGCTGCTCGCGATCGACCTCGAGACCAGCGGCCTCTCCCCCGCCCACGACCGGATCCTGGCCGTCGGCTGGGTCCCGGTCGACGGCACCCGCATCGACCTGTCCGGCGCCCGGCGCCACCTCGTACGCCAGGACGAGCCGGGCGACGCGGTCACCATCCACCGGCTCACCCACGACGACCTCGAGACCGGCCGACCGTTGACCGAGGTGCTCGCCGAGCTGCGCACGGCGCTCGAGGGCCGCGTGCTGCTCGCCCACCACGCGCCGTTCGACCGCGGGTTCCTCGATGCCGGCTACCGCTCGCTCGGCCAGCCGTCACTGCGCGGACCGGACGTGTGCACCCTGGTCCTCCAGCGCCGGCTGCTCACCCCGCGCGGGGAGATCCCCAGGGGCGCCCTGCGGTTGTGGCGGGCCCGGGCGCACTACGGCCTGCCCGTCGCCCGCGCCCACGACGCCCTCGGCGACGCCCTGGCCTGCGCCGAGCTCTACCTCGCCCAGGTCGCCGAGCTCCGCGCGCACCGGCCCGTACGCCTGCGCGACGTCCGCCGGCGGGTGCCGCTGCTGGACCGGCTGCGGGCGTGGTGGAAGGGTCGCCGATGATGCGGCCGGCAGGCGACCCCACCCGACCCGGGTGGCGGTCCTGGGCGGGGGTGGCGCTGCTGCTGCAGGTGCTGCTGGTCGGCGCGATCGCGCTCGATGTGGCCGAGACCGAGCCGCACAAGGTTCCGCTGGCGATCGTGGCGCCGCCGGTGGTGGCCGACACCCTCGTCGACGAGGTCGGCCAACTGCCCGGGGAGCCGTTCGCACCGGTCGCGGCCGCCTCGGCGCAGGACGCGCGGCGGGCGCTGCTCGCCGGTGAGGTACGCGGCGTGGTCGTCGTCGACCTCGCCGAGACCGTCGACACCCTGCTGCTCGACGGCGCGGCCGACGCGACGCTCAACCGTGCCGTGGCCGACCGGGTGGGGGCGGTCGAGGCGAGCCGCGGGCGCACCGTGACCGAGCGGGTGCTGCGTGCTGATGCCGTGCCCACCCTCGACCGGGTGCGGGCGATGGTGCTGCTGTGCGGGTGGGGCGGGTTCGCGCTGGTCGCGCTCATCTCGTTCGTGCGCGGCCCGTTCGCCCGGACCCTCACCCTCGGCGTCAGCCGGGTGCTCGGGGTGGTCGCCGCCGCGGCCGCGGCCGGCCTCGGAGTGGCCGCTGCGCTCGGCGGGAGCGCCGGGCCCGACGTCACGGTCGCCGCGGTGGCCGGCACCGTCCTGGCCATCGCCGCCCTGGTCACCCTCGCCCTCGAGGCGCTGGCAGGGTACGCCGGCCTGGCGCTCAGCGCCGCGCTGTTCGTCGCCCTCGCGCTGCCGCTGACCCTCGGCGTCGACCCGGCCCTGCTCTCCGACGTCTCGCGGGTGCTGGTCGTGCAGAGCCCGCCCGGAGCCTCGCTCGACGCGCTGGCTGCCGCCGCGCTGCACCACGGTGCGGACCTGCTGCGCCCGCTGCTGGTCCTGGTCTCCTGGGCGCTGGTGGCGCTCGCCGTCCTGCTCCTGACCCGGCGCGCGGCGAGCCGGGGAGCCGCCGTACCGATCTCCGGGTCCCCGCCCGCACCCGCCGATGTCGTCGATCCGGGGTTGCGCCGGTGGCGGCTGCGGGTGCTCGCGGCCGTCCTCCCCGTGGCGCTGGTGCTGGTCGGCCTACAGCTGGTCGTCGACCTGGCCGGGGAGGACCGACTCGCCGCCGCCACCCGCCCGCCGTCGCGCGCGGCGGTGACCGAGTGCATCGGCACCGGCGAGCTCCGTACCGTCGCGGATCTCAACCGGGTCGTCACCGACCTCCGCGGCAGCCCCGCCTTCCAGGGTGCCGACGTCGGCGCGAGCGTGACCCTCCAGGACGGACGGCGGCTGTGGCTCTTCGGCGACACGCTGCGCGCACCGACATTCGACGGGCAACGGTTCGTGCGCAACTCCATGCTGGTGACCGGCGAGGGCTGCCTGCGAGTGGTGCTGCCGGCCGACGGCGGCGCGCTGGTGCCCGACCGGAGAAGCAACGGATCGAGCGCGCCGGTCGGCTACTGGCCGATGTCGGTGGCCGTGGAGCACTTCCCCGGCTACGACCTGGTCGCGGTGATGCTGCAGCGGGTGCGCACGACCGGCAGCGACCCGTTCGACTTCGAGAACCTCGGCCCGGCCGTCGCGGTCTTCGTCGCCGCGCCCGACCAGACCCCGCAACTGCTCGGCGTCCGCGACATCGGCGCCGATTCCGCCGATCTCGCTCGCCCGGCGTGGGGCGCCGCCTCCGCGATCCACGACGGCTGGCTCTACCTCTACGGCACCGCCCGCGAACCCGCACCGCTGGTCTTCGGGCACTCGCTGCGGGTCGCGCGGGTGCGCCCCGAGGAGGTGCTCGACACCGGCGCGTGGCGCTTCTGGGACGGCGCGGAGTGGGTGCGCGACGCCGGCGCGGCCGTCGAGCTGATCCCCGCCACCGGGGGCACGTCCCAGACGCTGTCGGTCTTCGCCCAGGACGACACGTGGTACGCCCTGAGCAAGCGCGACGAGTTCCTCGGCACCGACATCACCGTCTGGTCGGCGCCGGCCCCGTGGGGGCCGTTCGACAGCGGGCGCGCGGTGGCCCCGCTGCCCTCGGACGCCGCGACCGGGCGGCTGCGCTACATGCCGCTGGCCCACCCCGAGCTGCTGCCGGAGCCGGGCACCGTGATCGTCTCCTACAGCCGCAACCGCACCGATGTCGCGGAGATCATCGAGGATCCGCTCGAATACCGGCCGCGGTTCCTGCGAGTGCGCCTGCCCTGAGCGCGGAGCCGCTCCCGCGGCCCCGGACGGTGCCATCGGTCGGTGCCATCGAACGGCGTTGTCGAACGGCGTTGTCCGGCTCGGCCCTTGACTGGGCGCGGTGAGCCATGCCACGCTGAAGACAAGTAAATACTTATCTTTGGAGTGCATGTGTCCCCCGCCCCGAACCTGTTCGCCGACCCCGCCCCGCTGATCGGCACCACCACCACCACGGTCTGGCTGACCATCGATCAGGAGCACCTCTCGGAGTTCGGCCACTCGACCTACCTCGACCCGGCGTACGTCGACCTGACCCCCAGCCGCAACCACGCGATGGGGCCGACACTGGTCGACGGCTTCATGCTGCTGTCGCTGCTGGTCTACTTCGACTTCTCCTCACCTGCGGTGAGCACGCCCGGCGGCTACGGCTTCAACTACGGCCTCGACCGCGTCCGCTTCACCGCGCCGGTGTTCGTGGGCGAGCGCGTGCGCGTGCGGCGCACGGTCGTGGCCGCCGAGCCGAAGAGCCCCACCCGGATGCGGCTGACCAATGACGTCACGATGGAGGTCGACCGCGAGGATCCCGAGACCGTCATGGTCGCGCGCTGGATCACGATGGCGGTCGATGGCGCGTCCGAGGAGGCCGCCACCGGGAGCGGGACCCCGTGATGACCGACCTGCCGGAACTGCCGCGCCTGGCGCGAATCAGCGACTATCCGCGCTACCACGCCGAGCACACTCCGACCCGGATCGCGTTGCGCTTCGGCGAGGTGGCGATCCCCTACGGCGAGCTGGTCGCGGACGTGGACCGCACGGCACGGGCCCTGCTCGCCCACGGGGTCCGGCCGGGCGACCGCGTGGCTCTGCTGGCCGCTCCGCGACCGGAGTTCGTGACGACGTACCTGGCGGCCGCATCCATCGGCGCAGTCTGGCAGGGGCTGAACCCGAGCTACACCGAGCGCGAACTCGCCTACGTGCTGGCCGACTCCCGACCGGTGTTCGTACTGTCTGCCGCGCCCGCCCACGCGCCCCACGCGTCGGAGGCATTGCGCAATGCCATGGTGCGCAGCGGCCTGACTGCGGCCGGGGTTCCGCTCCTCGACCTGCACACCGACGCCGACGCCTTCACCGCTCGAGCGGAAGACGTGAGCGACGCCGAGCTGAGGGCCCGCCAGGAGGCCGTCGACGGCCAGGACCCGGCGATGATCGTCTACACCTCCGGCAGCACCGGCGAGCCGAAGGGCGCACTGCTCCGCCACGCCGGCCTGGTCCGTCTCGGGCTCGTCGAGAGCAGGATGTGGGACCTGGAACGTCCCGTCGTCCTGTGCAACCTGCCGATCAACCACATCGGCTGCGTCGGCGACCTCTGCGGCGTACCACTGGTCTCCGGCGGGACCGTCGTGCTGCGCGAGGCCTTCGACGCCGAGCAGGTGCTCGACGACGTCGCCGCCTTCGGCATCACCGCCCTGTTCCAGGTACCGACCCAGCTGCAACGGATCGCCGCACTGCCGGGCTTCGACAGCCCCCGGCTCAACACCTTGCGCATGGTCGGATGGGGCGGTTCCGCGCTCCCCCAGGACACCCTCGCGCGGTTCCGCGCCCGCGGGTGCACGCTCATGTCGACCTACGGCCTCACCGAGGCGACGTTCTCGGTGACCTACACCGACCCCGATGCCAGCGACGAAGTCCTGCTCAACACCGTCGGCCGGCCCGACCCGGAGATCGACGTCCGCCTCCTCGGCGAGGATGGCACCTGGCTCGACGGCAACACCGGCGAGGGCGAGGTGTGCCTGCGCCATCCCGCCACGATGGCGGGCTACCTCAACCGCCCCGAGGCGACCGCTGGCGCCTACACACCCGACGGGTGGCTGCGCACGGGGGACATCGGTCGGCTGCGCCCCGACGGCAACCTCGTGCTGATCGGCCGCCGCAGCGAGATGTTCAAGTCCGGTGGCTACAACGTGTATCCCCGCGAGGTCGAGCTCGTGCTCGAGAGCCACGACGCGGTGGCCGCCGCTGCGGTGGTGGCCCGCCCCGATCCGGAGTTCCAGGAGGTCGGCGTCGCCTTCGTGCAACCGCGTCCGGGTGCCACCGCGGACGCTGCGACCCTCAGGGCCTGGGCTACCGATCACCTGGCGCGCTACAAGGTCCCCAAGGAATTCGTGGTCCTCGACCAGCTACCCCTGCTGCCGGTCGGCAAGGTCGACAAGGCCGGATTGCGGGCACGCATCGCCTCGGGCGCCGACGCCGCACCCACCCCCTCCAGCACTCCCTGACCGAACCCGAGCGACGCTCGGCTGAACGAAAGACTCCCCATGGCACAGCTCAAGAAGGGCATCAGCCCGCTGGCGATGATCGCGATCGGTGCCGCCGGCGTGATCGGCTCCAGCTGGCTCTACCTCGGCAGTGACTTCTTCGCCGCCTTCGGAGCCGGTGGGACCATCATCGGCATGGCCCTCGGCACCCTGCTGGCGGCCTGCGTCGCCCTCGCCTACAGCGAGCTCACCTCGAAGTTCCCCCGCGCCGGAGGCGAGATGGTCTTCGCCTATGTCGGCGGCGGACGACTGCTGAGCTTCATCACCGGCTGGATGCTCATCGGCGCGTACGGCGGGATGGTCGCCTTCTACGTCACCGCGGCCGGCCGGCTGCTGACCGCCATGTGGCCGGCGATGGAAACGGTCCCGCTCTACACCATCGGTGGGGAGACGATGTATCTGCCGGTCCTGGCCATCGGCATCGCGCTCACCCTGCTCATGCTGGCGCTGAACTGGAACGGGATCTCGATCGGGGCGATCACCCAGCTCGTCCTGTTCAGCGTGATGATCGTGCTCGCGGTCGCGGTCGTCGTCGTGGGCTTCGGCTCCGGCAGCACGACCAACGCGGTCCCGCTGTTCGACGCCGCGGTGCAGCAGATCGGCTCACCGGTGGGCGCCACGCTCGCGTTCCTCCTGCCGGCCTTCGCGTTCCTCGCCGGCTTCGGCGTCGTCGCTGCCCTCGCCGAGGAGGCGGACACCGACGCGCGGCGACTCGGGCGCATCGTCACCTGGTCGGTCCTGCTGGCGGGTACGTTCTATGTCATCGTCCTGGCCGCGACCGCTTGGGTGCTGCCATGGGAGGAGACCGCCGATCTCACCAACGGCACCATCGAGGCCCTCGACGTCGCCGGCTTCCCCACGATCTCGTTCCTCGCGTTCGGGATCGGAGTGCTCGGCGTGCTGACCACGTTCCTCGCCGTCTTCGCGGCCAGCTCTCGGATGATGCTCGCCATGGCCCGGGTCGAGCTCCTGCCGCGCTTCCTCGCCGACGTCGACGAGCGCAGCGGGGTTCCCCGCAAGGCGCTCCTGTTCACGACTGCCATCGGGTTGGGGCTGGGGTGGCTCGGCCCCGGTGCCCTGACGTGGTTCCTCAACGTCGGCGGGGTCTACATCGGCGTCGTCTGGGCGGTCGCAGTCCTGGCGTTCTACCGGGTGCGCCGCCACTACCCGGCGATGGCGGCGCCGTACCGCGTGCGCTACGGCTGGATCCCGGGCGTGGGCGCGCTCGCCGCGGTGATCGTGATCCTCGGCGGGGTCGTGCCGGGTCTACCGCTCTCGCTGGCGTGGCCCGCCGAGTACCTCATCGTCGCGATCTGGATCGCGCTGGGACTGGTGCTCTACCGACTCGCGCCGCGCTCCCTGACCCGTCCCGCCGCACTCCGCGCGCTGCTCGGCGAGCACTACGATGCTCTCGATGTCGACCCAGATGGTGCCGACCGGGAGGTGCGCGCCGAGGCACCGCGGTCCGGCTGAGCCGCAGTGACCCCGACAGACCGGCGCGCCCGGGCGCCTCGTCAGTCGCGGGCGAAGGCGACGGTGGCCCGCATCGGGGCCGCGGCGCGGGAGATCCTCGTCGAGGCGGGCGCCGCCGGTCTCAACACCAACGTGATCGCCGAGCGAGCCGGGGTGAACATCGCCACCGTCTACCGCTACTACCCGGACAAGTACGCGATCCTGTTGCAGCTCTTCGACGAGTTCGAGACCGTCCGCCGCAGCTACGTCCTGGACCGCATCCGCGAGCTCGACGACGGCGGCCAGTGGCGTGACTGGGTGCGATCGGTGATCGAGTATCTCGCCGCGCTGCGGGAGGAGGACCCCTCCGGGGTGGCGTTGCGCCACGCCATGTCGTCCTCCCCGGATCTGATCGAGGCCGACCGTCGCTCGTCGGAGGAGATCGCCCGGAGCCTCGCGGGCGCGTTCTCCCGTGCCTACCCGCACCTGCACGCGGGGACTGCCGACGCCACAGCGCGTCTGGTTGTCGAGGTGATCACCGTCGGGCTGGACTCGGCGTACGCCGCCGTCCCGCCCGATCGCCGGCGCGTCGACGAACTGCTGGTCATGATCGAGGCCTACTTGTCCCGCCGGCTGGACCCACCCGGCCCCGCGGAGGCCTGAACGCGCTCGGCCAGGTGCCAGACCCGTGGACACGGTGGGGAGCGGTCCGCGCCGCGCGGCCGATGGTCACACCGCTCGGTGCGCGCGCAGGCCGTCGCGGACGTGGTCGAGGAACTCCTCGGCGCGCTGCTCGGGGGCTCGGGTGGCAAGGCTGACGCCGACGAAGAGCACCACGGCGATCGCCAGTCCCCACACGCCGCTGCCCTGGTCGAGCAACCGGGTCTTGGTCAGCTCAAGCACCAGCACGACCGTGCCCGCCACGATCGTCGAGGCGAGCACCCCGGCGGCGGTGCCGCGGCGCCAGAAGAACGCCCCGATGATCGC
>JAJUGK010000080.1 GCA_029268205.1 Nocardioidaceae bacterium
CGAGGCCACCACCCTGGGTGAGCTCGGAGCGGTCGCGGGCGGCCTGGTGGCCTACCTCCTCCTGCACGACACCAGCCACCGCCCCGCCTCGCGACGGTAGGTGTCGCGCGGTCCCGGTGGCCCCGGCCGCCGACCGCACCCGGTCGCGGGATCGTTAGGGTCCCGCTGTGCCCGCGCCTCCTCCGTTCCCCGACGAACTCGCCGTGCCCGAGGAGCCCCTCGGCGACCACGAGCGCGCCGCCGTGGTGCGCGACTCGCTCGCCGTCGGCGTCGCCACCGGGGCGTACGGCATCTCCTTCGGGGCAGCCGGGGTCGCCGCCGGGCTGGACGTGTGGCAGACCTGCGTGCTCTCGCTGCTGATGTTCACCGGCGCCAGCCAGTTCGCCCTCGCCGGGGTCATCGGCGCCGGCGGATCGCCCGTCGCGGCGGCCGCCGCCGCGCTCCTGCTCGGCACCCGCAACACCCTCTACGGCCTACGACTGGCCCCGATGCTGGCCTGGACCGGTGCCCGCCGGTGGGGCGCGGCCCACCTGGTCATCGACGAGTCCACCGCGATGACGATCAACCGGCACACCCGCCCGGCCGCACGGCTGGGCTTCCTCACCACCGGCGGGTCGATCTTCGTGCTGTGGAACCTCTTCACCGCGATCGGTGCGTTCGGCGGCGAGGCCATGGGCGACCCGCGCACCTACGGGCTCGACGCGGCGGTCGGCGGGGCGTTCCTCGCGCTGCTGTGGCCGCGGCTGACCGATACCACCCACCGGGTCGCCGCGGTGGCGGGCGCGGCACTCGCGATCGCGCTGGTCCCGCTGACCCCGGCCGGCGTACCCGTCCTCGCAGCAGCCGTCGTGGCCCTCGGGATGGCCCTGCGCGTGCGGGAGGCTCGGCGATGAGCCTGTGGCTGGCCGTGGTGGCCGCCGGCGTCGGGTGCTACGCGCTCAAGCTGGCCGGCCTGTCGGTGCCGGAGTCGGTCCTCGACCGGCCCTACGTCCGGCGGGCGACCGAGCTGCTCCCGGTCGCGCTGCTCGCGGCGCTGATCGCGGTCCAGGTCCTCGCCGACGGACCGCGGCTGGTGATCGACGCCCGGCTCGCCGGCCTCGGCGCGGCCGCCGTCGCACTGCTCCTGCGCGCCCCGTTCCTCGTCGTGGTCGTCGTCGCGGCCGCCACCGCCGCCCTGCTGCGCGCCCTCGGCCTCCCCTGACCCCTGCCCCCGCGGACGTCAGTCGAGGTCGAGCAGTTCCTCGAGGCCGACGGTGAGGCCGGGGCGCTCGCCGATCGCCCCGAGGGCGCGGAGCACGCCGGGCGCGAACGACGCGCGGTCCATGGAGTCGTGGCGGATGGTGAGGGTCTCCCCCGGGCCGCCGAGTACGACCTCCTGGTGGGCGACCATGCCGCGGATCCGCAGCGCGTGCACCGGGACCCCGTCGACGCTCGCTCCCCGCGCCCCCTCGAGCGCGGTGGAGGTGGCGTCGGGAGCCGCGCCCAGACCCGCCTCCGCACGGGCGGCGGCGATCAGCTGAGCGGTGCGCCTGGCCGTCCCGGAGGGGGCGTCGGCCTTGTCGGGATGGTGCAACTCGACGATCTCGACCGAGTCGTAGAACCGCGCGGCCTGCGAGGCGAAGCGCATCATCAGGATCGCCCCGATCGAGAAGTTCGGAGCGATGAGCACGCCGACGCCGGCCGCGTCGTCGAGCCATCCGCGCAGCGTCCCCAACCGTTCGTCGTCGAACCCGGTCGTGCCGACGACCGCATGGATGCCGTGCTCGATGCAGAACCGGAGGTTGTCCATCACGACGTCGGGGTGGGTGAAGTCGACGACCGCCTCAGCGCCGGACTCCACCAGCGACTCCAGGGCGTCCCCCTGGTCGACCCCGGCCACCAGCGTGAGGCCCTCGGCGGCTTCGACGGCGGCACAGATCTCACGGCCGACCTTGCCACGGGATCCGAGGACCCCGACCTTGCTCACCTGCGCAGCTGGACTCACGGCGTCAACGTATCCCAGCAGGCGTCAGGCCGTGGGGCCGACCATCGCCAGCACCGGCGGACGATCCAGGATCGCCGCCGCCAGCGACCGTACGTCCTCCAGCGTCACCGCCTCGATGCGCGCGAGCACGTCCTCGACGCTCGGCAGCTCGTCGTAGAGCAACTCGGCCTTGGCGATCCGCGCCATCCGCGACGCGGAGTCCTCCAGGCCCAGCACGAGACCGCCGCGGAGCTGCCCGATGCCGCGCACCAGTTCCTCCTGCGAGATCCCCTCGGCCGCGACCTCGGCGAGCTCGACCCGGATGACGGCGAGCAGGTCGTCGACGCGGTCGGGCAGGCACCCGGCTGCGACGCCCACCAGGCCGGCGTCGGCGTAGTGGCTGGTGAAGGCGTAGATGCCGTACGCCAGCCCCCGCTTCTCGCGGACCTCCTGGAACAGTCGCGAGGACGTCCCTCCCCCGAGCGCCGAGACCAGCACCCCCAGCGCGTAGCGGCGCGGGTCGGTGCGCGTCAGGCCGGGCAGCCCGAGCACGACGTTGACCTGCTCGAAGGAGCGCGCGACCCGCGCCTCCCCCGGACTCATCGAGCGGGTGCGCGCCGCGCGCCGGACCGGGGCGGGCTTCCGCCCGGTGTCGGCGAGGAAGTCCCCGCGCGAGAACGCCCGGCGTACGGCGCGAACGACCTGCATGTGGTCGACGTTGCCGGCGACGGAGACCACCATGTGCTCGGGGCGGTAGCGCGAGCGGTAGTAGCGCAGGATCTGGGTGCGGGTGAGGGCCCGCACCGACTCCTCGGTGCCGCCGACGGGGCGCCCCATCGGGGTGTCGCCATAGGCCCGGGCCATCAGCAGGTTGTGGGCGACGTCCTCGGGGTCATCGTCGTGCATCGCGATCTCGTCGAGGATCACCGCCCGCTCGGCCTCGACGTCCTCGGCGGAGATCACCGAGGAGGTGATCATGTCGCCGAGCACGTCGATCGCGACCGGCAGGTCCTCGTCGAGCACGCGGGCGTGGAAGCAGGTGTACTCCTTGGCGGTGAAGGCGTTGAACTCCCCACCGACCGCGTCGAGCGCCACCGAGATGTCCATCGCGGTGCGCGTCGGCGTGCCCTTGAACAGCAGGTGCTCGAGGAAGTGCGAGGCGCCCGAGAGAGTCGGGCTCTCGTCGCGCGACCCGACGCCGACCCACACCCCGATGGTGGCCGAGCGGACGTGCGGCATCGCCTCGGTGACGACCCGCAACCCCCCGGGAAGCACGGTGCGGCGAACGCGGCTCGTCGCCGCGCCCGCCGCATCCGTGCTCGTGAGGAGGGTGCGGGTCGTCCCGGGCTTCTGCTCGGTGGCGCTCAGCCTGGACGACCCGGCGATGTCAGGCCTCCGCGCCGCTCTCGGCGGCGGCCTCGTCGCCCGTCCCCTCGGTGGCCTCCTCGACCACCGGCGACAGCGACAGCTTGCCGCGGTCGTCGATCTCGGTGATCTCGACCTGGACCTTCTGGCCGACCGAGACGACGTCCTCGACGTTCTCGACCCGCTTGCCGCCGGCGAGGCCGCGCAGCTTGCTGATGTGCAGCAGGCCGTCCTTGCCGGGGAGCAACGAGACGAAGGCGCCGAAGTTGGTCGTCTTCACGACGGTGCCGAGGTAGCGCTCGCCGACCTCGGGCATCGTCGGGTTGGCGATCGCGTTGACCGCGGCGCGCGCGGCGTCGGCCGCCTCGCCGTTGGTCGCCCCGATGTAGACCGTGCCGTCGTCCTCGATCGACAGGGTCGCGCCCGTGTCGTCCTGGATCTGGTTGATGACCTTGCCCTTGGGGCCGATGACCTCACCGATCTTGTCGACGGGGACCTTGACGGTGATGATGCGCGGCGCGTGCTGCGACATCTCCGCCGGAGCGTCGATGGCCTCGGCCATCACCTCGAGGATCGCCAGACGGGCGTCGCGGGCCTGGGTCAGCGCGCCGGCCAGCACGTCGGCGGGGATGCCGTCGAGCTTGGTGTCGAGCTGGAGGGCCGTGACGAACTCGCTGGTGCCGGCGACCTTGAAGTCCATGTCGCCGAACGCGTCCTCCGCACCGAGGATGTCGGTGAGCGCGACGTACTCGGTCTTGCCGTCGATCTCACCGGAGATCAGACCCATCGCGATGCCGGCGACCGGGGCGCGCAGCGGCACACCGGCAGCCAGCAGCGACAGGGTCGAGGCGCAGACCGACCCCATCGACGTGGAGCCGTTGGAGCCCATCGCCTCGGAGACCTGACGGATCGCGTACGGGAACTCCTCGCGGGTCGGCAGCACCGGCATCAGGGCGCGGCCGGCGAGGGCGCCGTGGCCGATCTCGCGACGCTTGGGCGACCCGACCCGACCGGTCTCGCCGGTGGAGTACGGCGGGAAGTTGTAGTTGTGCAGGTAGCGGCGCGACGTCTCCGGGGACAGCGTGTCGAGCTTCTGCTCCATGGTCAGCATGTTGAGGGTGGTGACGCCCAGGATCTGGGTCTCGCCACGCTCGAACAGCGCCGAGCCGTGCACCCGCGGGACCACGCCGACCTCGGCCGACAGCGTGCGGATGTCGGTGAGGCCACGGCCGTCGATGCGGATCTTGTCGCGCAGCACGCGCTCGCGCACGACCTGCTTGTTGAGCGCCCGGAAGGCGGCGCCGATCTCCTTCTCGCGGCCCTCGAAGTCGCCACCGATGCGCTCGAGCAGGGAGGCCTTGATGTCGTCGAGACGCTCCTCGCGCTCCTGCTTGCCGGCGATGGTCAGGGCCTGCGCGGTCTCCTCACGCACCGCGGCCTCGACCGCGGCATAGACGTCGTCCTCGAACTCGAGGAAGACCGGGAAGTCCTGGACGGGCTTGGCGGCCTGCTTGGCCAGCTCGGCCTGGGCCTCGCACAGCTGCTTGATGACCGGCTTGGCGGCGTCCATGCCGCCGGCGACGACCTCCTCGGTCGGCGCCTGGGTGCCGGAGCGGACGAGGTTCCAGGTGGCCTCGGTGGCCTCGGCCTCGACCATCATGATCGCCACGTCGCCGGTCTCGGTGACCCGACCCGCGATGACCATGTCGAACACGGCCTCCTCGAGCTGGCTGTGGGTCGGGAAGGCCACCCACTGGCCGTCGATCAGCGCGACGCGGGTCGCACCGATCGGGCCGGAGAACGGCAGACCGGAGAGCTGGGTGGAGATCGACGCGGCGTTGATCGCGAGCACGTCGTACGGCGTGTCGGGGTCGAGCGCCATGACGGTGATGACGACCTGGACCTCGTTGCGCAGCCCCTTCTTGAAGGTCGGGCGCAGCGGCCGGTCGATCAGGCGGCAGGTGAGGATCGCGTCCTCGGAGGGGCGGCCCTCACGACGGAAGAACGAGCCGGGGATGCGGCCCGCGGCGTACATCCGCTCCTCGACGTCGACGGTGAGGGGGAAGAAGTCGAAGTGGTCCTTCGGCTGCTTGGACGCCGTCGTGGCCGACAGCAGCATGGTCTCGCCGTCGAGGTAGGCGGTCACGGAGCCGGCGGCCTGGCGCGCCAGGAAGCCGCTCTCGAAGGTGACGGTGCGGCTGCCGAAGCGGCCGTTGTCGATGGTGGTCTCGACGGTGTAGATCTCGGGTCCCTCGGACAAGGGTGGTCCCTTTCTGTTCGCGGAGCGATCCGCGAGGCGCCCTGCACGCACCGAACGCGCCAACGGCGGTCGGGGTAGGCACCATGCCATTCGATGGCTGATCAACCTGCTGCGGGTGGCCGGTCTTCGATCGAGGCCTACGGACTCCGCGACGCACCTGTCGGCGGTGGGGTTCCGGGGGCCACTACCGAGGACCGGGCCGGACGTCCGGCGGGTCGCTCCTTGTGTGGTGTGACGTTATGCAGTTGTGCTTCGGGCTCACGGTAGCCGCCCGCGGCCGAAACTCACAGGAGCGGCACTCCGGTCGGAGTGCCGCTCCCGAGGAGATCAGCGACGGAGGCCGAGGCGCTCGACGATCGAGCGGTACCGGTTGATGTCGCTCTTCTGCAGGTAGTTGAGAAGACGACGGCGCTGCCCGACCAGCAGCAGCAGCCCGCGGCGGCTGTGGTGGTCGTGCTTGTGGGTCTTCAGGTGCTCGGTGAGGTGACCGATGCGGTGCGAGAGCAGCGCGATCTGCACCTCCGGGGAGCCGGTGTCGCCCTCGGCGGTCGCGTACTCGGCGATGATCTTCTTCTTGGTCTCAGCGTCGGTGCCGATGGACACGTGGGCTCTCCTTCTCGAGTCTCGTTGCGCGGCGCGCCGGGGCCTGTTCACCCGGGCACTCTGGATCCGCGGCCGATTGCACGGCGGTGACATGATCGTGCCCGGACGCTGCCGGGCAACCCTCCAAGGCTATCAGCGCGGGCCGGAGCCGCCCAATCGGAGCGCGAGGTACGCCGTCCGCGCGCGCAGCGCGCGGGTCAGCTCGTCGGTCACGGCCGTGAAGAACTCCCTGCGGTACAGGTCGTCGGTCACGGCCGTGACGGTGAAGTGGAGGCCGGAGAAGGCCGCGAGGAACACCGAGACCTGCACCAGATCGCGGGTCAGGGCGCCGATGCCGAACAGGCTGACCGGCTCGCTCCCGGTCCAGGAGCGGACCAGCTCGGGGTCCATCACCAGCGCACCGAAGAGCAGGAAGAACCCCAGCAGCGCCAGCGCCAGCAGCACGACCTGCACCGCCTGCGCGACGAGCAGCACCAGCACCAGGTTCGCCTTCTCGAACGGCGTCAACCGGTGCTCGGCGGCCTCCGGGCTCGCGGCGAGCTCCTCCGGCATCCGCCCCAGCAGGAAGCCGCCGGCGATGGCGGCGAACAGCAGCACGACGACCCACAGCACCCCGCCCTCGAGGCGGGCCGCGAGTTCCCACACCTCGGCGTTGATGAACAGGAACGTGACGAAGAGCAGCAGCAGCGGCAGCGCCCGCGTCGCCAGGGGCACCAACAGCCCCAGGCTCCCCAGGGTGTGCCGGATCCCCCACCAGGCGATCGGCCCGGCCCGCAGGGTGGTGAGGGCATAGAGGGCCGCGACCGCCCCGGCCGTGGTCAGCGCGCTCGGCACGCCCCACGACACCCGGCTCGCCAGGGCCACCGCACCGCCCACCGCGGCGCCGAGGACCGCCGCGCCGAGAGCGACCAACACCAGACGCGCGGGCCGCAGCGCCGCGTGGACGGCGTGCCGGGTCTCCGGCACGAAGTACGGCAGACCGTGCCGGCCGAACCACCGCTCCGCGTCGGCCCGGTCCGCGAACTCGCTCACTGCGCCGGCAGGCCGAGCAGCCCGCGGGTGCGGGAGACGTCGTCGGCCATCGCCTCCAGCAGGGGGTCGATCCCATCGAAGCGGCGCATGCCGCGGATCCGGTGGACGAAGCAGACGTCGACCTCGACGCCGTACAGCGCCAGGTCGGTGCGGTCGAGCACGTACGCCTCCACCCGGCGCTCCCGCTCCCCCTCGAAGGTCGGGTTGGTGCCGACCGAGATCGCGGCCGGGAAGCGCTCGCCGGTGTCGTGTCGCGTCAGCCACCCGGCGTACACGCCGTCGGCCGGCACGGCCGCGCCGGCCCGCGCGGGCACGTTGGCGGTCGGGTACCCCAGCTCGCGACCGCGCCGATCGCCCTCGATCACGGGACCGCGGACGGTGACCGGACGGCCCAGCGCCTCGGCGGCGCCCTCGACGTCGCCGGCCGCGAGGCAGTTGCGGATGTAGGTCGAGGACCACACCTGGGGGCCGCCGTCGAGTTCGACGGGCTCGGTGACGAAGTCGTGCACCTCCCCCAGCTCGCGCAGGGTGGTGACGTCGCCGGCGGCCCGGTTGCCGAAGCGGAAGTTGGCCCCCACGCACACCCCGCGCGCGTGCAGCGTGCGCACGAGCACCTCCTCCACGAAGCGCTCGGGACTCCACGCGGCGATCTCCCGACTGAACGGGACGATCAGCACGTCGTCGGCACCCGCACTCGCGAGCAGCGGCAGACGTTGGTCGATCGTGGTCAGGGTCGGGGGCGCGTGCTCGGGCCGCAGCACCGCGATGGGGTGCGGATCGAAGATCACCGCGACGGCGCGGCCGACGTCGAGCCGGTCGGCGAGTTCGCGGGTGCGCCCCAGGACGTGCTGGTGCCCCAGGTGCACGCCGTCGAAGTTCCCGATGGTGACGACGGTGCGTCCCAGGGAGGAGGGGACCTCCTCCAGTGCCCGCCACACGTGGTTCGGCTGCGTGCTCACGTCTGCATCCTTCCAGCCGGTCAGCAGAACACCGCGACCGGCCGGGCGCGGTCGGCCTGCGGTTCGTAGAGGGCCAGGAACTCCCCCGACGGGTCGAGCACCGCGGTCAGGCCCGCGAGCCGCACGTCGAGCGGCCGTCCGTAGCGCACGTCCTGCGCCTGTCGGTCGTCGAGTTCGTGGACCGGGAACGCCGCCCGCGCGACCTGCGCCATCGGCAGCAGCGCGTCGGGGCCGAGTTCGTCGGGGTCGTGGGCGAGGTCGAGCCCGAACGGCCCGACCGCCGTGCGTCGTAGGGCAGTGAGATGGCCACCCACGCCGAGGTCGCGCCCGACGTCGCGGGCGATCGCCCGGATGTAGGTGCCGCTGGAGCACCGGACCCGGACATCGACCTCCGGGAGGTCCAGCCGGGTCACGGCGAGCTCATGGATCGTCACCGCCCGGGCCCGCAGCTCGACCTCCTCGCCGTCGCGGACGCGCTGGTAGGCACGCTTGCCGTCGACCTTGATCGCCGAGACCGCCGTGGGCACCTGCTCGATCTCCCCGACGTACGCCGACAGCGCCGCGCGCACCGCGGCCTCGTCGAGGCGTGCGGTGTCGGCCTCGGCGACGACCTCGCCCTCGGCGTCGTCGGTCGTCGTGGCGACGCCGAGCCGGATCGTCGCGTCGTAGGCCTTCTCGGTCAGCATCAGGTGACCGAGCAGGCGGGTGGCGCGTCCGACCCCGAGCACGAGCACGCCGGTGGCCATCGGGTCGAGCGTGCCCGCGTGTCCGACCTTGCGGGTGCCCAGCGCACGTCGCGCGCGAGCGACCACGTCGTGGGAGGTGATGCCCGCCGGCTTGTCGACGACCAACAGCCCCGTGGGACCGGGGACGCTCACTCGCGCCCCGTGTCGCCCTCGTCGGCGTCCTGACCGTCGGAGTCCTCGTCAGCGTCCTCGTCGAGCACCCGCGGCTTCTTGTACGGGTCGGGCTCACCGGCGTAGGTCTCCTTGCGCGACGCCGCGAGCTGTTCGTCGAGCTGCCGCGCCCGGGCGAGCACCTCGTCGATCTGCCGGGCCGACTCCGGCAGCGCATCGTGCACGAACGTCAGGCTCGGCACGTGTCGCATCCCCAACTGCTTGCTGACCTCGGACCGCAGCAGCCCCTTGGCCGACTCGAGCGCGGCCGCCGTCGAGGCGATCGCGGTCTCCTCGTCGCCGGCGTCCATCCCCAGCACGGTGTAGAACACCGTCGCCTGCTGCGCGTCCCCGGTCAGCCGCACGTCGGTCACCGTGACGAACCCCAACCGCGGGTCCTTGATCCGCCGCTCGAGCATCTCGGCGACGATCACCTGGATCCGGTCAGCGATCTTGCGCACCCGCGGGCTGGCCATCAGCGTTCTCCCTCACTCGAAACTGCCTCATGATTCTGCCTGCCCGCTGCGCAGCACACACATACTCCCCTACGCCAGCGCGGTCCCCGAGCATCCTCAGCCGCCCTCACGTTGGGGAGTATCCGCCGTGCGCCGATCTCCGGGTCCGGCCCCCGGGGCGACGAGGGAGCGGAGGCTGGTCGCCTCCGCCCCCTCGTCCGCAGGTCGGCCGGACCGGTTGTTGCGGCGGGTCAGCCCCGCGGGATCTCCCGCATCTCGAAGCACTCCACGACATCGCCGGTCTTGATGTCGCCGTACCCCTTGATGACCAGACCGCACTCGAAGCCCTCGCGGACCTCGGACACGTCGTCCTTCTCGCGCCGCAGCGAGGACAGGTCGGCGCTCTCGACGACGACCGCGCCGTCGCGCAGCAACCGGACCTTGGCGTTGCGGCGGATGACACCGTCGGTGACCATGCAGCCGGCGATGTTGCCGATGCGCGAGGAGCGGAAGATCTCGCGGATCTCCGCCTGGCCGAGGACGGCCTCCTCGTACTCCGGCTTGAGCATGCCCTTGAGCGCCGCCTCGATCTCCTCGATCGCCTGGTAGATGACCGAGTAGTAGCGGATCTCGACGCCCTCCTTCTCGGCCATCTCCGTCGCCTTGCCCTGCGGGCGGACGTTGAAGCCGATGATGATGGCATCGGAGGCGGCGGCCAGGTCGACGTTGGTCTCGGTGATCGCACCGACACCGCGGTCGATGACCCGGATGCTGACCTCATCGCCGACGTCGATCTGCGACAGCGAGTCCTCGAGCGCCTCGACCGAACCGGACACGTCGCCCTTGAGGATGAGGTTGAGCTCCTGGCTCTGGCCCTTCTCCATGGAGGCCATGAAGTCCTCGAGCGTACGACGCACCCGGCGCTTGGCCTGCAGGGCGGCACGCTCGCGCGCCTCCCGCTTCTCGGCGATCTGCCTCGCGACCCGGTCGTCGTCGACGACGATGAAGTTCTGCCCGGCACCCGGCACCGCGGTCAGACCCAGCACCATCGCGGGACGCGACGGGTCGGCCTCCTCGATGTTGTTGCCGAACTCGTCGAGCATCGCCCGCACCCGGCCGTAGGCCGGACCCGCGACGATCGAGTCGCCCACGCGCAGCGTGCCGCGCTGGACCAGGATCGTGGCCACCGGGCCGCGACCGCGGTCGAGGTGCGCCTCGACGACCAGACCCTGGGCGTCCTGGTCGGGGTTGGCCCGCAGGTCCAGGGAGGCGTCGGCGGTGAGGACGATCGCCTCGAGCAGCTGCTCGAGGTTGAGCTCGGCGCGCGCGGAGACGTCGACGAACATCGTGTCGCCGCCGTACTCCTCGGGTACCAGGCCGTACTCGGTCAGCTGACCGCGGACCTTGGTCGGGTCGGCCTCCGGCTTGTCGATCTTGTTGACCGCCACCACGATCGGCACCTCGGCGGCCTTGGCGTGGTTGAGCGCCTCCACCGTCTGCGGCATGACGCCGTCGTCGGCGGCCACGACCAGCACCGCGATGTCGGTCGCCTGCGCACCGCGCGCACGCATGGCGGTGAACGCCTCGTGACCCGGGGTGTCGATGAAGGTGATCCGGCGGTCCTCGCCGTCGACCTGGGTGTGCACCTGGTAGGCGCCGATGTGCTGGGTGATGCCACCGGCCTCCTTCTCGCCCACGTTGGCCTTGCGCAACGCGTCGAGCAGGCGGGTCTTTCCGTGGTCGACGTGACCCATGACGGTGACGACCGGCGGACGCGCAGCCAGCTGCTCCTCGCCGCCCTCGTCGGCACCGAACTCCAGGTCGAAGGACTCCAGCAGCTCGCGGTCCTCGTCCTCGGGGGAGACGATCTCCACGACGTAGTTGAGCTCCTCGCCGAGCAGCTCGAGCGTCGCGTCGTTGACCGACTCGGTCGCGGTGACCATCTCACCGAGGTGGAACAGCATCTGCACCAGCGATGCCGGGTCGACGCCGATCTTCTCGGCGAAGTCGGTCAGCGAGGCACCACGGGCCAGCCGGATGGTCTCGCCGTCGCCCTTGCGGACGCGCACGCCGCCGATGGTCGGGGCCTGCATCGCCTCGAACTCCTGGCGACGCGCCCGCTTCGACTTGCGCCCGCGACGCGACGGACCGCCGGGACGGCCGAACGCACCCTGGGTCTGACCGCGCTGGCCGGGGCGCCCGCCACCGGGGCGGCCGGGGCCGCCACCGAAACCGGGACGTCCGGGAGCACCGCCACCGGGACCGCCGCGACCCGGGCCACCG
>JAJUGK010000081.1 GCA_029268205.1 Nocardioidaceae bacterium
GCTGCTCGCGGCGCTGGTCGCGCCGCGTCTGCGCCGACGGGGGCGGCCCCTTCCGCCCGACCGCAGCCGCACCTCCGAGGTCCCGCCCCCACCCCCCGCCGACGGTACGGCGGAGTCGGGCACGGCGGTCCTCGACGAGCCGCCGGCGGCGCCGACACCGGTCACCGAGGCCGAGCCGGCGCCCGCGCCGGCGCCCGAGCCCACGCTGGACCGGCCGGAGGCCCCGGCCAGTCGGTTGGTGCGCCTGCGGCAGCGGCTCGCCGGGTCGCAGAACGTCTTCGGCCGCGGCCTGCTCGCCCTGCTCTCGCGCGACCGGCTCGACGAGGATGCCTGGGAGGACTTGGAAGACACCCTCCTCACCGCCGACGTCGGCGTCGGGGCCACCACCGAGCTGGTCGAGCGCCTGCGCGACCGGCTGCGCGTCGAGGGGACCGAGGGCACCGATGTGCGTGCCGTGCTCCGTGAGGAGCTCCTGGCCCTCGTCGACCCCTCGCTCGACCGGAGCCTGGCGACCGACGGCGCCGACGGCAAGCCCGCGGTGACCCTGGTCGTCGGCGTCAACGGCACCGGCAAGACCACCACCGTCGGCAAGCTCGCACGGGTCCTGGTCGCCGAGGAGAAGTCGGTGGTCCTCGGCGCGGCCGACACCTTCCGCGCGGCGGCCGCCGAGCAGCTCGGCACCTGGGGCGAGCGGGTCGGCGTACCCGTGGTGCGCGGACCGGAGGGCTCCGACCCGGCGTCCGTGGCGTTCGAGGCGGTGCGCAGCGGCATCGACGCCGACGCCGACGTCGTCATCGTCGACACGGCCGGCCGCCTGCAGAACAAGGCCGGCCTGATGGACGAGCTCGGCAAGGTCAAGCGGGTCATCGAGAAGCAGGCCCCCGTCAGCGAGGTGCTGCTGGTCCTCGACGCCACCACCGGGCAGAACGGTCTGGCCCAGGCCCGCGTCTTCAGCGAGGTCGTCGATGTCACCGGCGTGGTGCTCACCAAGCTCGACGGCTCGGCGAAGGGCGGGATCGTCGTCGCCGTGCAGCGCGAGCTCGGCGTCCCGGTGAAGCTCGTCGGTCTCGGCGAGGGTGCCGACGACCTGGCGCCCTTCGACGCCGGTGCGTTCGTGGACGCCCTGCTGGAGGCCTGACCGGCCCGTCCCCGCCAGTCCGGACAGCCAGCCCCCACCGCACCCGGACAGCCGCCGGGGCAGCCGACACATTCCTGTAACACAGCGCCCGCACTCGTCACACAGTCGTCACGATCGACGACGCGGGCTGAAACCTCGGCTCGCCACAGTGTCTCCACCTGGAGCCCGCGCCCGCCGAACAGCGTCGTTACGCGTCGCCGGACTCCTCCCGCGACACGAACACGAGGTTTCGCACATGGAAGAAGTACTGGATCCGGGCATCACCGCCTGGATGCTGACCTCCGCATCCCTGGTCCTCCTCATGACCCCCGGTCTGGCGCTGTTCTACGGGGGCATGGTCCGCTCCAAGTCGGTGCTGAACATGATGATGATGTCGTTCGGCGCCATGGGCGTGATCGGCGTGGTCTACGTCCTGTGGGGCTGGTCGATGTCCTACTCCGACGGCTCCATCGGCGGGTTCCTCGGCAACCCCTTCGAGCAGTTCGGCCTGCAGGGCACGATCCTCGACGACGCCGGTGAGTACGTCCTCTCCGGCGGCCTGCCCGTCATCGTCGACGTCGGGTTCCAGGCGACCTTCGCCATCATCACCGTCGCCCTGATCAGCGGCGCCATCGCCGACCGCGTGAAGTTCTCCACCTGGATGGTCTTCACCGCGATCTGGGCCACCGCCTGCTTCTTCCCGCTGGCCCACCAGGTGTGGGGTGGCGGCTTCCTGGGTGACTCCGAGGACGGTCTGGCGGCGCTGATCTTCGGCGCGGCCGACGGCGTCGCCGAGGTCGCCCCGATCGACTTCGCCGGCGGCACCGTGGTCCACATCAACGCCGGTGTGGCCGCGCTGGTGCTCGCCCTGGTCATCGGCGCCCGCAAGGGCTTCGGCAAGGAGCCGATGCGTCCGCACAACCTGCCCCTGGTCATGCTCGGCGCGGGCCTGCTGTGGTTCGGCTGGTTCGGCTTCAACGGCGGCTCGGCGTACGGCGCCGACGGCGCGGCCGGACTGGCCTGGGTCAACACGACCACCTGCACCGCGGCGGCCATCATCGGCTGGCTGGTCGTGGAGAAGATCCGCGACGGCGAGGCCACCTCGCTCGGGGCCGCCTCGGGCATCGTCGCCGGTCTGGTCGCGATCACCCCGGCCGCCGGCGATGTCAGCCCGATGGGGGCCATCGGCCTGGGCCTGGTCGCCGGTGCGCTGTGCGCCCTGGCCGTGGGCCTGAAATACAAGCTCGGGTACGACGACTCGCTCGATGTGGTCGGCGTCCACCTGGTCGGTGGCCTGGTCGGCACCGTGGCCCTCGGCTTCATCGCCACCTCGGGTGGTCTCCTCTACGGCGACGGCATCAAGCTGCTGGTGGTCCAGATCGCGATCGCCGCGTTCGCGATGCTGTGGAGCGGCATTCTGACGCTGCTCATCGCCCTCGCCCTGAAGGCGGTCATGGGCTGGCGCGTCACCGAGGAGGAGGAGGTCGCTGGGATCGACTCCGCCGAGCACGGCGAGTCCGGCTACGACTTCGGTGGTGTCGGCGCGGTCCGCCGCGGCTCCGCCCTCGCCCCGTCCGCCCCCGTCTCCGAAGGAGTGTCCGCATGAAGCTCGTCACCGCGGTGATCAAGCCGCACAAGTGGGAAGAGGTCCGCGAGGCCCTGGAGACCTTCGGGGTGACGGGCATGACCGTCAGCGAGGTCTCCGGCTACGGCCGCCAGAAGGGTCACACCGAGGTCTACCGGGGCGCGGAGTACGACATCGCGCTGGTGCCCAAGATCCGCCTGGAGATCGTGGTCGAGGGGCCCGACGCGCAGGACGTGGTCGACATCATCGTCAAGACCGCCCAGACGGGCCGGATCGGCGACGGGAAGGTCTGGGTCACCCCGGTCGACACGGTGGTGCGGGTGCGCACCGGTGACACCGACGCCGCCGCCGTCTGACCACGACCCGACGCAGCACACCAGCACGCCAGTACGCCCACCGGCCACGGCCCGCCACGCGCGGACCGTGGCCGGAGGCGTGCCCGCCGTCCGACCCGAGAGGGCCCCGCCGATGACCAGCACCACCCGGCGCGACCGATGCGCCGCCGCCGACGCGCTCGTCCGGACCGCGTACGACGAAGCGGGGTTGCCCGCCGCGGGGGTCGCCGTCGTCGCGGTGGGCGGCTACGGGCGCGGCGAGCTCGCGCCGTTCAGCGACCTCGACGTGGTCCTGGTCCATGCCGATGACGTCGCGCCGGGGGAGCGGGCCGGGGAGCTGTGGTACCCGCTGTGGGACTCCGGCGTCGCGCTCGACCACGCCGTGCGCAGCCTGACCGAGTGCGTGGAGGCGGCGGCCGCCGACCTGCGCGTCGCGCTCGGCCTGCTCGACCTGCGCCACCTCGCCGGCGACCCCCACCTCACCCTGCGCCTGCGCACCACCGTGCTCGCCCAGTGGCGCCGCGACGCCCGCGAGCGTCTCGGGGCCCTCCAGGAGACGGTGCGCGACCGGGCGGAGCGCCGCGGCGAGCTGGCCCACGCCGCCGTACCCGACCTCAAGGAGTCCGCCGGCGGGCTGCGGGACGCCACGGTGCTCAAAGCGCTGGTCGCGACCTGGCTGGTCGACGTGCCCCACACCGACCTCGAGCGCTGCCGCACCCAGCTCCTCGATGCCCGCGACGCCCTGCACACCGTCGCCGGCCGCGCCACCGACCGGGTCGCACCCGAGCACTGGGCCGGCCTCGCCCACGAGCTCGGGATGAGCGACGAGCGGGCCGCCCAGCGGCACCTGCGTGCGCTCGGACGCCGCATGACCCACCTGTCCCACCTCACCTGGCGCCGGGTCGACGCCGCGCTGGGACGGCACCGCACCGCCCGTCGGGGGCGACGCCCCGCCCTCCAGCCGCTCGGCCACGGGGTCGCCGTCGCCGACGGGGAGATCGTCCTGGCGGCCGGCGCCCGTCCCGACCGCGACCCGACCCTGCTGCTGCGGGCGGCCGCCGAGGCCGCGGAGCGGGGGTTGGTCCTCGCGCCGCCGACCGCGGCGCGGCTCGCCCGGGAGAGCGCCGACCTCCTCACCCCGTGGCCGTCCGAGGCCCGGGCACTCCTGGTCCGGCTGCTGGGTGCGGGCGAGGGGCTGCGGATCGTCTGGGAGACCCTCGACGAGACCGGCGCGCTGCCCCGGCTGCTGCCGGAGTGGGAGCGGATCCGGCTGCTCCCGCACGCATCGGTCGTGCACCGGTTCACCGTCGACCGCCACGTCGTGGAGACCTGCATCGAGGCATCGGGGCTCATCCGCCACGTCGCCCGCCCCGACCTGCTGCTCCTCGCGGCCCTGCTGCACGACATCGGCAAGGGCGGCACGGTCGAGCATTGCGAGGCGGGGGAGCCGATCGCCCGCGAGGTCGCGGGTCGGCTCGGCCTTCCTCCGGTCGACGTCGAGCGGGTCGCCCGGCTGGTGCGTTGGCACCTGTTGCTCGCGCAGACCGCGACCACCCGCGACCCCGAGGACCCCGCCACCGTGGCGAGCGTCCTCGCGGAGGTACCCACCGCGGCCGACCTCGGGCTGCTGATCCAACTGACCGAGGCCGACGCGCGGGCGACCGCCCCGAAGGCGTGGACCCCGTGGCGGGCCGCCCTCGTTCGCGACCTCGGGCGCCGGTGCCTGGCCGCCGTCGGCACGGGCACCCGTCGGGAGGAACCGGGCGAGCGTCGGGAGGCACCGACCACACCGGTGGCGGGTCCGACGCGCACGGGCACGAGGACCGGCACGGGTACGCCGGCTGCCCGGGCCCGATTCGTGGTCGAGCAGGCGCCGGGCGGGCAACGGATCACCGTCATCGCGCCGGACCGCCCCGGGCTGCTCGCCGACGTCGCGGCGGTCCTCGCCCTCGGGCGCCTGGCCGTCCGCTCGGCGCGGGCCTGGTCGGAGGCCGGTCGCGCGACCTCGGTGTGGGAGACCGAGGAGACCCCGGTCGACCCCGCGGTGCTGACCACCCGACTCGAGGCGATCGAGGCGGGGCGCATCGATCCCAACACCCGGCTGGCGCGTCCCGCCCCAGCGCGGTTGGCACCGACGGTGACCGTGTGCGCGTCGGCCTCCGACCGGTCCACCGTGCTGGAGGTGCGGATGGACGACCGGCCCGGCGTGGTCCACCTGGTCGCCGCCGCACTGACGTCGGTGGGGGTCACGGTCTCCTCGGCGCACATCGAGACCTGGGGCCCGCAGGCGGTCGACGTGTTCTACGTCCGTGAGCCCCGGGGCGAGCCGCTGTCGCCCGCGCGGGCGGAGCAGGCTGCCCACGCCGTACGCACGGCCCTGCTCGGCGCCGTTACGCTGGACCCCGGCTGACCCCCGCGGGTCGGCCGTGCGCACACCCCGTGCCGGGCCGCCCCCGGCGCACGACGACTCGAGGATGAACCACTTTGTTCGCCACGCTCTCCGACCGCCTTGCTGACACCTTCAAGCAGCTGCGCGGCAAGGGTCGCCTGTCCGAGGCCGACATCGACGCCACCGCCCGCGAGATCCGCATCGCCCTGCTCGAGGCGGACGTTGCGCTCCCGGTGGTCAAGGAGTTCGTCGGGGCGGTCAAGGAGCGGGCGCGCGGCGAGGAGGTCTCGGGTGCGCTGAACCCCGCCCAGCAGGTCATCAAGATCGTCAACGAGGAGCTCGTGGCGATCCTCGGCGGGGAGACGCGACGGATCCGGTTCGCGAAGAACCCGCCGACGGTGATCATGCTCGCCGGCCTGCAGGGTGCGGGCAAGACGACGCTGGCGGCCAAGCTCGCGCTCTGGCTCAAGGAGCAGGGCAAGAGCCCGATGCTCGTGGCCGCCGACCTCCAACGCCCCAACGCCGTCAACCAGCTCCAGGTCAACGGTGAGCGCGCTGGCGTGACCGTCTTCGCGCCCGAGCCGGGCAACGGGGTCGGCGACCCGGTCGGCGTCGCGCGCGCCTCGATCGACCACGCCCGCCGCACGCTGCACGACGTGGTCATCGTCGACACCGCGGGTCGCCTCGGTGTCGACGCCGAGATGATGCAGCAGGCTGCCGACATCCGTGACGCCGTGCAGCCCGACGAGGTGCTCTTCGTCGTCGACGCGATGATCGGTCAGGACGCGGTGTCCACCGCGCAGGCCTTCCTCGACGGCGTCGGGTTCGACGGCGTGGTCCTCACGAAGCTCGACGGCGACGCCCGGGGTGGTGCGGCGCTGTCGATCCGCTCGGTGACCGGCCGGCCGGTCATGTTCGCCTCCTCGGGCGAGAAGCTGACCGACTTCGACCTCTTCCACCCCGACCGGATGGCCTCGCGCATCCTCGACATGGGCGACATGCTCAGCCTGATCGAGCAGGCCGAGCGGTCCTTCGACGTCGCGCAGGCCGAGAAGGCCGCCGCCAAGCTCACCGGCCAGGGCGGCGACTTCACCCTCGAGGACTTCCTCGAGCAGATGCAGGCCGTACGCAAGATGGGCTCGCTGTCGAAGATCCTCGGGATGCTGCCGGGCGCCGGGCAGATGCGCGAGCAGCTGGAGAACTTCGACGAGCGCGAGATCGACCGGATCCAGGCGATCATCCTCTCGATGACCCCCGCCGAGCGCGCGAACCCCAAGATCATCGACGGCTCGCGCCGCGCCCGGATCTCCCGGGGCTCGGGCACCAGGGTCTCCGACGTCAACACGCTCGTCGACCGGTTCTTCGAGGCCAAGAAGATGATGCAGTCGATGGCCAAGGGCGGCGGCATCCCGGGCATGCCGGGGATGCCCGGCATGGGGCTGCCCGGCGGCGGCAAGCGCACCAAGGCCAAGCAGTCGGCCAAGAAGGGCAAGGGCAAGGGCAAGCGAGTCTCGGGCAACCCCGCCAAGCGCGCGCAGCAGGCCAAGGAGACCCCGGCGCCGGCGGCCAACCCGTTCGGCCTCCCGGCCGGGCAGGACACCGACCCGGGCGACCTGCAGCTCCCCGACGACCTGGCGAAGTACCTCAAGCAGTGACCCGGCGCCCCTCCCGGAGCCGCCGTACGCCGTTGCGGTGGGTGCTCGCGCTGCTCCTGACCGGCGTGCTGGTGCTCAGCGGGTGTGGCGCGGTCGAGGACCTGTTCACCGGCGACGAGTCCGCCCCGACCAGTTCCGGCCCGACCAGTTCCGGCCCGACGAGCCCCGCCCCGACGAGCCCCGGGTCCGGGCCGGAGCCGACCGACCCCACGTCCGATCCCACGTCCGATCCCACCCCGACCGCGGAGCCCTCGCCCACCCGGGAGCCCGAGCCGACGACCGCGGACGCCCGCGTCCGTCCGGTGACCCGGACGCAGTGGAACCGCATCGTGGCGGCGGGGATGGCGTACGCCGGGTGCCCCATCACCGGCCGTGAGCAGCTGCGACGCGTCGTGGTCAACCACCACACGTTCGACGGGCGGGTGAGGCGCGGGACGCTGGTGGTCAACGCCGACGTCGCCCGCAGCGTGGCCCGGATCTTCACCCAGCTCTTCGACCAGGAGTTCCCGATCCGGCGGATGCGGCCGCTGGAGCACTACGACGGCGACAGCCACGCGAGCCTGCGCGCCGACAACACCGCCTCCTACAACTGCCGCCGCCCCGACCAGATCAACGCTCCGCAGCAGGCCTCGCCCCACGCCAACGGGCGCGCGATCGACATCAACCCCCGGGAGAACCCGTGGATCGACCTGCGCTGCCAGTGCTGGTTCCCCGGGCCGGAGTTCAAGGAGCGCACCCCCGGGCCGGGCAAGATCCTCGAGGGCGGGCCGGTGTGGCAGGCCTTCATCGACGAGGGCTGGATCTGGCAGAACATCGACGTGCCCGACTACATGCACTTCGACACCGGCTACCCGTCGGTCGCGTTCCGCGACCCGGAGACGGGCCGGTGACCGGGTAGCGTCGCCCCATGCCTGCGAGTGGTCCGACCGCCCTGCGTTTCACCGGCACCGTGCTGCCCGACGGTGAACGTCGCACCTTCGATGTGGTCGACGGCGTGATCGCCGCCGAGCCCGCCGCGGATGCCGACGTCGTGTGCACCGACGGCTGGATCGTCCCGGGGCTGGTTGATGCCCACTGTCACATCGGACTCGACTCCCGGGGCGCGGTCGACGAGGCCACCACCGAGGCGCAGGCGCTCGCCGACCGCGACGCCGGCGCGCTGCTGCTGCGCGACTGCGGCTCGGCGGCCGACACCAGCTGGGTCCACGACCGCGAGGACCTGCCGCGACTGATCCGTGCGGGGCGGCACCTGGCGCGGCCCAAGCGCTACATCCGCAACTATGGTCACGAGTTCGAGCCCGAGGAGCTGCCGGCGTACGTCGCCCGGGAGGCCCAGCGCGGCGACGGCTGGGTCAAGCTCGTCGGCGACTGGATCGACCGCGAGCGCGGGGACCTCGCGCCGCTGTGGCCGCGCGAGGTGCTCGAGGCAGCGATGGAGGTCGCCCACGCCCACGGCGCCCGGGTCACCGCGCACGTCTTCGGCGAGGAGGCGCTGCCCGACCTCATCGACGCCGGCATCGACTGCATCGAGCACGGCACCGGTCTCTCCACCGACCTCGTCGACCGGATGGCCGCCCGCGGGGTCGCGCTCGTGCCGACCGTGAAGCAGTTGCTGAGCTTCCCGGAGTACGCCGCCGCGGGAGAGCAGAAGTTCCCCGGGTACGCCGCCCACATGCGGGACCTCTTCGCGCGCCGCAAGGAGACGATCGGGGCCGCGCACGAGGCCGGGGTGGCGATCTACGCCGGCACCGACGCCGGGGGAGTGCAGCCGCACGGGATGCTCGCCGAGGAGGTCCTCGAGCTCACAACGTACGGCTTGAGCACCCACGAGGCGCTCGCCGCGGCGTCGTGGAAGGGCCGGGCCTGGCTCGGAGTCGACGCGATCCTGACGCCGGGCGCGATGGCCGACTTCGTGGTCTACGACGCCGACCCGCTGGCCGATCTGCGCGTGCTGCGCCACCCCCGCTGGGTGGTCCTGCGGGGCCGCGTCGTCGCCCCCGCCGCCGGCGGCTGACCCGCGTCGGCACCCCGGCGGTGAGTGCCCGGTCCTCGGTCGGTCGTCGACCGGTGGTCGGGCGCCGCGTCGAATGACACGAAACGGTCACAATGACGCAAACCTGACACACGTCTCACTTGCGTAACGATGCGCCCACAGGCCCGGGCCGAGGGGACTTCCGTGGCCTTTGATGATTACTGTCCGCGCAGAAGGTGGACGTCGGCCAGGTGGCATTCCCTCGCGCGACGAGCACCACGGCATCAGACGAGATCTGGAGGATCCGTGAAGATCAGGAAGTTCACAGTCGCCGCGGCAGCGGTGACCCTCGGGATGGTGGCAGCCGCGTGCTCGCCCCCGGCCGATGACGAGGGCTCCTCGGAGGGCCCCGCGGCCAACACCGCGGTGACCGTCGGATGGAACCAGCCGTTCTACTCGTACAACGAGAACACCTCGAACGGCAACGCCACCGCGAACTCGATCATCAAGTACATGATGAACGGCGGCTTCAACTACTACAACGAGGACCAGGAGCTCGTCCAGGACGAGTCCTTCGGTACCTACGAGGTCGAGTCCGAGGACCCGCTGACGGTCACCTGGACCGTCGACGAGAAGACCAAGTGGTCCGACGGCACACCGCTCGACGCCGCCGACCTGCTGCTCACCTGGGCCTCGCAGAGCGGCCAGCTCAACACCGTCAGCGCCGGGGACGTCAAGCGCAACCCCGACACCAACGTGCCCGAGCCCGGTGACGGCGTCTTCTTCGACTCCTCCTCCGCCGGCCTCGAGCTGGTCACCCAGACCCCGGAGATCTCCGAGGACCAGCGCTCCATCACGCTGGTCTTCGACGAGCCGTACGCCGACTGGGAGCTCGTCATGGGCGCCAACGTCCCGGCGCACGTGACCGCTCAGCAGGCCCTCGGCATCGAGGACGCCGACGAGGCCAAGCAGGCGTTCATCGACGCGGTCAACAACAAGGACAACGCCGCGCTCTCGAAGATCGCGAACTTCTGGAACTCCGGCTACGACTACACGTCGCTGCCCGACGACCAGTCGCTCTACCTGTCCTCGGGCGCGTACCTGATGACCGAGTTCGTCGAGAACCAGTACATCACCCTGAAGGCCAACGAGGACTACGAGGGCGACCACGCCGCCAGCATCGAGACGGTCACCGTCCGCTGGAACGAGGACCCGCTCGCGCAGGCCCAGGCGCTCGAGAACGGCGAGATCGACCTGTTCGCCCCGCAGGCCACCACCGACGTGCTCCAGCGCGTCGAGGGCATCGACGGTGTCGAGGTCGAGACCGGCGTCGAGGGCACCTACGAGCACGTCGACCTGGTGTTCAACAACGGCGGTCCGTTCGACGCCAAGAGCTACGGCGGCGACGAGGACAAGGCCCTGGCCGTCCGCAAGGCGTTCCTGACCGCGTGGCCGCGCCAGGAGGTCGTCGACAAGCTGGTCAAGCCGCTGCAGGAGGACGCCGAGGTCCGCAACTCGTTCCTCGTCACCCCGGGTGCGCCCGGCTACGACGAGATCGTCGGCTCCAACGGCATGGCCGAGCAGCACACCGGTGACCCCGCCGCCGCCAAGGCGATCCTCGAGGAGGCCGGTGTCAACACCCCGATCGACGTCCGCACCATGTTCGCCGAGGGCAACGTCCGTCGTGAGAACCTCTTCGCGATCGCCAAGCCGGTGCTCGCCGAGGCCGGTTTCAACCTGATCGACCAGCGCAACGTCAACTGGGGCTCCAAGCTCGGTGACGGCACCTACGACGCGGTGTTCTTCGCGTGGCAGTCGACCTCGACGGCCGTCTCGGAGAGCCAGCCGACCTTCGGCACCGGTGGTCTGAACAACCTCAACGGCTACTCCAACGAGGAGGTCGACAAGCTGTTCAGCCAGCTCAACGTCACCACCGACCCGGACGAGCAGCTCGACCTGCAGATGCAGATCGAGAAGATCCTGGTCGACGACCAGATCGGCACCACGCTGTTCCAGTTCCCGGCCGTCGCCGCCTGGCGCAGCGACCGGATCGCGAACGTGAAGCCGGCGCCGCTCAACCCGACGATCTTCCACGCCTTCTGGGACTGGGAGGTCCCCGAGGGCTGATCGTCACTCGACCGTCGGTGGGCGGGGCCAAGCGCCCCGCCCACCCCGGTCGTGGCTTCCGAGAGGAGCGCCGTCGATCCCGATGGCGCTCCTCTCTCCAGGCTGGGGGAGCGGAGCAGTTTCTCGCGACCCGTAGTCTCGACCCGGCCGCACCCCGGCCGGCATCCCTGACCGCATCGCCGAAGGTTGCGCGACTCCCATGATCATGTTCTTCGCCCGGCGCCTGCTCACCTCAAGCCTGGTCGTCCTGGTCTCGACGCTCATCATGTACGTCCTGGTCGACCTGGCCATCGACCCGCTCGAGGACCTGCGTCTGAGCACGGCCACCAACAAGGCCCAGCTCATCGAGAGCCGGATCGCTCTGCTCAACCTCGAC